>CADABA010000017.1 GCA_902785985.1 uncultured Lachnospiraceae bacterium
ATGACCTTCAGACACTCGTCCGCAGAATCTTTTCCCCAGCGGATCTGGTCCGTGAGATAATTGGACGTGGAATTATTCGCGTAAAGCATTTTCTGCACGGAAGATCCGGCTTTGCTCACAAGGAAGGCGAGCGGCACATGCAGGACATAGAGGACTCCTGTCAGAAATCCCCGGACAAATTTCGGTCTTGTCCGGTGCATCTCAAAGAGATAGATCCCTGCCAGCCCGACGGCCGTCATGATGACGAAGGACTGATAACAGCCAAAGACAAAGCCGCCAAGAAGAATACCTGCGATGATCCTCACCGGTTTTTTCCCCCTGATCCCATCTGTATACAGCATGAGTGCGACAGGCATAAGGAAGACGGCAAAAGAGATCGCTGCTCCCTGCAGCATGTACAGGAACTGCTCGCCCCAGACAGGATGCGTGAGATAAAGCGCCGTAAAGGCTGCCACTCCAAGCGGATTTTTTCCTTCGGTCAGTGTGTCCAGCAGATAGGCGAATGCAAACATCGCTGCTGCCAGATTCAGAAGGAGCAGTCCCGTCTCGATCCCGGCGTTGTAATTCCACATGCAAAAAATCCACTTATAAAGGATCAGGCTCCATCTTCCGAAGGCAGACCAGGCCCGATAAAGAGCATTGGGACTCTCAAGCATGATCTCAAGATCCAGAGAGACTGTCTGATAGATGACTTTCCCGCCGTATGCCAGGATCAGCACAGCAAGTACGAGCGGACAGATCCATGGAGACCTTTTCAGGAAATCCCTGAAACCCTTAACAGAAAAAAGCATATGTTACTCTTCCTCTTTCACGATATAGACCGGCCGGTCCTTGATTTCCAGATACATTTTCGCCAGATACTCTCCGACTATACCGATGCTGAAGATCAGAAGCCCTCCGAGCAGAAGAATAATACACACAAGAGAAGGCCATCCGTAGGCAGAACCCCCAAACGCGAGCTGGCGGATGATAACGAAGATGATCGCAAGCACTGCGATAAAGGTCGTAAGGATCCCCATGACCGAAACAAAGTGCAGTGGCGCGACGGAAAAATCCACAAAACTCTCTACAGAGTAGGCGAGGAGCTTCCAGAAATTCCATTTCGTCTCGCCTGCGACACGCTCTACATTTTCATACTCGAGCCACTTGACATTGAATCCCACCCAGCTGAAGATTCCCTTTGAATACCGGTTCACTTCCTTCAGACTCAGTACCGCATCGAGCATCTGACGGGTCATCAGGCGGAAATCCCTCGCGCCGTCGACCAGTTCGACATCTGAAATTTTATTGAAAATATGATAATACTGCCGGGCAAAAAAAGATCGCACCGGCGGTTCGCCTTTTCTCGAAACACGGCGGAGACCGCAGCAGTCATAGCCTTCCTCCGTCACTGCGCTGTACATTTCGTATAACTTCTCAGGCGGATCCTGCAGGTCGGCGTCCATCAGAGTGATATAATCTCCCTTTGCAGCAGTAAGTCCCGCATAGAGCGCTGCTTCCTTCCCGAAATTTCTGGAAAAGGAAATGTAATGCACCCGTTGATCCTTCTCCCGAAGCGCCTTCAGGACCTTAAGCGTTCCGTCTTTGGAACCGTCATTTACAAAGCGGAATTCAAATTCCACATCCTTCTCGGCAAAATCCAGAGCGACCTTCCTGATCGCCTCATAAAAATACGGCAGCGCAGCTTCCTCGTTGTAGCATGGCACGACCACAGAAAGTAATTTCATCCATTTCTCCCAAAAACTGAATATTTACCAGAACTTCCACATCCTTTACTTCAGGCGCCCGGATTCAGGAACGCCTCAGCATTCTTGCCGCGCCGCGCATGGTGCGAAGCACCTTCCTCACGGTAAGGCTGCGATCCGCCGTGCCTGCGCATGCGTAACAATGCTCCCGTGGAGCATTGTGGAGCTGAGGCGTTTATCTCAATGGGGGATTGAACCCCGCCACTGAGACGAGCAGGATATTGACCTGTCTCCCGCTCACAGGAGCGGGAGTCTTTCCCACTGAGATAAATACATGTGGGAAGTTTGAGTTATTTATTCTTCCCCGCGCAATACTCGAGATTTTCATCATAAGATACGCGCGCTAAGTGAAACTTGCCTTCATCGCGAGTGCAGTCCCGCGATGAAGATCCGGTCTCGCTCGCGAGAATTGGCGCGGGATTCAGGGCAGCGAAAGCTGACATCTGCCAAACCGAATCCCTGCACACCCGTGTTTCCGGACATATGCCTTTTAATTATATCAGTCCGGCAAAGTGCTGTCAAACTGCGTGTGAAGGCCCCGGCGTTTCTTTGTGCAGTGTGTATCTCATGGATTCTAAAGTCACAAATACTGCACGATGACGGCAAGTATCACTTTGCGCGCGTATCTCATGTCTAAAGACACGAGTATTGCGCGATGAAGAAAAAAAAGGCTTCGGCAAATTGAACATGCCAAAGCCATTTTTCGATCTGTCCGGGCACACAGGGCTTTCGAAGCGGAAATATCGCCCGGTACCGCCTTTTTCACCTGCTGACTAACACTTCCCTGCCTTCTCTTCATGCTTCCCTATGATCAGCTCGATCGCGTCGACCAGAACATCCTGATCCGGCGGCTTCACAAGATACTCATCCATCCCCGCAAGAAGGGCAAGCTCTTTCTCCGATTCCGTGGAATCAGAGGAGAGCGCAGTGATCGGCACGGAAGCCCTGACCGGATCCTTCAGGGCACGGATCCTCTTTGTCGCCTCGATCCCGTCAACAACCGGCATGTAGACATCCATGACGACCGCGTCATAGTAACCGGGCGCCGAATTCTCTATCCGGCTGACCGCTTCTATCCCGTTATAGACCTCCTCCACCACATATCCTGCCATCGTGAGCTGGATCGTGATCAGAGCCCGATGGAGCGGGCTGTCCTCTGCGATCAGAATACGGGCACCCTCATGCTCCGCCTGCTTTCCTGCTCTTCTGTATATCGTTCTGTCATCCATAGTATCCGCCATTTTCGCCTCTATCCCCCGCCGAAATGAAATTGTTTTCCGAATTTCTTCTGCCGCTCTGGTCTCCTGTCTGTATCTCACAGAAGATTTTCGATCCCGCCGTAGGACTCGAGCGTGCTTGAGATCAGATTGTCAAGCGCCTGCATTCCCAGCAGCTCGACCGGCGCCTTATCGTCCGTCAGAATATAGTTTCCGCCTTCTTCCCGGACAAGCTTTTTCAGCACAGTCTCCATCTGGTACTTCAGGGGGTCATCCTCATCCATCTGCGAAATGCGTTCGGCGAGCCTTTCCGCCAGACCGGACTCTTCTCCTGCGAAAAGCTCCTGGTTCGTGTTGTTCCCCACCGTGACGGTGACGACTTCCGGAAAGACACTGCAGATCGTATCGATCAGATAATCATTGATCCCGCCCTGCTGATCCGTCATCATATTCATATTCACGACCATGACGCCGCCCGGATTCAGGTGTTCCTTCACCATCCCGAAAAACTCTGTGGTGGACATATGAAAAGGAATCGTTATGTCCTGATAGGCATCCACCATGATCACATCATAGGTCCCGGCATTTCTCAGATACGCCCTTCCGTCTCCGACTTCCACCGAAATATCCTCCGGAAGGTCGAAATATTTCCGCGAAAGATCCACTATTTTCCGGTCGATCTCTACACCCTCCGATACGATTTCAGGAAAATAGCTCCTGCACTGCTTTGCATACGTACCTGTCCCCATCCCCAGAATGAGGAGATGCGGTTCTTCATTGCCCGTGTCCGCCATGAGCGGAGCAGCCAGCGCGTAATCATAATACATTCCGGTCAGACCGCCGCTCTTCTTATAAATCGACTGGACGCCCTCAAGGACATTCGTCGAGAGGATCACGCTCTCCGGATCTTCCCGCACCCGCAGATAGTTGTAAATCGATTCACCCTCATAGACGAGGCCCTTCTCCCAGAAGGCGAAGCTGTAATCAAAAGGGATAAAAAGGAGCGTAATGATAACTCCCGCCGCGACTCCGCCTTTTACTGCTCCCTTTCCCGCACTCAGGAAATAAAGGAACGCCAGCAGCGCCAGGATCGCAGAAAAAATGTAGAATGTCGCCGCTGTCCCGAAATTCGGGATCGTTATGAATGTCGGGAGAAAGGTGCCGAGAATGCTCCCGATCGTCCCGCAAGCCTCGATCGTTCCCACTGTCTTTCCGTTATCGGTCAGATTCCCCGTCGCATACTTGATAAGGGATGGGGTAACCGTTCCGAGCAGCATGAGCGGAAATACAAACAGGACAAGGCAGGCCCCGAAGGATGCCCACACCAGATAATTTCCGGATATGAACCGGACGACGACGTAGGTCACACCGAGGATCACATATCGTCCGACAAGCGGGATCACTGCGATCCAGACCGCCGCGATCAGTATGCGCCGATAGAGATGCATTGCGTCCGGGTTCTTATCCGCGGCTCTCCCGCCCCAGACATTTCCGATCGCCATTGCGATCATGATCATGCCGATAATGACCGTCCAGATCACCTGGGAAGATGAAAAGTATGGGGTGAGCAGCCTGCTCGCCCCCATCTCAACAGCCATGACGGACATTCCGGAAAAGAATGCCGTCGCATATAGATATATTTTATTCTCTGAAATTTTCATGAATCTTTATTCTTTACTGAAGAATGTGTCCAGAGCCGCAATAAGACCGCCGATCCCGATAAAAATATCCGCAGGATTGAACACGATCTTGCGAAGACCTCCGACACGCACACTGATAAAATCCGTTACGCTTCCGCGCTTCCATCTGTCCGCCAGATTCCCGGCCGCGCCTCCGGCCGTCATGGCCAGGCCGAACTTTTTAGCAGTATGCCCTTTTTTAGGAAGCTCCGCGAGGAACCGCAGAATAATTCCCCCAAAGGCGAGCGTTGTCAGGTTTCGAACGCCCTCCTCCCTGTCACTGAACTTTCCGCCTGCGATTCCCTTGTTCCGGATCCTCTCAAGGCGCACTTTTCCGTTCAGGCAGTCAACCGGTTCACCGCCCACCTCAAGTTTTCCCTCCGCTTTCCTCTTCAGGATATCATCGATTTTATACAGGATCGTCGAAAAGAACAGCCAGTTCATTTACTCCTCCGTTTCCGTCCAGTCGTCGTCTTCCCCGTCCTCTGTTTTTTCCGGCACAGCAGGAGGATCTACAACGACCGGTGTTCCGCACTTCGGGCAGAATGCTACATCTGTCGCGATCAGCTCTCCGCAGGCCGGGCAGACTCTCATCCTCTTTACTCCTGCCAGTGCCTTCCTGCGGGACGCCAGCTGACCGGCATGGGCGCGGATATCATCGACGATCGACGCGATATCATCATCGACTTCCATCGTGCCGTTCAGGATCTTCCGATAAACGATCGCTCCGATCTTCGCATACAGCTTTTCGATCTCACGCTGTTCTCCGGAAATCTGCGCATTGATCTTCGTCGTCTCAAAGAGCTCACCTGTGCGGCCCACCGCTTTCTGAGTAACACGTGATATGGATTTTCCTAAATCGCTAAAAAAATCATCTGACATGATCTGTTCCTCCCAATAAATAAAGTGCAGTTATCTTATTCCGGCCAGACTGGGAGAAGGTCCTCTCTGATCCAAAAAAATCTGACCGCTTCCCGCCCTCTGATTTCTGATACCTTTTTCGGCCTGATCGTAAAAGCCCGGCCGATCTGCTTCGCCTTCTCCATCAGAATTAATGATACACGATTTTGAGCGCTTTGTCGAACGTCTGTACAAAATTACATCCCGTTTCAGGTCCGCATCAGAATGCGCGGTCCGCCCGTCCCCCGAATGTAGTCCCCGGTGATAATGACTTCTCCTATATTGTCATCCTTCGGGATCTCATACATTATGTCCAGCATGAACTCCTCTATGATGGAGCGGAGCGCCCTCGCCCCCGTATCCTGCTTCACCGCTTTCTCCGCGATCGCGTGCAGGGCATCATCCTCAAATGTCAGCTTTACCTCATCCATCGCAAGAAGGGCTTCATACTGGGACAAAATAGCATTCTTCGGCTCGTGAAGAATACGGACGAGCATATCCTCCGTAAGACTCTCCAGAGAAAAGATGATCGGAAGGCGTCCGAGGAACTCGGGAATCATGCCGAACTTTCGGAGATCCTCCACGGTCACTTTCGTGAGGATATCGGGATCATCGTCATATTTATCCTTAAGGTCGGCATGGAATCCGATCGAGCTTCTCTTCGTAAGCCGTTCTTTCACGATCGTCTCAAGATCGGGAAATGCCCCTCCGCAGATGAACAGGATGTTCTTCGTGTTGACTGTCTTCAGAGGTACCATCGCGTTCTTGCTGGTCGCTCCGACAGGCACCTCGATCTCAGCCCCCTCCAGAAGCTTCAGCATTCCCTGCTGGACCGCTTCCCCGCTGACATCTCTCTGATTCGTATTCTTTTTCTTTGCGATCTTGTCGATCTCATCGACAAATATAATGCCGTGCTCAGCCCTCTCGACATCGTTGTCCGCAGCCGCGAGGAGCTTCGAGACGACACTCTCGATATCATCGCCGATATATCCGGCCTCCGTCAGCGACGTCGCGTCCGTGATCGCGAGCGGAACATCCAGAAGCCTTGCCAGCGTCTGGACCAGATACGTCTTTCCGCTGCCGGTGGGACCGATCATGAGCATATTGGATTTCTGGATCTCGACCGGCATCGCGGCATTCGGATCCGCCTCTTTGTCTTTTTTTGCTGCCTCCTGAAGGCGCTGCTCGCCGATGACTCTCTTATAATGATTATAGACACCGACAGACATGATCTTCTTTGCCCGTTCCTGGCCGATGACATACTCATCAAGCCGCTTCTTGATCTTATGCGGCGGGAGGATGTCATTCATCTCAAAATGAATTTCCTCCTCCTTCTTTGCCTTCGGCGCTTTCCGCGGTGCTTCTTCCCCTCCGAAGTTCAGGAAGGAAATATTCGGGAAATTCGAAAGACCTTTAAAGAGAGAGCCCAGATCGAAATTGGAATTTCTCATATAATCCATGCTCTTCTGCATACAGTCATTGCAGACAGACATATCCCCCAGCGTCACAAGAGGTCCTGTGACGGACTCCGGCCTGTGGCATACAGAACAGTACCGGTCCGTTTTTTTCTTCTCGGATTCCTTTACGGACTCTTCGATTTCTTTCTTTGTATCATCTGTTTTATCCGGCATAAATTTCTCTCTTTCATAATAATTTACGTCCGCGCATACCCTGCGCGGATCATCAGACATGCCTCTATGTTCTTTTAGCGCCGCGAAGGGTACGAATCGCCTTCCTCATGATCGCGCGGCGGCAATTCGACGGAGGCATCAGGAATCTGATCCTCAGATAATTGTACAGCGAACAAATCCATCCAACAAGAGATATTTGCGCAGCGGCAATGGGCTGTACAGCCGTCCGGTTCGTTCGTCCCGATATAGAAAAGGGCTGCCCCGGCCGAGGCAGCCTTCTTCCATATATCATTGATCAGACCATTTCCTTATCATTCCGGCAGTGTCGGGAAGCCCCAGTCGTTACGCTCTTCATTTCCGGAATTCTCCTCCGGAGCCGCCGCGGATCCTCCCTCTGCAGGATCATCCAGCCCGGACTCACTTCTCCTGCCGAGCGTGATCGGGATCTTGGTCGTCTCGAATGATCCGGGCTGCTCGCCCTGACGGCTGACGGAAAATTCGATCGTTTCACCGGCCGAGAAGTATTCAAGATTGTCCAGCAGCTGATCTGTTGTGGAAACCGGAACACCATCAATGGCTGTAATGATATCGCCTGTGCGGAGCCCCGCCTGTTCCGCAGGTCCGCCCGGTGTCACCTCGCTCACATAGACCCCTGCCGGATATCCGTACTGAACATATTCACTGTTCACGCCGACACACTTGATCCCGATATAAGCGCGGTCTTCATCACTGACTTTTTCTCTCTTGGCACGGCTGCCAAGGTTCGTGAGGATCGGCTCTGCCGCATTGATCGGGATCGCATAACCGATTCCCTCGACATCCGTATTGACATACTTGACTTCATTGATTCCGATGAGCTCACCCCGAAGATTCAGCAGGGCTCCTCCGGAATTGCCCGGATTGATGGAGGCATCCGTCTGGATGAGAGTATGGGTAACGCCATCCACAGTGACATCTCTGTTCAAAGCACTCACGACGCCTCTTGATACGGACTGTCCGTAGCCGAGCGCATTGCCGATCGCAACGACAGTCTCACCCACCTGCAGCTCATCCGAATTACCGATCGCAACAATCGCGATCTTCTCTCTTGTCTCTGCGGAAATATCAGCGAGGCTCACGCTGATGATCGCAAGATCCTCATCGCTTGCCTGCCCCTTGATCGTTCCCGGGCAGACTGTGTCGTCGATGAAAGTGACAGTGATATCCGAAGAGTTCGCGATAACATGATTGTTGGTCGCGATGAGAAGTTCCGTCTCGGATCCTCCGATAATGATACCGGATCCCGCACTGACATTTTCATATGTTCGGGTGCCGCCGAAATAATCTCTGTATTCTTCCACTGTAGTGTTCGTGATCGCGACCATGGAAGGGAGACACATCTGGACGACTTCAGGGACCGTCATATCTTCATTTCCTCCCGTCGTCTCGGTATCGGCTCTCCCGGCAGTCTGCGGAGTATCCGTCTTTTTATCCTGATTTCCGAAGACGATCTCAGGCTCTTCGGCCGGTGCCTCTGCTTCTGCTCCGGCCTCCGGTCCCGCCTGTGCCCCGGTATCAGGAACAGTCCGGGCCACATTGACTGCAGTCATGAGGAAAGCGCGGATGCCGAAGAACAGGAAAAAGCCTGCTGCGAGAACGGCGGCTGCGATCCCCGCAGCGATCCATCCGCGGTTTCCTTTTTTCTTCTTCCCGGAAGCCGGTTTCCTGTCATCCTCCGGAGAGAAGGAATTCTGCTTATCGACCTGTCTGCTGCCCCCGGGCGTCTCAAAGCGGTAATGGTCATAGCTGCTGGAATAACGGGGTCCGCGGCTCTTCTCGTTATTGCGGTCCTCTCTTTCCGAGTCAAAATTTCCGCTCGTATCATTCGTCCGGCTGGCCCGTCTGCGCCAGTCTGCATCCATTCCGCCATCCTGCCGGTATGGCTCTTCCCCGGACCCGGAAGTCCGCCGGTACGTATCCTCGAAAGACCGGCTGTCCCGGCCGTAAAGGTCTTCCCCGGATCCGGATTTCTGACGGTAAGAATCTTCCTCAGACCGGAAGTTCCGATCATGCGGATCTTCTGCATACCGGACTGTCTGATCGTACGAATTTTCTTCAGACCGTGCTGTCGCCGCGCTCGTGCCGTCTTCCGATGCATGCTCCATTGTATGAGCCTCTTCCCGGCTTCCATCCGTTCTCACATACATCGTATTCTCCTCAAACGAATCGGATGGAGTGTCCGAAACCGGATCAGCAGAATTCTCTGCATCCTGTTCGCCGTACATATCCGATCCATCCTGATCCGCGCCGGATCGATCCGCTTCGCCCGATTCAAATACAGCTGTCTCCTCTTTGACAGACATCTCTTTATTCTCCGGCACGAGTATCTCCGTCACGCTGTCAGAGGGATCTGCTGAAGATTCCTCTGTCTGAGCAGCCGGGATCTCGTCAGCGGAAAACTCGTCCGCCTGGATCTCCACCATTGCTTTCGGCATCTTTTCAGTCTTTTCCTCTTTCGTCATATTCTGTTCCTGTTCCTCCATATAAACCTCCATGCAGTAAGCCTCTTTGACAGACGGCCAAAACCGGCAAAACAGGGATTTCGGCCCGGATCGCAAGGTCCTCCTCAGAAGATGATATCGTCTGCATTTTAATTACGTCTGCACCATCCGGCTGTCGGCAAAAGGTTCGAAGCCGGGCTGCAAAGCGGCTCTCATTCTCAGATTTATTATAAAATAAATCATAGAGCCGAATTGTGAATATTGTGTGATACTTTTCTTCAGCTGACTCAAACTTCCCACATGTATTTACGGGGCGGGGACCGGGAATATAGTAAAGGATGTGGGAAGTTTCAGTAACTGATGTTTCCCGCACGCATTTGTGCAGCGGGCAGGAACGCTCCCGGATCAGAGATTCTCAGGCGTAGAATTTGCCCGGCGAAGGACTGCCCGTGCCGTTTTACTTATGCAGAAGCTCTGCATGATTCCGCATGAACTCCGGGCTCATGGTACAGCGCATAACAATTCCTTCAGGGAGTTTCTTCACTTTCCTGCCAAGGGAAAAACCCAGAAGCTTACATGCGCTCTGAACGGCAAGGTACGGTATGAGATATCCTTTTCCCTTTTTGATCAGGTATCCGGCAGTTTTCTTCACCATCTTCATCCCTTCCCCCTCGGACCTGACCCCCTCGAAAATCTCAGGATGCATCGCCTGGGAGACGCCGTTGTCAAAATTTCGCCGGAACTGCTCCATATTCGTATAATTGTGAGAATGAAGAACACGGGCTTCCGCAGCATACGCAATCGCATATCCCGCCCTGACCGCATTCCCGGCAAAGACCATGTCCTCGTTGAATATGCTCGGAACCGCAAAACCGCCTGATTCAGAGTGATATTTCCTGTCATAACAGGCGCATACATTCGAGCAGAAGAACGTCTTGATCCCGAGTTCCCCGAGATCTCCGATCCGCTTGACACGGCTCTCACCCGGATAATTAAAGCTCCGCTGGAATCGCTCGATGATCCTGCAGCCCTTCTTCGGAAGCTGTCTCGCATAGGCCGCTTTTATGTCCGGATCGCTTTTCAGGGCATCGACCAGCCTCTCGATCATGTACCGGTCACAGGGCATCGCGTCCTGTGTCATGAACAGGATATACTCCGCCTCCGAATGTGATGCCCCCAGATTTCTTGCAGAGCCGTGATCGAATGCGCTCTTCTCTATGTGGAAGACCTGCGCATTGGAGATCCCTTCCGTGATGGAAGGATCCCATTCTGTCTCATCGGTATTGACGATCAGAATATGACCGACAGGGCATGTCTGAAGCAGGAGTCTTTCAAGAAGTTTTCTCACGTCCGGGCCGGGTCTGTAAGTCGGAATGATAACATCAACAAGAGAATGTGCCATTTTTCTCACCTCATCTGTATCAGGAACGCCCCGGCGTCCCTGCCGTGCCGCACATGGTGCGGTAAGCCCTCTTCTCTGCGCACTCGCATGACCGCCGCAGGACCTGATTTCTGACGCTTCCTTTGTATCCCATACAAAAGACAGGTGTCATTCTGCGCATTCATCACGGACCGGTGTCACGGGAATTCTGCGTCAGAGATGAAAAGAAAAAGTACCGTAAACTGCGCAGAGCAGTCCGGACGGTACTTTTCTTTCATTTCACACTGTAACCGGAAAGCAGTACTGGCTGCTTCGCAGACCCGATGTAAGTTCACGGATCCTTCGGATTATTTTGCAAGGTCAGCCTCGCTGCCGATATCCGGCACAACGCTGTTCTGAATTGCCATATCGCGGTGTTCTTCTCCCAGCCCGCTGTCCGCTACGATCTGATTGCTGTATTCCTGGACAGTCTGAGAGACCTGATATCCGTAATCATCGAACAGGAACTCATGCAGTTCCGAGACGTTCTGCGCAAGCGTGACCGGGATCAGCGCGTCAATGCTATCGCCGTTGGTCGCAACGATCGAGTCCGGCTCAAGATGTTCAAACGGGAATCCGCTCGTCTTCTCGATATTATAATTGAACATCTGGCTGGCCATTTTGACCAGCTGTGCACTCGAGAAGGATGTCTTTACAAGCGGGAAGACATGCTCGATGATCGCGCTGACGGAAGCAATGCCCGAACTTTTTGCCTTGTCAACGATCTTCTCAATGACAAGTCTCTGTCTCTGGGTACGCTTGGGGTCGTTGCCGGATGTATAGCGGATTCTCGCATAGGCGACCGCCTGAATCCCTGTAAGATTATACTCTGTCGCTTCCTGGCCCTCATAATACTCGAGCGGGGTGTAGTCCATGCCTGTGATCTCAGACGTCTCAACACAGTAATTATTGAGGTGGCCGACTTCCTCTTCTGTCAGAATGATCGAGATCCCGCCAAGATCATCAATAAGAGTTGCCAGCGCCTTCATATCAACGACGACATAATCTGTGATATTGAGGTCAAGGTTGGCGTTCAGCATGGAGAGGAACTGATGCACACTGCCGTGGGCGTATGCCGAGTTGCACTTGTTGAAGTTCCATCCGCCGTTCTCAGGGTCCATATTGAGGTATGTATCTCTGTAGAGCGATACCATACGGACTCCCCATGTATCATTGTTAATGCTCGCGACAAGCATCGTATCGGAGTTCGCGTAATCTATATCCCCATCACGCGTATCGATTCCGACGAGCGCGACATTCGTGTATCCCGTAAGGACTTCATTGGTCGCTACACCTTCGTTCATGACGACATCCGCCATATCCTCCTGCGATGCCTGCTGAGGATCTCCGGTCTGTTCCGCCCCGGCCTGCGCCTGCTGATCCCCCATCTCTGTTCCGAGGTTCTTGAGCCCCTTGTTGATCCTGGAGTACGCAAATACGCCGATTGCGAGGATGACCAGAATTACGATCTCAACAACAAAAAGCGCTATATTACCGCTCTTTTTCTTCCTGCGGCGCTTTTTGCTGTTCCTTGTGTTCTTGCCTGATGCCATGATACCATTGTCCTTTCTTGCAAATTAATAAGCATTTTTGCTGACAAATCCCCTGAATATCGTCAGGAAAAGGATTTTTATGTCAAGTCCCAGTGTCCAGTTTTCTATATAGTATAAATCATACTCGATCCTTTTTATGATCGATGTATCCCCTCTTAAGCCGTGGATCTGCGCCCACCCGGTCATACCGGGCCTTACCTGATGTTTGACCATGTAGCGGGGAATTTCCTCCTGGAACTTCTCCACAAAAAACGGTCTTTCCGGACGGGGGCCTACAAGCGACATTTCGCCCTTCAGGACATTGAACAGCTGCGGAAGCTCGTCAATGCTCGTCTTCCTCATGATCCTTCCGACTTTGGTGACCCTCGGGTCATCCCTGACTGTCCATGCTTTCTTCTCAGAACTCTCGTCCTGCTCGACCATGGATCTGAATTTATACATCATGAACGGCTTATTGTGCAGACCGACACGCTCCTGTTTGAAGATCAGCGGTCCGGGCGAAGTCACCTTGATAATGATCGAAAATATCAGCATAACAGGAGACGCCAGAATAATCGCCGCAATACTTCCGACAAGGTCCATGCTCCGCTTGAGCGCAGCCGGAAAGATATTTGTGAGCGGGACATACCGGATATTTATGACCGGCATCCCCAGAATATCTTCCGTATAAGGCTTCGTGGGAATGATCTTGTTGTAATCCGGTATGAATTTTGTATGTACACCCGATTTCTCGCAGAGCGCCACGATCTCTTCCAGCCGATAGTATTCGCCCAGGCTCAGCGTGATCGCGATCTCGTCAAGACGATTCTCCGGCAGAATGATCATCAGGTTATCGATCTTGCCGAGAACTTTTATTCCCTTGTACATCGTTCCGGCTTCGATACGGTCATCCAGAATGCCCCGGATATTGAATCCCCACTGAGGATTCTGTACGACGCGGTCGATATATTCTTCTGCTGCCCGGCTGTATCCTACAAGCAGAACATGTCTCTGATTCTTTCCGCGCCTTCTCATCTGTTTGATAAAGCCCCAGATCAGAAATCTTGCCGTGATATCAAACACCGTATTGAAAGCGAAGAACATGAAGATATGCCATCTTGACCAGTACATCTGCGAGAGGATCTGCAGGGAGGACAGGAGAAGAAGGCCGCCGATCAGATTTGCTTCCAGAACAGACGCTATCTCAAGGCGTCTTCCTTTGAAGCGATGGTTGCTGCTGTATAGATTACATGCGGAGTAGATGACGATCATCGCAGGGACGATCATCACAAGTGTCCGCTGATATATTCTGAGCGGAACGGCTTCGACAGAAGATTCGAACAGCCCGCTTCGATAACGGATATACCAGGACAGCATGAAGGAACCGATTAGAATCACGGCATCGACCACAGCCAGGAACCGGCTGTAATACTTCTGATTCTCTTCTATCACTTCTCTCTTACCTTCCTGCCATCTGCACGCGGCTTTAAGCGCCGCCGGAAAAATGAAGGGCCGGTCTTACTTTTTCACCGGCGCACAGGCAAAAAGCCCCCTCCACGCATTTCCAATAAACTATACTATAACGCCCATGCAAATGCAAGGCAGAAAGTAGACGTCAAATCTTAAAAATTTAATAAACCGTTTCAAGTCAGCCAACCACTCTGCGCACACAATTCATCCATAACTCCAGCTGAATTCTGATATAATGCGGTAAATTTTCCGATTTGAATGCGACTTTCTTCCCTTCGACCGATCCTTTTCGACAGAGTCTGAACCCGTTCACGATCCCCTTCATGTAAACGCCGCCGAATCCCCTGCGGAAAAAGAAGGCTGCTTTCACGGAAAACCCGAAGAGGAGAATCGGCAGATTCAGCAGGATCTGCGCCGCGGGCATATTCTTATAGATCAGATAGATACTGTTCCGGGAGCTGTTCCTCACCTTGAAATCGTTATAGAGCGATCCGGTCGTCGCACTTCCGATGTGCAGAACTTTTGCCGTGGGCACGAATATGTTCCTGTACCCGTTGATCCTCGCCTTCCATCCCACATCCGTATCCTCGAGATAGCAGAAGTGATTCTCATCAAATTTCCCGATTTCCCGGAGGATCTTCACACTGTAGATCGCGGCTCCGGCACAGGAGAAGAACAGCGGCACGGTTTTCTCATAACGGTCCGCGGGTCTTCCTTTTCCTCTCGCGAAAGCCCATCCGAAGGCACAGTAGTAATCGCCCGCATCATCTATGAGGGAGGGATCAGCCATGCTGAGCATTTTCGCCTGGCAGGAGAAGATCTTATCATTTTTCATGATCGCCGTGAGGAGTTCTTCCACAAAGCGTGGATCCGCCTTCGTGTCATTGTTCAGAAGGATCACGTAATCCATGTCGTAGGAAGCGATGATGCCCGCATTGACCGCGCCGCAGAAACCTGTATTCGTCCCAAGGCGCAGGAGTTCGACCTCGGGAAACTCCCTCTCTATGGCTTCCGCACTCTGATCTGTCGAGCCGTTGTCGATCACAACGATCCGGTCCGGCATTCTCGTCTGTTCTCTCAGCGCAAGCAGACAGTCCCTGTAAAATGCAAGTCCGTTATAATTCGGTATGACAACTGATACCTTTTTCTCCATAAACTGCCCCTTCTCAGACGCGCAGTGAATAATTCCATTTCTTCAGTGACAGGTTCTTATTGTAATTCGGATCCCCGTTCTTCAGTATGTCGATCCAGTGCTTCCGCATATATTCTATCTCGCTCTGGAATCTTTTCACCTTCTCCGGAGTGTCCTCCGGGCCGCGCGTTCTCGATTCGTCATGATAGAGTTCCGCATACGGGTCATATACGACTCTGTATCCCGCCTTTCCCGCCTTCAGGCAGAAATCGACGTCGTTGAATGCGACGGCGAGTTCCTCGGTAAAACCGCCGGCCGCATCGTACGCTTTCCTGTCGACCAGCATGCACGCTGCTGTGACTGCGGAGAGATTCATAAGGATTGCCGCCTTGTGGAGGTACCCGCCTCTCCCCTTCGGCAGATCGACGAACATCGCGCCCGCGATCCCTCCGATCCCGATCACGATTCCCGCGTGCTGGGTCTTATTATTCGGATAATACAGTCTCGCCCCGACGATCCCGACGTCTTCTCTCTGACAGACACCAAGCATCTCGGAGAGCCAGTCCGGCGTGATCTCCGCCCGGACATCATTGTTCAGGAAAAGCAGATACTCGCCCTTCGCGAACCGGACTCCGTAATTATTGATCGCCGAATAATTAAAGGGCTTCTTCCAGCGCACAAGACGGATCCTCGGATCCTCCGAGAGCTCCTTATAATACTCGAAAGTCTCCCGCTCCGCGCTTCCGTTCTCGATCACGATGATCTCGAAATTGGTGTAGGAGGATTCGAAGACCGATTCGATGCAGCTCCGGAGCATCGAAGCCTGGTCCTTATTGGGAATAATAATCGAGATGAGCGGTTCCCCCTGCACAGGATAACGGACTCTGTAAAATCCGAAATCCGGAAGGATCTCAACACTCCCCCTGATCTTCGACCGTACAAGGTGCTCCTCGATCGCCCTTTTTCCCGCCTCATACGCGTAGGTCTTGCTCATCGGATTGTCCGCGGTAGAGCTCTCCGATGTGCGCCAGTGATAAAGGACCTCCGGAACATGCTCTATTCTTTCCGCCTTCTCCGTCAGCCGGAAAATAAAATCATAGTCCTGTGCGCCGTCAAACTCAGGCCTGAAACCGCCGACTTCCCGGGCCAGGCTTCGCCGTACCACCAGGAGATGCGTAATGTAGTTGTTCGAGCGCAGAAGATCCGGGTTGAAGTCCGGCTTGAAGTGCGGCTGAAAATGCTTCGAATTGTCTTCCGTGATCTTGTCCTCGTCTGTGTACAGGACATCCGCACCGGTCTTTACGATGCATTCAGCCAGACGGAAGAGGGCCTGCGGTGCTATGAGATCATCATGATCAATAAGCGCTATGTAATCCCCTTCAGCCATCGCCATGGCTTCATTTGAGTTCTGAGAGATTCCCTCATTTTTCTGAAGCCTTTTATATCGGATCCTCCTATCGTCATAGTCCCTGACGATCTCGCTGACTGAACGCTCTCCCGAAACCGGTTCCCGGTCGCTCGCATCCGCGATGCAGAGTTCCCAGTTCTCATAAGTCTGACTGACAACGGAATCGATCATCTCCCTGAAGAAGCGCTCCCTTGTGCAGTAGGCGGGAACGACCAGCGAAAAGAGCGGTCCCTCCTTGATCTTTGATTTCCGCTGCTTCTCGAGTTCCTCTTTGGAGGGACTGTGCGAGCGGAACCATCCGTCGTAGGGAACATCCTCCGGCTCCAGCCGCTCAAAGAGATGATTCATGAATTCGCGGGGGCCGAAATGCTTCAGATATAAAAAAGCTTTTTTGATCTTATAAGGTGTGATTTTCTGCATGCCTGCTCCTTATAGGGCTGGATTTTTTCCGCTCTTTACGCTCTTATCCGTTTTTCTGCTTTCTCTTCTCCAAAATACGCTCAAGGAAAATGAAAAGAACAAAGAGCACGAGAGAAAAAGCACTGATCGCAGCTCCCTTTACAAGGCCGGGACAGAGATAACGGACGGATATCTCATGCCTGCCTGCCGTAAGCTCCACGCCGATAAAGCCGTGCTCGACCTTCCTCTGCTCTGTCTCCACACCGTCTACATAGACATCCCAGCCGTGTTCGAAGGGAATAGCGATGAGGAGCAGTCCGTCTTCGGGAGCATTTACCGTCCCGTCGATCCTGTCATCCCTGACCTGGTCTTTCAGCGTGATCTCCGCGGAAGAGTCCCTGTCAGCGTATCGGACAAAGGCCGTTCCCGTAAAGCCGTTCGCATCGATTCCGTAGGTCGGCACAGCGACGGATCCCGGATAGAAAGATGCTATATTCTTAACGGACGGATCCGTATAGACGGTGATCTTTCCGAAGGTCTTCATTTTCTCCATGCCGGGAATGCCCGCATCCTCCGATTCGGAGAGAACATACTTGATCCCGACAAGCTCCGCCTCATTCCGGTTCGTACAGCCGAGGATGTACATATAGTGGTTTATGTCCGCGTAAAGAATTCCCGGCCAATCCTCCCGGATAAAATTCTGTATGTTTGCATTCTGTGTCGAATTATACGTGCTTACCGTGTGGTAGCCCTGCACGAGAGAATCCATGCAGAGGGTCGCTCCGTAGGTCTTTTCGATCCGGTAGTATTCGTCATCGTTTTCCCGAATATAGGCCAGGGCTTCCAGTGTATCCCTGTCATACAGCTTTTCAAAATATTCGCCGTCCTTCATAACGGTCTCGCGGTTCCGGAAATTTGCGACCGCATCCAGGCCCACGTTCATCATAAGGACCATTCCCAGGAAGACTGCAAGATATTTCTTCGGGACAGCCTCCTTCTTCAGACCGAGGAACAGGATGAGCGCACACATGCAGAGTCCGCCGGCCAGGTGGAAGACCGGAACATACCACGGGTGGAACGGATTCGGCATGAAGATATAGCGGATGTAAATGAAAGCGATCCCCCCTGCCGCAAGAAGAAGACCGGGGATGCTGATCCTCTTCTGTCTGAAAATTTCCGTAAGCACTGCTGCAGAGATGAGGGACAAATACGGCATAAAGAGAAAGAAAAATCTTGAAAACGGAGCCGTGAAGCCGTTCAGGACCGTTCCGACCGTCGGAAACCCTGCCGCAAAGGCAAAAACAAGAAGCAGCAGATACTGCGATATGATCCGTTTCGCACAGGTCCTCCTGAGCGGTGCCCTGCCTTCTCTCTGAAGTCCCCTGCTGATGCCGGGTATGAGAAACACATACTGGGCGAGCAGGATCAGGAAAAGTGTGGAAAAGAACAGATTGGGATCCTCGTAGTAATTGAGGTATCCTGTGTAGTTCGAGATGCCCTTTGCCGTCGTCATGAACATACGCCCGACCAGGGCCTGGTAATAATCGATCGGATAGCGGTATCCGAAAAGGCGCTCCATGAGCGTGGCCTCCGATGCGAGACGCGAGGAAACACTCAGAATAGCGGAGATATTGGGCAGGAGTGTGATAAATGCGATCCCGACTCCGAGTCCCATGACCCACGCAAGGTGAAAGACGTCCCGCACATACCGGAAGAATCCCCGGAGTCTCCCGAGAAAGACCCGTATTACAACATAGACTCCGCCAAAGAGCAGGATCATATAAGCTGTATACATGCTGTTTATGACGACAAGCGCCGTCATGAGCGTCAGCGCCTTCCATTTCTTCGGCGTCCGTATACAGCGTTCGATAAAGAAAAGCTCGAGCATGAGAAGGACCGGCACAGCCGCGAACTGATAATGCTGTCCCCACACGAGCATGAACCCGTTGAAGGCGTACATATATGCAGCCATGCACTTTGCACGCTCACTGAATCTGAATGCGGACAGGAAAAGATAACCCGCCAGACCTGCGGAAATGATCTCGGCGACATACAGCCAGATCATCGACGTAAAGACCGCCTCTTCTCCGAATATCGCGCCTGTAAGATAAATGACCGCAAAGAACGGGTTCGTGATCGTCAGCATATTCATGTTGACGCCGAAGCCGTTTTCCGCATCCCAGAGCGAAATATCGCCTCCGCGCAGTTTTCTCACTACAGTCAGGATCTGCGGCAGGTACTGCTGCGAAGTGTCCGAGCCTATATCGTAAAAAGCAAAGACCCTGTTCCCGAATATATACTCGTTAAAGACGATCAGGCACGTGATGAGGACAGCCGCAGAAAGGACGAGCGCGGTCTTAAAGCGAAAGTTCGGGTGATTTGATTTTTCCATAAAATGCCTCCATACTGTGCCCTTTCAGCTCTCCGTGCGCCCGTACCCTCCCCGCAGGGCCGACCCGCTGTAAAGCGGATCTGACGATCCGCTGCACTGTCTGCTCACCGGCTCATCCGCGCATCAGGAGATGAATGCGCAGGGTGAAACATACTGCCAGACCGGATCCCCGTGCGGTGCGGCAGGGTGCAAAGCACCTTCCTGTTTGCGCGGCTGCGATCCGCCGTGCCTAAGCATGCGTACCAATGCTCCAGCGGAGCATTGTGCAGCGGAGGCTTACATCTCCCTGAGGATCGCCACGTATCTTTTCAGCGCGTCTCTCCAGTCGGGAAGCGGTTCAAATCCCTCTTTGACGATCTTCGAACGGTCCATCCTGCTGTTGTAGGGCCTCTTCGCTGCCGCGCCGTACTCCTCCGACGTCACCGGGATCACTTCCACAGATGTGATGCCTGCCTCTTTAAAGATCGCGCACGCAAAATCATACCAGGAAATATAATCTCCCTCATTCGTGACATGATAGATTCCGTACTTGTCGGTGAGTGCCATGTCAACGACCAGCCTTGCAAGATCGTATGTATAGGTCGGCGTTCCGATCTGGTCATTCACGACCCGAAGAGTCGTGTGATTCTTTGCGAGATTCAGCATGGTCTTAATAAAGTTCTTTCCGTTCACAAGCGGTTCGTACGCATCCTCCGGCTCCCAGGGCCTTGTCCCGTTGCCGTTGAATACATAGTCCGTCGAGAAATACATCATCGGAATGTCCAGCTCCTCGCAGACCTTCGCGATATTCAGGGTCCCGTAAGCATTGACCTTCCGGCATGCTTCCGGCATTTCCTCGGCCTTATCGACCGCAGTCCAGGCCGCGCAGTGGATCACAAAATCCACTCCCGTATCGATGATCCCCTTCCTGACGCTCTCCGGATCCGTAATATCCATCGGAATATAGGGCATCGTCGTGACCGGCGTGCCATCCATGACACCGCTGTATACCTCTTTCAGATCAGTTCCGACCCCGGCGATATTTCTCTTCGCGAGCTCATTCATCACGTCATGACCGAGCTGTCCGGCTACACCTGTGACTAATGCTTTCATTTTTCTACTCCTCTGATACTGGCAGTTTCATCCAGCCAAATCCATTCGGATGCCGATCCCGCAGCCGCTCGTGCTTCGCAGCCGCGGGCGGGATCCGGCTCCTTCTTCAGTTTCTCTTCAATGAAAAGTCCTGCGTGACCATGGAGAGGTTCGGGTTATAATAAGGATCCCCGTCCCTCAGGATCTCAGGCCAGCGCTTCTGGAAAATATCCATCTCCCGCTGGAACCGTTTTACCTTCTCGGGATTTCCCTGATCGAGCCCTCTCGACTTGGATTCATAGTGATACAGTTCCGCATAGGGATCATACACGATCAGGTATCCGGCTTCCCGCACCTTCATGCAGAAATCAATGTCGTTGAAAGCGACCGCCAGCTCTTCCGTGAGCCCTCCGACCTCGTCAAAGACGCTCTTTCTGACCATCATGCAGGCTGCAGTCACCGCGGAGAGATCCTGCTGGCAGATGATCCTGTGCTGATAGCCGGTCTCGCCCCGCGACTGATTGACGAACGCATGGCCCGCGATGCCGCCCCAGCCGACGATCACGCCGGCATGCTGGATCGTGTTGTCCTCATAGTACAGTCTCGCGCCGACGATCCCGACATCCGGTCTCTGGGCAAATCCGAGCATCTCGCCGATGACGTCGTCGCTGATAAATTCCGTGTCGTTATTGAGCAGGAAAAGATACTCACCGGTCGCATAGCGCGCGCCGAAATTGTTGATCGCGGAGAAGTTGAAGCCGCCTTCGTAGTAAACGACCTTCACCCTCTCATCCAGCTCCTTCAAAGTCCTGTAATAATCAAATGTCTCCTGTTCGGTGCTGTTATTCTCAACGATCAGGATCTCGAGATCCGGATACCGTACTCCCCGGTCGATACTCGCCAGGCACTTCTTAAGGTCATCTACATGATCCTTGTTGGGGATCAGAATGGTAACACGCGGCGTCGTTCCCCAGTTCCACTCTGTCCGGTAAATGCCTGGGTACTCGCCGGGCACAGATTTTGCCGGCCAGCCGAGACGGTCATAGTGCGCCTGGATCGCTCTGCACCCCGCGTCGAACGCGTAGGTCTTCGACTCCGGATTTGCGGCAGTGCTGCCCTCGAAGAATCTCCAGTGATAGAGGATCTTCGGGATATGGACGATCTTCTGCGTCTCTTCCGTGCATCGAAGGATAAAATCATAATCCTGTGCTCCGTCGAACTCCGGATTCAGAAGACCGACCCGGTCGATCAGAGTTCTCTTTACGACCAGCAGGTGGCAGATATAGTTGACGGACGTCAGGAAATCCGGATCATAATCCGGCTTCAGGTTCGGCTGCATGTACTTGTCGCCGATGCCGATCTTGTCCTCATCGCTGTATAAGAATTCGACCTCCGGATCCTTCCTGACCGCGCAGGCATTCTCGTAGAGCGCATTCGGAGCGAGCAGGTCGTCGTGGTCACAGAAAACGATATAATCTCCTGTGGAGGCAGCGATCGCCGTGTTCGTGTTCTCGGAGATATTGAGCCGCTTTCCGCCGCCCGTGACCTTAATACGCGCATCCGTGAGCGCCAGACGGCCAAGGATGTCCGTGAGCGGGGAATTCTCTCCGCTGCCGTCTGATAAAATGAGCTCCCAGTTCTCATAGCTCTGTGCCCTGACGGATTCCACGAGCTCTGTCAGATATTTCTCCGGTGTCTTATACAGCGGAACGACGATTGAAAAAAGTAGTGCCGGGTCAAAGACATCCTTCCGCTGCTTAGCAAGAATTCTCTCGCTCGGAAGATGCTTTTTGATCCAGTCTGCGTAAATGACCGGTTTCATGGCCGGGTTGAAAAGCTTGTTATAGGTCTTCTCCACAAGCGCCTTCACACCGTGATACTTCAGATATTCCGTACCCTTTTTCGCAAGATGTCCGGCACGCTCCGCCCGGAAGCTCACCGGATCTGTCCGAAATTCCCGAAGCATCCGATGCTCTCCCGCCCGAAAGGCGAGATATACGCTCTTTTTCGGAATCGGGCGAAGTTCGATATGAAAACCGCTCATCTCATCGACCTTCACTTCATCAAAAAGGTCTACGACGTCGATCCTCTGATAGCGCTCCACCTTCACCGGCATTTTCTGTTTTTCCGAATCGAGAACGACCATCTCGACCGGCACAGTTGAAACAGCCCAGCCCTGGATCCGAACGAAACCGTCCTTTTCACTGACAGTGAAATCGTCGACGAAAAGCTTGATGCCTTTGCGTTTCTCCCGGAGATCCCTTCCCCTGATCTCAAAGGCAAGGCGTCTCCCTTTCTCCCCGGTCGTGTAGACCTTCAGAGTATCCCGGTCTTTCACGTCCTCCGGAATACGGAAGGTCACGATCGTCTCACTGCCGCCGTAGCGCTCATCGACATTTTCCGTGAGCTTCCTCACCTCCGGCGGAAACGGTTTTCCGCCCAGCTTCGCCGTGACCTCTGTCCGCGGAGCCAGATGACCGCGCAGCATGAAAAGGTCCGGCTCCGCGAGGGAGAACCTGTCGTTTTTTATTAAAAATCCGTCATTTCTCATAAGATTACACTTCCCTTTTCGAAAGCGCGGAGTAATTCGGAGGGATCGTCCCTGCCAGAACATACTCGGCAGCACTGTAATCAAGGTTCGGATTGAAGTAAGGATCGCCCTTCTCGAAGATTTCCGGCCAGTGGCTCTTTAAGATCCTCGCCTCATTCATCTGGCGGTCATGCTTTTTCTTATCCACCTTCACATCGTCCGAACCTCTCGAGAGCGATTCATGGTGGTAGAGCTGCGCCCACGCATTGTATACGACGAGCAGCCCCTTCTCGCGCACCTTGAGGCACAGATCCACGTCGTTGTAAGCGACGGCCAGCTCCTCGTCGTAGCCGCCGACCTCCTCGAACACCCGCCTCGGCATCATCATGCAGGCCGCTGTGACAGCGCTGACATCCTGTGTCTTGAAAATACGGCCGAAATATCCTCCGTGACTGCGCTTTTCAAGATGGCAGATATGACCGGCGATCCCGCCGATCCCGACCACGATGCCGCAGTGCTGCAGTCTGTCGTTCGGATAATACAGTCTCGCTCCGCACGCACCGACGTCGCTTCTCTGGCAGTAGCCCAGCATCTCCTCGATCCAGCGGTCCGTGATGACCTCCACGTCATTGTTGAGGAAGATCAGGTATTCCCCCTTCGAGTGCTTTACTGCATAGTTATTGATCGCGGAAAAATTGAACTCCTTCTCCCAGGTGACCACATGGACATTGTCGTGAGCTTTCTGAAGTTCCTCGTAGTACGCGAACGTCTCCGGCTCCGTACTGTTATTCTCACAGATGACAATCTCGAAATTCCTGTAGGTCGACTTTTCGAAGATCGAATCGACCGCTCTCTTCAGGACATCCGAAAGATCCTTGTTCGGAATAATGATCGAAACGAGCGGTTCGCCCTGGATCTCGTAGACCGTGCGGTAGCTTCCGATATCCTCGGCAAGCTCGACTCTGGCCGGGATTCCGACTCTCTTATAGTGGGCTTCGATCGCACGTCTGCCGTTCTC
>CADABA010000018.1 GCA_902785985.1 uncultured Lachnospiraceae bacterium
CTCAGTCCTTCATCCCTGCCGTCACCATGAAGAAAATACTGATCGACAGGCGGCAGATCCGTACCGTTGTACCCGCACGCTTTATAACCAATCGCACAGACACGGAAGAAATCGTTCGCCGTCATGCATTTCAGTCTTCCGATACGATCCCTGCCGTTTATGCCGCTGTTTAACAGCGCACGGAATTCACTGATCGTCTCTGCCGGAAGTCCTTCCAGATCGCTTTCCTTCCATTCCGGTTCCCTTTCCCAAAGAACCGCCCGGGGAATTACGCCTGTTTTAAACGAATAAGGCAAGTGGGTTTTTACAAATTCATTGTAAGTGCCTTCCTTCAGCTTCTGCATGGATTCTCCAGCTGCTTCCGTCAGGAGAGAACAGAGTGCAATGGCTGCTTCCTCCCTGTTAGTGAATCCGGTTTTCTCATCATCGTCATAATCAAAGTGCGCATTGATGATCGGTTTGTCGCCAAAGTGAACTGCTCTGAACCATCTGGAACCGTCTTTATGAAAGGCTTCCGCGATGACCAGTTCATACCAGCAGACAGGATCCGGGTATTCCTCCAGCCAGTACTGTTCATATTCTTCACGGTTCTTTACATCACCCCACTCCAGCATGTCCTCGTAAGAACCAAAGTCTTCAATAGAGCCTCTTGGAATTGTGATCCAGATTGCCTTGGCTTCGTTATTTTTTCGCAGTGGAGCCAGATCCCGCAGCATCTCAAACAGCGGATCCATTGCTTTACACAAACTCTCTGACGGTGCAGAGGGATTCAGGAATCCCCGCTCAAAACAATTCAGAAGGCTGTCTATATCCGCTGCCACCAGTTTATAATCATTCAATGAAATCACCTCTTCTTAATCAGTCCCCGTCCCAGACCCCGTCCGGACGGAGTTTCGCCATCGCTATAAGTTGATACAACGGCCGGATAGCATTCGCAGCTGTTGCTTCCCAATAATCATCACAAGGACCTTCGCTGATATCTTCTGTATAATCCTCACTGGTACATTCATCCCTATGATGAAGTGCATAATAGAAATCAACTTTCTTACCGGACTTGTCCCAGTATCTTGTTCGTTCCCTGGGGGTGATCAACCATTCCCCATCCGGCCGGTATTTTGCTTTGATCCTATCGATCATATCCTCCAGCATTGCAATACTTTCTGCCCCTGTCTTACCGTAAATTCCGCGGATGCCATATTCTGTTTTAACAGGGCCTGTTGTCCCATCTGCATAGTGGGCAGAGATTTCATCGTGAGCGAATCGGGGATCTCCGTCTGTAGCTTCATAGTAATAGTGACCGTAGTTATACGTGATGTTCAACCATGCTTCGCTGATGGGTTTGGGGGAAAACGTCCTTGTCTGTTCATCATAGTCTGCCTGGTATGTCCCTCCGGTCATAACATGTTTTAAAGGCAGGTCCAGTGTCTCGTCTGTAACGGGATCTTTTAATCTGATATCATAGCTCATTGCCGGTTACCTGTTCCTTTCTCTCAAAAAGCCGCTCATAGAGTTTATATGTCATGCAGACGAGCAGCTGTCCGTCATTTGTATGAATACATACCGGGTTCCCGTATCGGATCGGGAAATCATCATCCTCAATATGCTCGCAGAATTCCTTCTCTGAAATCATCGGCAGCATCATGGCCTTTCCTTCCATAAAAAACCGGCTCACCGCAAATCTGCGACGGGCCGGGGATAAGTCTTTCTGTATGATCCTTACTGATTCAGACTGCCATGTATTCCTGTATGAGCCTGTAGTACCGGAAGAGGCGCTCCGCACTTTCCGGTATATCCTTCTTCGGATCATAACGCCGGTTTCCGCAGACCAGCATATCCAACACTCTGCACGCAGGCCAGTGAAAGCGCGTTTTTCACGTCTCTTACCGTTACCCCGCGTTTTTTCATCAGCAGACGGATCTGCTGTCCTGTTTTTGCTTTATCAATTGTTGTCATGACGATTCTTCTTTCTTTTTGGCGCTGTATGCGCAAGGCCTTTGCAGGAGAGGCCTGTCATTGAACTTGTCGTTCAATATTGACACCTCACAGGACCTTTCACATGTTCCTTGCGATGTCAGACAGCTGGCTGATGACCTGGTGTTTTACTCATTCACGAAGTCAAGAATCGGAGTATACTCATGCCTAAAGCATAGTTCATAAAGCGTATGGCAAAAATATAAAGCATGTGCTACATTTATCTGGTAACCCGTCAATCTCAGCATCCAATCGCCGCAGATTTTCCCTGCGCCTCCGGTGCTGTCTCTTTCAGCTGAACTTATGACAAGGAGAAGACCTCTAAATGAATAATGTATCTTTAAGCCTTATCGAAAAATTCCGGGACCAAACCGAAAACTCCGCGTTCGACCGCGCCATGACGAACGCGCTGACTAAGCACAATGTGAAGGATGTCGCCTTCACGAACAGAGGACTTGAGGAGGCGCAGTTCGCGTTTTCAGTCAATGTTCCGACAATGGAAGTAACGAATCAGAAGCAGAGCGGGCGCTGCTGGATCTTCGCCGCGCTCAATCTCTTCCGTGAAGAGATCGCTGAGAAATGCAATATTGAAAAGTTCGAGCTCTCCCAGAATTATATCGCCTTCTGGGACAAATTTGAAAAGATCAACTTTTTCTATGAATCGATGATCGAGCTCGCTGACAGACCTCTGACAGATCGACTCGTCATATATCTTCTCGATTCCGGAATCGGCGACGGCGGTCAGTGGAATATGCTCGTCAACCTCGTTGAGAAGTATGGTCTTGTGCCGAAAGCAGCCATGCAGGAGACGTTCCAGAGCAGCCATACACGGGACATGAACCGTCTGATCAACACGCTGCTGCGGAAGGGCGCGCTGGATCTTCGAAAAGCTTACAGCGAAGGCAGCGATGTGATGCAGGTCAAGGAGAAATACCTTCTCGACGCTTACCGGCTTCTCACCATGTGCTTCGGCGTCCCGCCGAAGAGCTTTGATTTTGAGTACACCGACAAGGATGATGCGTATCATATCGACCGCGGTCTCACACCGATTGAATTTGCCCGAAAATATACCAGTCTGAATCTCCGCAGCGACTATGTGGGAATCATCAACTCCCCGACAGAGGACAAGCCGTTCTATCAGCAGATCACGATCGACTATCTCGGCAACGTCGCAGGCGCTCCGCCCGTCACTTACCTGAATCTTCCCATGGAGGAGATCAAAGATCTGATCGTGAAACAGCTTCAGGACGGAAAGCCGGTCTGGTTCGGTTCTGACGTCGGCTCCATGGGCGAACGCAGTATGGGAATCTGGAGCGATAAGATCTATGACTTTGACGGAACGCTGGGGATCGATTTCTCCATGACAAAGGAAGAAAGGCTGAACATCCGGGAGAGCGCCATGAATCACGCGATGGTGATCACCGGCGTGAACCTTGACGAGAACGGCGTGCCGAACCGCTGGAAGATCGAGAACAGCTGGAGCGATCAGAACGGAGAAAAGGGATACTATGTAATGAATGCCGGCTGGTTCGATAAATTCGTGTATCAGGCAGTCATTGAAAAATCTTATCTAAATGAAAAGCAGCTCGAAGCGCTCCAGACAGAGCCCATGCATTTTATGCCGTGGGATCCGATGGGAACGCTCGCGTGACCTGAAATCTCGCTGCGACAGGACATATGAATACCAAAAGTGCTGTCGACTGAGACTGTTTCATGTTTTGCGCAGACCCGTAAGACCGAGAAGAGATTTGTCATAAAATAACGAGAGCAGAGCCGGAGATCCGGTTCTGCTCTTGCCTGCATTACAGCGAAGATCTTTCGATCGTCAAATATTCTGTGTTTGTATTCGTCCAATAATTCTCATTTTTGGACGAAAAACCAATCGTTATTTGCCGTTTCCCTCTCCGGTCACAGCACTTTGAGGATTTCAGGAAGCACCGGCTTCATGTGCTCATCAATCAGCCCGAAGTCCATCTCCTTATAACTCCAGGCAGCTCTGCCGATGCCATATTTTTCAAATGTTCCTCCGATCAGCTGATACCATGTGAGCGTGTCTTCCGGCGAGGCAAGATTGATGACTCCGTACTCTCCGCAGTAGAGCGCGACATTTCTCTCTTCCGCAATCTGTACAGCCTCGGAAAAATACTTTTCAAAGTACTCCGGACCGAGCGTACCGTTCTCGGGAAAACCGTCGAAGCCGACTGTACCCATATGGATATACTTTGCAGTCATCTGTGCCATCTCTTTGTAGGTCGCATTCAGGGACATGCGAAAACTCGTATCCATCCCCGGTGCCCAGTACGCACCCTGATGAGTAAAGATAACCGGCTCATAGCAGTGGAAATTGTAGATAATATTTTCATCCAGGGGCATGGGCAGATCCTTCAGAGCCTCGATACTGTTGTTGTAGTATCCTCCGATCAGGATGCTGATCTCAGGGGAGATTTTCCGGATCCGTTTGATACAGTCCGTTGAAATCCGATTCCAGACATCACTGACCTCTTTCTCCGTCACCTCGTTCAGAAGTTCAAAAGCCAGCATATCCTGATCCTTTGAAAAACGGCGGGCGAACTCCTCCCAGAGTTTCATAAAGCGTTCCTGATAGGCTTCGTTTTCAAAGAAGCCGCTCTCTCCCTCGCCCACGTCAAAGGAATACCCGTATGTCTTGTGCAGATCGAGAATCATATTCAGCCCGTACTTTCTGCACCAGCCGATCGCCTTCTCTATATACGAGAAGCCATCCTCCTTATAGGTGCCGTCCTCTTCCTCTACCAGATCATAGTCGACCGGGATGCGGATGTGGTCAAGACCGAAACTTTTGATCTTTTCAATATCTGCTTCAACGATAAAGTTGTCATACCTCTCCTTCGTATGATCGCACTGAGACAGCCAGCCGCCCAGATTGATACCGTGTTCAAACCCTTCCCATCTTTTCATTTTTACCTCCTCATGCGTACCATCCTGATCCGTTCGGATCCAATTTTCGTATTCCGGTCTGAAAGCCGCTTTGCGCACTCCGGATCCTCTCCGGCCGGCAAAACAGCTGTTATTCGCAAACACACAGCAGTTTCTTTAAGTATACATCTATTATAACGAACACGCTCCCAAATTCCATGTATTTCTTTTCCTTAGCTGCTCTTCTGCCATTTTTTCTGCACCCGGGCTGTTTCTTTTTTATCGCCGTCTGTAAACGACCCATCCGATACGAGGAACGGGTTCCGGCGTTGTAAAGAGCAATGGCAAACAGGCTATTCCATATTGCCGCACCGTTGTAGTACAATTGTCATCAGGAACGCCCCCGGTGTTCTTAGTGTGCAGTACATGCTGCAAAGCACCTTTCCCATTGTACGACTGCGATCCGCTTTGTATATCAGCAGCAACCCGGTGTTCCTGCCGCGCCTTGCAGGGTGCTAAGCACCTTCCTCTTTGCACGGCATCTGCCTGATGAAAGGAGAATACAATGACAGATCTTACGATCCGCTTTCAATCATACTGTCTCGGAAAATCGACCCCTACGATCATGGATCCGTTGGAACACCCGGGCCGGATCTCCTTTAAAGGACCTTTCCGGACTCTTTACTTCCTGCACGGCGCGCAGGACGATCCGGAGGATGTCATTGCCCGGACCCGGATCGGCGACTATGCCATGGAGAACAACACAGCTGTCGTCCTGCCCGAAGGGGATAACGCCTTCTACCTTGACCAGGTCCCGGGATTCGGCTATGAAAGCTTCGTGACAGACGAGCTCATCGAAGTGACCCGGGAACTTCTCCCGCTCTCCACAAAACGCGAGGATACCTTCATCGGCGGCTACTCGATGGGCGGTTACGGATCTGTGCGCGTATCGCTGCTGCACCCGGAAAAGTTCGCTGCGTGCATCTGTCTGTCCGGTGCGCTCGAAATCAAGCGGACGGCCTATTTTATCCGGGCGCTGACTCCTCTGATTCCGGAGCAGCTTCGCGAGCCAAAGGCGCTCCCCGGCAGCGAGTACGATCTTCTCCATCTTCTGGATACGATACGAGCTTCCGAAAGGAAAATGCAGATCGCCTATCCGTCCTTCTATATCGCCTGCGGCAGTAATGACCCGTTCGTTTCCCAGACAAGAGCTTTCTTAGAGGCCGCTTGTGACAGTCCGCTTCGCATAGAGAGCCAGATTACGCCCGGCGGGCATGACTGGTCATACTGGAATACAGCTCTGGCCGGGGCGATGCAGTGGCTAAGTTCAGGATTCGGCGTCAGAGATTAAAGCCTCCGGCGGATCGCAGCCGCGTAGGGCCTCCCTGCGCGGCGCGGCAAGAACGCAGAGGCGTTCCTGATCGTCAGCAGACTGCGAGGCTGCCGCATCAGCCCCATTTCACATTTGTGACATCTATTTCAACATAATTTCCACCAAATCCAAAACTCGACCCTACTCCCGCAAACGTTCCGCGTACCGTTAATTCATCCTCTTCCAACACTCTCTGGCTCAGACCTGAACTATCTTTCATTTCGAAGTGTATGTGCTCTGTATACCCGTTCAAATTCATATAGAAACTTAAACTTCCGTCTGAGCGATAGCCTACCCCGCTTACCCTGCCTGTATATTCCAGTTCTGTTCCCTTATATTCTTCCGGATATCTTAACAGACGTTCATATGTAATGTCAGTTTCGGAATAAGCCACGGCAGTACGGTTTACGAGCTCATCAACATTGATCAACACATAATCTCCACCAAATCCGAAGCTCGTCTCTACTCCCGCAAACGTTCCGCGTACCGCTAATTCATCTTCTTCCAACACTCTGGCGCTCAGACCTGAACTGTTTTTCATTTCGAAGTGTATATGCTCTGTATACCCGTTCAAATTCATATAGAAGCTCAGTCTTCCGTCTGAGAAATAGCCAACTCCGCTTGCCCTGCCTGTATATTCCAGTTTTTTCCCGGTATATTTTTCCGGATATCTTAACAGACGTTCATATGTAATGTCGGTTTCAGAATAAGCCACGGCAGTATGGTTCACGAGCTCTTCTACATTGATTTTCACATAATCTCCACCAAATCCCCAACTCGTCTCTACTTCCTCAAACGTTCCGCGTACCGTTAATTCATCTTCTTCCAACACCCTTGCGCTCAGACCTGCACTGTCTTTCATTTCGAAGTGTATATGCTCTGTATACCCGTTCAAATTCATATAGAAGCTCAGTCTTCCGTCTGAGAAATAGCCTACCCCGCTTACCCTGCCTGTATATTCCAGTTCTGTTCCCTTATATTTTTCCGGATTTCTCAGCAGTTCTTCATATGCAATTTCTGCAGCTTCAGCAGATTCCGTGCTGTGATCTTCTTTCGTTGCCGCACTGACATTTTTTTCTGTTTCTGCAGCTCTGGTTCCCTCAGTCACTGATTCTGACGCCGGTCTGCTTTCTGCAATTTCTGACGTTTCTTCTATCTTTTTTTCCTTAACCGTCGGTCTCGGCGCTGATTCACCTGATTCATTTTCTGCAGTTTCCGATACAGCACTCTGTGCAGCTTTCTCTTTGGCCGTCCCTGGAACTTTTTTATTTTCGGGAATCTCATTCTTTGATATGGAAGTCATCCCAAATGCGATAATGCATATACCCAAAAAGACCGTCAGTATAACAGACGCTCTCCGTAACAGAACTAAACGCCTCTTTTTCCATGATGCATCTTTATGCGTCACATCCCTTTTATTCTCTTCGACATCCCGAACTCTTTTACCGCAATACGGGCAGTAAATCTGATCATCTTTTACCGGTTTCTGACAATGCGGACAAATCATTTCTTTAATCCCTCCCTTATTCACTGCACTCCCATCCATGAAAAGATCAGACAGGGTATATATAGATCGCCACGGCGTCCCTGCCCCGTCCTGCAAATACCAGGTACAGGGATGCGTCAGGACTCAGTAAAATCACTCCAGACTGTTATTCCTTCAAGATCCAGTTTTACACTGTCGCCGGGTGTGGACTGTGATGTGGTGGAAACACTCTTGCTTAACCAGGCAAAAAAATCCTGGAATTTCAATCCCTGAAGCTTCAAAGGAGCTCTCTTTGGTGAAAACTCACCCAGGACCTTCATATCCGCATCGCTTCCGATGCCGATCGGGAAAATGGTAAGCTTCCTGCTGTTGACAGCTTCTGTTGTCCGGGCAATTGCTCTGCTGAGCTCTCCTTTATCACCATTTGGAGCACCGTCCGTCATTAATACGAGCCAGGGCTGATAATAATCTACACCATTGCTCTGGTACTCCTTTTTTCTCTGATCAAGCAGGTCCAGAGCCATATTGACCGCCTCCCCCATCGGAGTCATTCCACTCGCCTTTAATACGGGCGGGTCCGGCTGAATATCCAGGCTCGCAAAGTCACAAATGCACTCTGCCCGGCGTCCCCCAAAAGTAACAATACATATCTCCGCAGAATACAATGCAATATCATCTTCCCGAATCGCCTCATAGAAAAGCCGGACTCCTTCATTTAACTCCTGAATCGCCTTGCCTGACATGGAGCCGCTGACGTCCAGACAAAGACAAACCGGAACCCTCGCGGTCGGATTATTCACTAAATCTTCCAGTCTCAAAAATAAATCAGTCATTTTAATGCCTCCTTTTATCTTAAATCTTTTATCAATTTTCAGGCAATCGCAGAACAGACGGTGAGTGTCCGATCTGCTTATTCACACAATTCCATTTCGCACAGAGTATAAAATCACCTGCTGATCAGGTGCGTAAAGAGCGAAGTTTTTCAGATGCTTTCCCATATCCCAATGATGATGCTTTTTCCAGCAGCGAACGTGCAGCAGTATCGTTTTTTTCCACTCCGACCCCGGCATAATACAACATCCCCAAATTATATAATGCAGGCGGGAAATTCAATGCGGCTGCGTCTCTGAAATATCTTACAGCCTCCGCCAGATTTCCCGGGTCAGTTCCGATGCCGTTGTAACAGATCACAGCCAGACTGTACATTGCATATGCATCCTTTTTATCAGCAGCCTTTTTCAGCCAGTACTTTGCCTTCGATATATCTTTTGCATAATATTTCCCCTCATGATATAACAATCCGATCGTTCTTAAGGCATAAATGTATTCCGCCCGGGCAGATAATTCCATCCAATATAATTTTGTACGGTCCCTGACATGCAGCATTTCTGTGTTGAACAGCAGGTACGACAGCCTGTACTGCGCTGCAGGATCTCCCTCTGCCGCCCGGCAGAAAGCTGCAAAAAGAATGATCCATTTGCTCCTGATCTCATTGACGCTCTGATTCAAATCTATCTTTCTGATGTCAGTATTGGGAGATAATGTATAAAGAATCCTTTTTGCCAGTTTTAAAGCCGGATCATATGCAGCCTCTTTATTAACGGCATATAAATCCAGATAACATTCGAAAGCCTTCCTCTCATTCCTGTCTTTATCCGCCCCTGATTCATACATCCCTGCTCTTTCAAGAAGTGCCTTCTCAGGATCTGACCGTTCATCATCTATGGTTTTTGCATGCTTTATTTCGGACTGCCGGCCGTAACTGTCTGTGTTCCTACCGGCCGTCTTCAGCGGCTTGTTCAAGCCGCTCACCTGTTCAAGGACACGTCTCTGATCCGTTGATAACCTGACATGCAGCAGCTTTCCAATTTCCCCCGTCTCAAGGCAGAAGAGCGTATTGTTCAGAAGCCATTTGATCGGTGAAGCATTCCGGGTCCTGCGATATTCATCCGTCAGTTCTTTTATCTGCAGGTCCGTAATATTCCAGCAATAATTTCCGGTCCCGGGTTCCTGCGTTATGCCTGCTCCCAACGCACCGTCTTTTCTCAGGTATGTATTCGACTTATTTCCCGATCTGAATTTATATTTATAAAAGGGATGTTCTATAGTCCTGCTGTTTGTTCCGGATAAAAAAAGCCCCATAAAATCCCGAATCCCTGCATATTCACTGCCTGCATACAGTTCTGTCAGTCCTTCAATTTCTTCCCCCATATCCATGCTGTAGGCACGGTACATAACCTCTTTGCCGGCAGAAAACACACCCAGATAATATGGAAAGAACATGGGCTCGGGAATTTCATGATCAGTCAGCGAGATCGAGATCTTCCCCTGCGGCAGCCCCAGTTCAATCGCCTTTTTCCCGGAATACGACGTTCTTTTTAATAATTCATTTATTTCCGGGAGCAGATTGGCTTTTTCCGGTCTCATAGGGATCCAGATTGATTTCAGATCATTTCGTTCTGTAATGTCCGTGTCATCGATGGTTCTTGCCAATCTTATTATTCTTTCAAACGATTCAGGCATGATCTGCAGGGAGTATTGGTCAAAAATCTTCATCTCTTCGACTAACGAGGAGTGAACCATCTCATTTAACCTGACCGATTCGAATGCAGGGGTTGTCCCTTCCAGATATCTCCCCAGCTGAGAGTCGACCACCCTGAAATGCCCGCTCTCATACAGATCCCTGAAGTATTCATCTGCAATCTGCGACGCTCTCCCCGACAGACCCAGTAATTGATACAGTTCCTGACGGCTCCTGACATAATGTTTTCTTTCATTCTTTTCCGGAAAACGATCGCCCTGCGAATACCCGCAGATAAGCATATCCATATACCGTTCGATAATATGATAGCTCGGGTCATGATACTCAACATCAATATTCACATGCATTCTGTATACCGGATGATATACCCTGAATATCCTTATTAAATTGGTGTTTTCTGACAGCAGATTGGCTAAGTAATTTATACCTACTCCAATATTTTCAGTAGTCATTATACTGTTTTACCTTTTCAATCGTGTCGGCCTTTATGCGATGCATGCCTTTATAGTTAATCAAATTGTCAAAATACCATCCGGCGGTATGATCCGGATCATGAACGGTCGGTTTTTTTGAAGAAATAAGCGTATTGGCATCCCCTACCATGATTAATAACGACTTCGCCCTTGTCATCATTACATTTAATCTTCTGACTTCATTTAAGAATCCGATTCCACCCTTTTGATGATCCATATGGCTTCTTACAAACGAATAAATAATGATCTGATTGTCCCGGCCCTGAAATGAATCCAGGGTCTCTATCGCAAGATTGTTAACGAGCTCTTCTGTTTTTCCTTTATTATTCGCAAAATAAGGGTTCCGGCTTTCAATCGAGGTAAGGCTTTCCATTAAGAACTGTCCCGTATACTTACGGATCTTAGCAATCTGCGGGGAGTATGCTGTTATAACTCCTATATCACAGGTAAGCCGCCTTGCATCAAAGACTTTTCCATATCTTCTGTTCTTTTCCGGCAATGCTGCATCTGTCAGCAGATCACAAATGATTTTACATAAGATCACTGCACATAATTTCGCCTCATACTCGTTGAAATAGGAGGTATTCTCTCTGCTTTCCGCCTTCTCTTTTGAAAGACCGGTATCAAAAAAATACATATTGTGATGAAATCCGCCAATTACAATGCATTTGTTTTCCGGCTTTACAAAATCACTCTGATACTGTCCCTCATAAAAATACTCTTTAATAAATTCTGCGATGACAGGATGCATTCGGAATTGCTGATCCAGGACAACAATGTTCTGCGATTTTCCATTCTTTCGAAAATCCCTGAACAGTCTTTCAAATAAACTCTGCGAATAATTTTTTCCAATGAACTTCGATATATCCTTTACTTCTTCAAAATATTCGCTCCTGTCAAATATCCGATTATTCTCGACATATTCGCAAAATTCCTGTTCCCCCATGGGAGGCAGCTGCATATGATCACCGATCAGAATAATTTTTTTCGCTTTCACCAGTGGAACGAACAGATTTTCCATCGGGATCTGGCCCGCCTCGTCCACAATCACGACATCATATTCAACATTCTTAAAATGCGGATTTGTCTGTGCTCCGATACAGGTCGCGCCTATGATCTTAACGATTCTGAGCAGCGTTGACTCAAAACTGGACTGGTCCTGCTCCAGCTCACTGACCCAGTTGGCGAGTATTTTATTAAAGACGATGAGTCTTGCAGAGGCATTGTTATTTACCTGCTCAATCAGACCCGGATAATGCAGTAAATATTCGACCATCTGTTCTTCCGGCAGCGACGGGAACGGCAGCCAGGAGTAGAACGGATTCCCTTCATAATTTTCCAGAGCAAACCAGGCTGTATAAATTTTTTTCCTGTTCAGGATACTTTTTTCGATCTCGCTGATTATTTCCTGTCTCTGCTGCCCCAGGATCAATGAAAAGCGCACCCTGTTATCTGTAATATAATTGTACAGGACAGCCATGCTTTCAAATAAGCCGTCAAGAATCCGGGCCTGCTCCCTCAGAGCATCCCCGCGAACAGATATCTTTCCCTTTTTCACCAGATCGAGAACAATTTGCTGATATCCGGAAACTATAGTGAGACCACCGGATACTTTATTTATTATATCAGACAGCTTCTCCCTGCCTAACAATAAAGAAAATATGCTGTGCCTGTCCAAAGCCTCAGAGACCACTCTCAAAGTCCGGCCCAATGAAACGAAGTCCTCCACTGCATTACATAACAGCACCGTATTTCCGTATGCTTTCTGCAGCATACGGATCTCTTTTTTTACGTCTTCCATATAAGCAGCCGCTGTTGTTCTGCTCTCGTGCATGATCTCTTTTTCAAGCTGCTCCGTAATATATCTGGGCAGCAGCTGCCTGACAGAATCCAATCGAATATTTTCTTCGTTCCCCAACCGCAGACACAGCATGTCTCTCTCATTGCACTTTTCCAGAACGTTGTCAACAGCCAGATTATTCTGCGAACAGACCAGTACCCGTTGTCCGTCTTTTACGAACTCTCTGATCATTTCAGTGATGATGGTTGTTTTCCCGGTACCGGGCGGTCCCTGAACCAGCAGAAAATCATCGACCTCGAGAGCTCTCTGTACAGCCAGCTTCTGGCTGTCCGTCAATGCGTCAACATCCGAAGGCTTTTTATAAGGGACATGCCGTACAATTGGCATGGTCGTTCTCTTTACCAGAATATCCAGCAGGTGCGTATTGACACTTTCACCCTTCTCAAGGCTTCCCAATGCGGATAATTTGTATCCGTAATCCGGACCGAGAAGCTCCAGGATGTATCCGTTCGGCGGAACATCGATGCGTGCAAGATTATTAAACTTGACAAAAAGCTCTGTCCCCTCTTTGCGTACAACAGTGCCTTTCGTTAATTCCCGCTCTTCCTGAAAAGTGATCTTTTTCCGTGTGCTGAAGGCGACTTTTGCACCCACGTTAAAACGGTTCCATGACTCTGTATCACTGTTAAAAATCTGAAATGCCCTTACAGTCCCATCCTGCCGGCTTTCTCCCGTGCTTTTCCAGGCCGAGTACTGAAGTGCTTTTAAGAACTCCCTGTCATATTCCTTTTTAGCGGTAATAATCTCTTTCTGCCGCAGCAGAAAATTCATCTTTTCCGCTGCTTCCTGTCTTTTTATTACAATGTCTTCCCTGTCCGGATGTTTATAAGAGAGTGCATTCCGTTCTATATAAGCCAGGAATTTTCCAAACCCATTCCTGTCAATAGGTCTGTTCTTCCCTAATACACATATATTTTCAGTCAGGACTCCTGTCACCAGAACTCTTCGAACTGAGGAATCGAGCGTATCCTCCTGCGAAACAGGCTTAAAGCTGTTGACCATGAATCCGATCGCCGTATTTTTATCATCACGATCATATTTTTTATTCGCCGCAAAAGAGTATGATTCTGTGAACAGCCTGTAATACGGACGACCGTCGTTCCCTATTTTAACGACAACGCCAAACCCTTTTTCTGCATTGAAGGTATCCAGAAAAGCTCTGTACATTCCGCGGATCCTGTTTATTCGACCCTGATTATCGAACGCATTCTCATCTGGAAAGAAAATATAAAATTGTTCATTTGTCGAAACAATATATGTTTTCCGATCCATAGCCTTTTCCTCATCAACCTTCAATTAGCGCATTCATCTCCTGACTGAAATCACGGAGGATTCTAAAAAACAAGTGCGTAAGGCAGAATTGCAGTTGTCTCAGACTGATATATTGATGGGTAATCCTCCATTGACAGGACGCTTCCCGCATTTATATATTGCCTTTTTCGGACCGGATCATACTTACACCTGAAAACAGCCTTCTCAAAAGCGGCGATATTCCTGGCCGCTTCTGCAGGCAGATCCCCCTGCAGCACAAATCTCATGCCCGCGGCAATCGGTTTTGAAATATTCACTGTTTCTGCAACATCAAACCGGTTCCCGTTGATCGAGAAGGTCTTTCCCTTCAGGTATGACTCACGGACTTCTCCGGCAGTACACAGATAGATGTCATACTGTCCGTTCGGCACCATGACAGTTTCATACGGATTCTTTTTCCGGGGATTAAAATACACTGCCTCGTCAACCTGATCCAAACCCGAAACGATGTATTTATATCCATGCTCAAAAGGAATACCGGCGGCATTTGTATTCAGTTTTCTGAACAGCTCTGAACCGTCTCTGTAATTCTTCAGCAGTTCAAGGCTGATGTATTTAGCGGCTTTTATTTTTTTTAGTTTTCGATAGTTCTCATCCCCGTCTACGATCATCGAGTCATATAAATAGGGTTTATACACAAACCCATGGGGAAACAGATCACTGACAGAGATCACTTTATGACCCGAAAAACTGCGCACTATTGATTCCGCAATATCATCCGCCTTCGGAAAACTTCGATCTGCATGAATTTCTGATAATTTAAGAGTAATTCTCAGCTCAATATGATTAACCGATTGATTTGACAGCATTCCATTCCTCTTCTGTGCAGTACCTGCCAAGCAGATCCCTCATTCGAATAATATTCACAGGGATACTGTTTCGTTCCTCAGGTGACAGCTTACTGAAACATCGCATATAAACGTCATGGAGTACAGCAATCTGCTCCCACTGCAGTGTAATTACCCGTCCGCCCGATCTCATCGCAACGGAATTTTTCCCGGGAACGGTCTTCGCTTTTTCAAGCATCTCTTCGCCTTCATTGTAATAATAAAGCAGTGGGACCGCTCCCAGATCATTTCTTATCTCAGTCACACTTCCCGATATTCCAACGAAATCCTTATATAAAGACAGATATGGGTTTTCAGAAATTTCATTCAGAATACGCGATCTTACACGGGTAATTACTCCCAGATAGTCTTCAATGGCCGCAATGGCAAAAATATCATCCCCACCGACAAAAATTATTGAGGCATTCTTCTCATTGGCGAACGAACTTTTTAAAACTGTATCCAACGCCCCGCTGACCTGCTTACTTCTGTCTACAGTGTGTATTCCTCTGAAGAACAGCCCCAGATTATCGAGATCGAATTTCAAGGCTGCTGTCCTTTTATTTTTCGGCCTGATTTCTGATTCTTCAGAGCCCGGCATTCTCTCAGGAGCGAATTCAGATCCGTCTACATCTTTCTCATCTATGAACAGTGTATTCACACAGTGATATTTCTGGAATGAAACAGCTCTTCCCAGCTGTGATAAAACATTCCCATCAGTATATAAACGCTCATCAAATTTACGGACTACGGCCTCACAGAGCCCGTAGAACATTTCCAGCTGACCCTCCGTCGCCTTATACACTTTCAGCTGGATCTCTTTTACAGCGTTATCGATCTCGTCCATTGAGATCTTTCTTCTGACGGCACATATGATTTTTCCACTTGAGCTCTGAACCGGGTAGAAATTCTTCCCGCCGAATCGGGTGCAAAGATTTTCCTCGATGGTTCCTGTAAGCCATTGAATATATTCTGATCTCCTGCTTACACCGGAAACCGTTGAATCTGTACCAATGCTTCCAAAAATGAAGGATTGTATACCCGACAGTTCTATCTCCAAAATGGTATTCTTTTTGTGGAACATAAACCACTTTGGTACTGCCTCGTAAAACAGATACTTCTCTGCACCCATAGAATTCACCCGTTTCATTTATGAAAACAATTTGAACCACAATCCGCCTGTACGCCTGCCGGCCTCTTCATCACCGTTTTCAGCCGCATTGACCAGCCATGTTCTTGCAAGTTTTTTATTCCTGGCTACACCTTTTCCTTTTGCATACATATCTGACACCTCTAACATGGCATCCACATCACCTCTGGACGCAGCTTCCAGATAATACTGAAAAGCACGGGCATAATCCTGAGAGGCAAATCGTCCCTCAGCATAGATCGTACCGACCAAGAACATCGCATCCACCACGCCCGCATCGGCAGCCTTTTCAAGATACTTGACAGCCTTACCCGAATCATGATTTTTGCACTCATTCTCAAGAATCATTTTACCCAGCCTGTAGCAGGCACCTATATGACCTGAATCTGCTGCAACCGTCAGCAGTTCCTCAGCCTTCCCGAAGTCCTGCTCAATGTGTTTGCCCTGCAGGTACATGATCCCCAGTCTCCAGGAAGCCTCCACATGTGCGGCATCCCGTTCAAGTGCCTTTCGGTACCATTCTATTGCCTTCCTGGCGCTTTGATCGGTTCCATGTCCCAGATAGTACATTTCCGCAAGATTAAATCGGATCTGCGCATCTGATTCGTCTGCACACACACTGTAATACCTGAATGCTTCAGCATAATTCTGTTCAACATGTTTCCCGTAAAAGAACAGATCTCCAAGACACCGGCCGGCCCGGATCATCACTTCGTTATCCGAATTTTCCTGAGCTTTTTTGTACCATACTACAGCATTTTCAAAGTCGGACAGTTCATCTGATGCATACAGTGCTCCAAGATTCAACTGTGCTTCTGCCAAAAAATGGGGACTTGAAGCTGCCTTTGTATACCACCGGACAGCCTCATCGAGATTCTTCTCAACACCAACCCCCAATTCATACATAGCGCCGACTTTATTACATGATTCTTTATGCCCCTTCAGAGCCGCCTGAAAAATATAATGAAAAGCACGGGTATAATCCTGAGGGACCAGTTTTCCCGCACCATATATCATACCTGTCCTGAACATTGCCTCCGCCACGCCTGCATCGGCAGCCTTTTCAAGATACATCCTGGCCTGGCCCGGATCATGGTTCCTGCACTGATCCTCAAGAATCATCACACCCAGCCTGCAGCAGGCATCCGGATCTCCTGCATCCGCCGCAACTGCCAATAACTCCTCTGCCTTCTCACAGTTCTGCTCAACGTGTATGCCTTCCAGGTACATTACACCCATTCTCCGGGAAGCCTCCACATGTGCGGCATCCTGGTCAAGCACCTTTTTGTACCAGTACACTGCTTTCTCTGCGTTCTTACCGTTTCCCAGTCCCAGGTAATACATCTCTGCCAGATTAAACTGAATCTGAGCATCCGATCTGTCTGCACACACACTGTAATATCTGAAGGCTTCAGAATAGTTCTGCTCAACATGTTTCCCATAGAAGAGCAGATCACCCAGGAATCGGCTGGCCTTCACTGTCACATCTTTGTCTGAATTAGCCTGGGCTTTTCTGTACCAGACTACAGCATTTTCAAAATCAGACAGTTCCTCTGATGCATACAATTCTCCAAGGCTCAGCTGAGCTCTTGCCATATTATGGGGACTCGAAGCCGCTTTTGTATACCATCGGACAGCCTCGTCGAGATTCTTCTCAACACCCCGTCCGATTTTATACATGAAGCCAACCTGATCACACGCCAATTTATGGTCCTTCCCGGCAGCCTGCATAAAATAGCGAAAAGCTTTTGAATAATCTTTTATTAAACCGCTGCCTTCATAGTAGCACCGACCCAGATTCCATAATCCGGGCGCATATCCCTGGCTTGCAGCTAACGTGTAATATTCAACTGCCTGAACGTTATTTTTCCGAATTCCTGTGCTCCAGCCTTCCTTATAGAATCGTCCGCACATATTCTGTGCTTCTGCCAGGCCCTGCTGCGCAGCCTTCTCGTAATATTGAAAAGCCAGGTCATATTCTCTCCTTGCATGGTAGATACCGGCGAGTTCATACTGTGCATCCCTATATCCCGCTTCAGCCGATAATCTGAACCATTTCTCCGCATCCGCCTTTGACTGAGAGATATGAAATCCGTTTTTATACATGACACCCAGGTTATATGCACTGCGGGGTATTCCCTGATTGGCGCCGGACAGCACATATTTATATGCCGTTTCATAATTCACTTCCGTCCCCAGGCCGTACAGATACGCATTCCCCAATTCATCCCCGGCCAGATCATTTCCCGCTTCTGCTGCAATTTGAAAATATGGTATCGACTTAACTGCGTCTTTTGAGACTCCGGCGCCCTGCGCAAGCATAGACCCTGCTTTGTAAGCGGCTTCAGCATGTGTGCTTTTATACTCCGCATCTGCATTCTTATGATCTGCCGCTTTGGAATACCAGCGAAATGCTGCCGAAAGGTCCTTTTCAGTGCCGGCACCCTCCTCATACATTTTTGCAACCATATACTGTGAAGCTATGCCGTTCGGATCCTGTGCCGCAGTATAAAATAAGTCGAACGCCTTTGCCGGATCCTTCTCAACGCCCTGTCCGCAGTAATAGTCATACCCCAGCGCATGATATGCTCTTAAAGAACCTTTTGAGACTCCCCGCCTGTGATAGTTTACAGCCAGTTCGTAATTCGGTCTTCCATCACCTGTACCGGATCCTTCCTGATACATGGAGCCCAGGGCGAGGATCGCTTCCAGGTAATCTTCTTTCGCAGCTTTTTCATACCATATAAGAGCAGCACTTTCATCTTTCTGCACACCCTTTCCATAGCGCAGAAAATCTGCGACCCGGTAAGAAGCCTCCACATGTCCCTGTTCTGCCGCTTTTTTGTACCAGGCATACGATAATTCATAATTCTCTGTAATACCGAATCCCCCAAGCCTCAGCACTTCACCGGCTGCTGCCTGACTGGCGGCCGTATCACACGCGGGCTTTAAGGATGCGATCCGTATCACTGAGGAATAATCTTTGTCTCTGTTGATTCCGAATCTGTAAATCTCAATCAGTTTCTGCTGCGCGTCCCGGTTTTCCCTTAATGCGCATTGTTCATACCAGCCGATAGCAGCTTCTATGTCTTTCGTTCCATTGAGGCCGTTCCACAGGATTTCCGCTGTTTCAAACATTGCGTCACTGTGTCCGTTCTCAGCTGCAATAAGAAAATAAGGATATGCCCTGATAAAGTCCGATTCAGATGAGAGAACTTTCTGTTTATACAGCATAGCCAGATTATACGCAGCCAGCGCATGGTTCTGGTCAGCTGCCATTTTAAAATACACTGCAGCCTTTTTATAATCTCGTTCGACCCCTATGGATGCATTGCCGATGCAGTAGATACCTGCCACCATATATTGTGCAGCAGCATCTCCATGTTCCGCGGCTTTCTGATACCACTCAAAAGCCTTTGAGCCATCTTTAGGCATACCATAGCCATGAAAATAGAACTCTGCTACATTTCTCTCAGCTTCTACGCTGAAACTGGCTGCTTTTAAATAATAATCGAATGCCTGCCTGCAGCCTTCGGGCGTGTTTTGGTTTTTATATATCTGCGCCAGCTCAATCAAAGCAGGATTATAGCCCTGCTCCAGCGATAAGCAGAGCCAGCGAATTGCTTCCTGTTCATCTGCCTTTACTCCCCGGCCTTCCAGAAATAAAAGTCCCAATTCATACTGCGCCGCATAATGCCGGTTGCCGGCAGCTGCCAGATAATATTCATACGCCCTGTCATATTCGCCTTGTTGTGCATAAATCTGCCCTAATGCATACTGTGCCTCTTCATTGTCTCTGTCTGAAGCATTCTCATACCACTCAATTGCATTCTGAAGATCCTGCTCAACACCGTTTCCATCATAATAAAGATCCGCAAGCTTCTTCTGACCATCCGCATTGCCGAGAACAGCTGCTATGGCATAATACTTTACTGCTTTTTTTAAATCGGCCTCCGGGACATCATGATCAGGATTTAAGAACCCGCTCTCCAGGAATCGGGCCATGGAATAATATGCACTGTCATTCCCTCCCCTGGCAGCGCGTTCATACCAGCCATAGGCCCTTTCATAGTTCTGATTGTCTTCAGAAAACGCTCCCATTCTGTACTGAGCTTCTCTGTCTCCTTTTTTGGCAAGCTCTAATGTCTTTTTGAACTCGTTGTACCTTTTTTTATGATGCTTATCGGAAGAAGCCGATTTTACAGATTCCGTCAGAACGGCAGACGCATCTCTGTCTGATTTGATCTGTCCGTTATTCAACGAAACATGCGCGTTCACATCTGCTTTTCTGTTCTCCCTCTGATCCGTCTGCTTCTGACCGGAAATATTCAGCTCCTCCGTCAATTCAGGTATCTTCATGAGTTCTTCCTCTCTTATTTCGAGCGGCGATACATCCCGCTGTCCACTGTCACAAGTCCCTTCTGAACGAGTCTGCTCATTCGCTTCTTTACATGTTTCTCCTTAACATGAAGAAATCCCTGCAATTGATGCACATTCTTTGGAGTATCCAAAAAATCAAGCAGTGCACTGTATCTTTCAGCCTGTTTCCCGGCATCTTTACCGGGCTTCAGCCCGAGCAGTCTTATCAGATCTCCGGTTTCAATGGCTGTCCGCTGATATTTTGTCGGATCGACCATGATCATCAGGCTGCAGTCGTCGGTCGTTTTCCTGGTAAAAAGCTCTCTTACAATCTCGTCTATATTTTTCTGCGCTGCTTCGTCGGTACAATAAGCGCAGCTTGATGCGATCCTGCTTACGACAGGCGCAAGAGTTCTGTTTCTTTTATCATATAAGCTGTTCTCTGTCCCATCGGACATCAAAATAAATGCCTGAATTTCTGATGCACTTCCCTTTGCCAGCCGCATCATTCTTTCCGCATTCTCTGAGGTAGTAAAATATGTTTCGTTTAAAAATTCTCCGTTATCAGGATGTGTTGCTACTCTCAGCTCATTGTTTTTGATGTAGCCGATTACACCGTCCCCCAAATGAATAAGTATATACTTTTCATTTTTAACACCGGTCACTAATAAGGTAGAGGCCAGATCTCCCGGTTCGCAGCCCATCCCGCTGCTGATTTCATTTATTTTGGTCAAAACCGTTTTCATGAGTATCTGCCTTACCTCTGCGGTATTCTCATTGGCATAAATCTCATCAAAGTGGTCACACATATACGCACAGATATGTCTGGCGATCCCTTCCGCTCCGAACTGAGAGTATCTGGCGGATCCTGCTCCATCTGCAAGCGCTGCCACCTGACAGTCTGATTTATTCAGATGCGCTACTCTGTCCTGACACGGAATATCACTTTTTTTATGTCCGCTTCCCTGTGAACAGCTTCCTGTTGATTTCCACATAATTCGCCTCCGCGTCACAGTTCTCCCCAACCGTTATCACCTAAAATACCTTGGAGGTCGAGCTTTACTGTATCTCCCGGTGTGGATTGAGATGTCTTTGAGACACTCTTACTCAGCCAGGCAAAAAACTCCGAAAATTTCAATCCCTGCAGTCTTAACGCCATTCTTCCCGGTGAAAACCGATTAAGCGTCTCCAGATCGGCTTCTTTTCCGATTCCGATAGGGAAAACGGTCAGTTTTTTTTCGTTGACCATTGATGCCGTACGGGAAATTGCTCTCTCCAATTCTTCAGCGGACCCATTCGGTTCGCCATCGGTCATCAATACAAGCCATGGCTGATAGTAGTCTACTCCGGCATCCTTATATGCCTGCTTTCTTTGCTCCAATAAATCCAAAGCAAGATTGACTCCTTCACCCATGACCGTATCGCCTTCGGCCTTAAGCTTCGGCACACTCTCCACACTGCTTAACCCCATGAAATCCATCATGCATTTCGCAGTGGAATCAAAAGTAACAATACAGACATCTGCAGCATAAAGAGCAATATCATCCTCCTTGATCGCCTCAAAAAACTGATCAATCCCTTTCTCCATTTCAGAGATCCGGGTAACAACGTCACCGGTAACTACATTATATGTCTTTCCATCCCTGAACACCGTCCTGCCGGTCCTGGTGTATTCACCGCCTTCAACGGTTCCCATGGAGCCACTTGTATCAAGGCATAAACAGACCGGTACTCTTGCAGTCGGATTATCCACCAGTTCCTGAAAACCTACAATTCCTTCGTTATTCATTTCCATCTCCTCCTTTAATAATAGCCATAGCCTTTATACTGGGTCGGATATAACTCCAGCGACTCGGGATCATAACTTTCTATAGCACCGCTGTCAAAATCCGTCAGATAGGCCGTAAAGATATCTAACCATTCATAAGCATCCAATCGGGTCCGTTCTTTTGCATATTTCCCATCTTTCAAAAACGTCTCTGCAAAAGCCGTTTTTACATAGGGCATTAAGTGACTCCACATGTATGACCAGCCGCCTACCGGAGCCGAATCCTTATAAGAATCACCTATTCTTCCATAAGGAAAGTCCATGTTCTTTATGTTTTCCGCCTGGTCTTCTCCGCCCTGCTGTGCATACGGCGTTTTTCCCATAAGCATGATCATAAAAAGCAAGGTTGCGATCGAAAATCCCTCATGCCCTTTTGTTCTCAAAAAAGAACCAAAGTGTATACCCTGTATTTCAGGAGCGGTAAACGGTACCGTACCTACCGGACAGGGAAAGCCCTCGATCTGATAACTGTCTGTATCGACAAAATAGATTTCTTCCGGCGACCTGACTAAAATATTATTTTCGTTAATGTCGCCGATAATGATATTCCTGTCATGCAGATATTTGATTTTTTCCAGAACAGATACACACAGACGAACCAGGTCGCGTCTGTTCCAATCAGGGAAGAACTTTTTCTGAAGAGGCCTTACAAACAGCTTTTTTAGTATCTGCCCGTCCCCTTTGGGCATTAAATAGCCTGTGAACTGCTGATGCCGATTGAAGAGCATGGCAACCGGATAACAGATACCATCGCATTCAATTCGTTTGCTGAGCATTAATTCTATTTTCTCTTTTGTCCTCAGCGTAGTATGATCCGCATGGTAGATCTTTGCCAGAAAAGGAGTATTCGTTTCATAGATCGTTCCCTCCCCTCCTTTAGAGACCTTTTTCCCCAAACGGATCTTAATAGTATCCCCCGCGAGCACAATGCTGCCTTCGTCAGGAACTTCTTCCTCCAGAGGAATTACCGAATTGTCACCCGGTATAATCTCAGAGGAAATCAGGTAACGTTCTTCGGGAAAAGCCGTTGTCATATATGCTTCTCTTACTCTTTTTCTGTCAAATCTATACATATACTTATCCTTATGATCAGTAACTGAAACCGGCCATTTTTCACCTGTTTCAGCTGCCTTTACCCTTATCTCATGGGCACGCAAAAGAACCCCAGCCTTTGTAATGCCAAGATACCTGTTCTATATTGTCTGTTAAAAAAATGGAAACTTTACTTAGATAATTTTTCAAAAAGAAATGCGTTTTTTGATCCGATATTCATGGCGCACCACTCTATCCCCCTCATCGGAATACTTCAGAATATCACTTGCGTTTTTCCGTGTCAATCTTTTTTGAAAGTATCTCGGTAAAAATCTGCATCAAACGTCGGGAACACCGAAAAAAAAACGGATTATCTCATGAATCTGAGATGATCCGCTTTTTTGACTGCAGCGTTATACAACTGTCGATCAGTTCATTCGCTTAATCTTTTTTTGAACACAGATCCGTTTTACCGGACTTTTATGATCGCAGACGTGTGCAGTGGAAGGCACTGACACGCCGCGGCAAGATCGCCGAGGCGTTCCTGAAATGCTCTCTTCAAGGCAATTTCAGGTTCTTTCTCCACAAAATATGCTGATCTGCTGAAGCTCACGGCGGATCTCTGCCATATGAAGTACTTATTGTTGTCGTAAGCTCAGCTATTCGATCCTTATCTGAGGAAGCCCTGAATAATCGTCTCCTCCGCCTCCTTCTCGGACAGGCCGAGAGTCATGAGCTTCATCAGCTGATCCCCGGCGATCTTTCCGATCGCGGCTTCGTGGATCAGGGAAGCCTCCACGTTGGTGGCCTTCAGCTGCCCAGAATCACGCCGTGGTCCATGATGATGGAATCGCACTCGGCGTGGCCGGAGCAGGCCGCGTTTCCTGAGATTCCAAGGACCACTTCCTGATAGCTCTCATCCTTGGCGACGCCGCGGCTTATGATATCACAGCTGCTGCCGTCCCCGTTCATCTCGACATTGATCTGGGCAACAGCTTTCTGATCCTTGTTCGTCAGGATCTTGTCGTGGATGATCAGGGATGCGTTCTCTTTCATCGCTGCGCGTGTGATACGCGTGGTGTCATCGATTCCGCCGATCTGGGATGTCTCCATCTCCATCGTTGCGCCTTCCTCCAGCTCAACGACCGTGGTCGGATTCATAAGGCGCTTTCCGGTGCCTGTTCCTTCCCCGTAATGCTTCTCGACATAGCGGACCTTCGCATTCTTTCCGACAAAAAAGCTGTGCACGCCGTCATGCTCGGAGTCCCCGCCGCCGCAGTTGGAGATACCGCATCCGGCGATAATGGTCACGTCCGAATCCTCTCCGATAAAGAAGTCATTGTAGACCAGCTCCTTGAGCCCGGTCTCACTGATGATGACCGGAATGTGCACGCTCTCCTTCTTTGTCCCGGGCTTGATAATGATATCGATGCCCGGCTTGTCGTCCTTGGTGACGATATCGATATTGGCCGTAGTATTTCTGGCCGCGCTGACACCGTTGCTCCTGATATTGTATGCGCCCTGCGGCAGAGCGTCGAGCGCCGCTACCTCACGCAGCAAATTCTTCTGAATCGCGTCCATATCTTAAGCCTCCTTTCCTGCCTTCGGACCCTTCTCATTCAGGATCTCACAGCCCGGTCCTACGATGTTGATGGAGGTAAGCACCTTGTCCCGCTCATCGTACATCTCGACCCTGCCGTCCCTCAGATAAATGATCTTATCCGCGATCCCGAGGATCCTTTCCTGATGGGAAATGATAACGATACTTCCCGATGTCTTCTCGTACAGATTCTCAAAGATATGGATCAGGCTCTGGAAGCTCCAGAGGTCAATTCCTGCTTCCGGTTCGTCAAAAAGGGAGAGCATCGATCCTCTGGCTGCGGTCATGGCGATCTCTATGCGTTTCATTTCCCCGCCGGAAAGCGTTGAATTGAGCTCTCTGTAAATATAATCCTTGGCGCATAAGCCGACATCGCTCAGGATCCCGCACGCCTTTTTAAATGATCTGGCATCCTTATTCGCAAGCTCCAGAATATCCTTCACGCGCAGACCTTTAAAGTGTACCGGCTGCTGAAAAGCATAGCTGATCCCGAGCTGTGCTCTCTCATTGACAGGCATCTCCGTAATATCCTGTCCGTCAAAAAAGATCTGACCGGAGGTCGGCTGAATGATCCCCATAACGATCTTGAGCAGCGTGGACTTGCCGCTGCCGTTCGGTCCTGTTACCGCCACGAAGCGGTCATCGATCGTGAGGTTGATATCCTTCAGGATCTCCTTGTCATCCACAACATAGTTGATATTTTTCAGTTCAAGCATTTTTCCATTCCTTCAAGCAAACATCCTGAATGATCCCGCATTGAAACGTCCTGTGCTCCCGGATCAAATGATTCCGAACGCCAAAAACTGCTGTCTGCGAGATGCTTCAGTAAGTATTCCAGTATATTTACTGCGCTCTTTATTATACGTAGAGAACCGGCCGGATTCAAGTAAAAAAACCCCGTGCGCATTCAAGCGCACGGGGCTTAAGTCCCTGATCTCCCCGGAGCCACGGTGACCGGAGAGCAGTCCGGCGCATTCTTTCCGCGCACGGAGCAGGGTCTTTTCTCACTTCTTTATCACCAGAAGCTCGTAGGGCTTCAGCAGTCTCGCGCCTGCCGGGATATCGCCCTCCATCCCATAATTTGAAAGGAACAGTCTTCCGCTCTCCGGGATCATGACAGTCTTTTCCTCCCCTGTCAGGTTCGCCCGGACGAAGAGCTGTGTCTCTTCATACGAACGTCTGTAAGCTATGACGCCATACGGCACTTCCTCATCAAAGTCGATCCGGCCGTCCGAAATGACCGGTTCCTCCTTCCGAAGCGCCACCAGCTTCCTGTAAAATGCCAGAATCGAATCCGGATCCCGTTCCTCATCTTTCACATTGATCGTCCGATGATTCTCCGGTATTCCAAGCCACGGTGTACCGGTCGTAAAGCCTGCTTTCTCCGTTCCGTCCCACTGCATGGGGGTCCGTCCGTTATCACGCGACCGCTCACCGATGATCTCCAGGGCTTCAGCCTCCGTCTTTCCCGCTTCGAGCAGGATCCTGTAATAGTTGAAGCTTTCCACATCCCGGTAGGAATCAATATCCGTAAATCCCGCGTTGGTGATGCCGATCTCCTCTCCCTGGTAAATGTAAGGTGTACCGCGCATCAGATGGATGAGTCCACCCAGCATCTTTGCGGATTCCTTGTGATAGGAGACAGCATCTGTGAAACGGGAAACAGCTCTCGGCTGATCATGATTATTCAGGAACAGCGCGTTCCATCCGTCCGCTTCCTGCATTCCCTCCTGCCAGGTCTTATACAGACTGCGAAGTTCGTCGAAATCCGGCGCTTTCAGCGCCCATTTATCGCCATTTTTGTAGTCGACCTTGAGATGATGGTCCTTCGGATTCGTGTAACGAATACAGTTCGCAAGAGAGGTGGAAGACATCTCACCGACAGTGATATATCCTTCCAGCCCGCCTTCTGCCGACAGGCCCTTGAGATACTCATGAACGTGTGGACCATCCGTGTAAAAACGGCGGCCATCCCCTTCATAATCGTTCTCAAATACCGCCGGTTTGGAAATCAGATTCACGACGTCGAATCGGAATCCCTTTATCCCCTTGCCCTTCCAGAACCGGATGATATCTGCGAGCTCTGCACGGACCTCGGGGTTATCCCAGTTGAGATCCGCCTGGCTGACGTCAAAGAGGTGCAGATAATATTTGCGCCCCCATCGGTACCGTCCCGGAAAATATAATAGTTCATGTATTTCGGATCGCCATTCAGCGCCTTCTGAAACCACTCATGATGTGTCGATGTATGATTGAAGACCATGTCGAACATGAAGCCCATGCCAAGACGGTCTGCTTCGGCTATCATTTTCTCACAATCTTCCATCGTTCCGAAAAGAGGATCCACGGCCCTGTAATCGGCAACATCATATCCGTTGTCGTTAAGCGGAGAAACAAAGAATGGCGTCGTCCAGATGTAATCCACCCCCAAAGATTTGAGGTACGGAAGCTTCTTCGTAATGCCGTTAAGATCTCCGATCCCGTCTTACATAGATCTGATAAACTGTGCTTTTTCTAAAATTGTCCATTGCGTTCTCCTGATCCTTTCCTGTGAGATACGCTCTGCTGCCGTCGGCGCAGCCCGAATATTCTGCAGACATTCAAGCGTCCTCGCGTGTCGGGCACGCTTCCCTTTTGCTTCAATCGGGCAAAAGTGCAGTGAATGCGTTCATCTCAGTGGAAGTATCCACTCCCACTGAGACAGATTTCCAGGTACAAAAAGCATTTACTTTTTTATCCGATCGCTCCGAGCGTATCCGTTCCGGCCTTCACCGTCTTGCCCGCTGTAAAGGAAATATTGTTGTCCGCCGGATCCGTCACGACAAGCATCGTGATCGTCGGATGCCCGGCTGCCTTGATCACTTCCGGATCGAACGTGATGAGTTTCTCACCGGCTTTCACTTTCTGCCCGTTCTTTACATGGCAGGTAAAGCCCTTGCCGTTCATATTGACTGTGTCGAGACCGATGTGGATGAGCACATCCGCTCCGTTCTCAAGCATGAAGCCGACTGCATGATTGCTCTCATCCATCGTCACGGAGATGACGCAGTCCGCAGGAGCAATGACAACATTGTCTGTCGGCTCGATCGCGATTCCATCGCCGAGTGCCTTGGATGCGAATACCTGATCCGGGACATCCTCGATAGCGACTGTCTTTCCGGACAGGAATGCGCGAAGTTCTACCTTCTTTGCCACGCGTTCGGCTTCTTCCTCTGCTTCCGGTTCCGGAGCCTTATCGACGCCGCGTGCTTTTCCTAAAACATATGTGCCTGCAAACGGAACGCCGATCGCGATTACCATAGCGATTGCAAAAAATACCATCTTATCCGGCTTTATGGAGAGAATGCCGGGAAGACCGCCGACACCGATACCGAACGCCTCTACACCGGTAAGGACTGAGAAGATTGCTGCGAGAGCAGAACCTGTCATAGCGCATATGAACGGGAACAGGTACTTCAGGTTGACACCGAAGATAGCGGGTTCCGTGACGCCAAGGTAGCAGGAGATGCAGGACGGAACGTTGACTTCCTGTGCCTCTTCATTCTTTCTCTGAAGAGCGATCATGCCGAGAACAGCAGATCCCTGCGCAATATTGGAGAGCGCGATCATCGGCCAGAGCATCGTTCCGCCGAACTCGGCGACTGCAGACCGGTAATGACGAGCGGTGCGTAGACAAAGCCGAACAGCGCTCCGAAGAGTACACGTGCCGGTCCCGTAATTCCCATATAGACGACTTTGGAGATGACAGAGCCGATCTTCCAGCCGATCGGGCCGAGGACAAAGTGGGCTGCCATGACCGCCAGTGTGATACTGAAGAACGGAACAAAGATCATGGATACGACCGGCGGAATGATCTTGCGGAAGAACTTCTCAAGATAGCTCAGAACAAAGCCTGCCAGCATTGCCGGGATGACCTGTGCCTGATAACCGATCATATTGACCTGGACAAATCCGAAATCCCACTTGGGAATATCCGCTGCCGCCGTACCGGCAACTGCATACGCATTGAGCAGCTGGCCGGAAACAAGTGTGAGACCGAGGATAATTCCGAGCATTTCCGTTGTGCCCATCTTCTTTGCTATGGACCAGCAGATACCCACCGGAATACCGACGTGGAAGACCGCCTCACCGATGAGCCACAGGAAATGGTCAAGACCTGCCCAGAACTGGCTCAGCTCGACAAGCGTATGACCGCCCCGGGAGGAGCGGAGTAAAGATCTCCGCGAGGACCGTTGCGACCCTCTGCAGCGGATTCTGGTTCCTCTTCGCCGCCTGCTTGACCTCCGCCTTGGAAACGCCGGATACTCCGGCTACAGCCGTAAAATCGTTATAAAAATCTGATACTGTGTTGCCGATGATGACCTGGAACTGGCCGGACTGAGTGAATGTTCCCTTGACGACCTTCATTGCCTCGATCTTCTTGATGTCCGCCTTCTTCGGGTCATTCAGAACAAAACGCATACGCGTCATACAATGTGAAACGGCGCCGATATTCTCTTTGCCACCCACATATTCCAGAAGTTCTCTGGAAGCATCTGTATACTTACCCATTTTTTCCTCCTATTTTACTCCTTCTGAACCCCTTTTTGATCGTGAAAATGCCGACTTCATCGCTCCTCGTTGTTTCCCGCTGCTTCTTTCTGTCTGCCTGTATGATCGGAGCACCCGGTGTCACGGCCGGTCCGCCTGTCGGCGTAATGTAAGGGTTCAGGTGCTGCTCTCAGTACACCTGTTTACATGAAAGAGATCTGCCTGCTTACTCATCTAGTGTCATATAGCTGCGTTTTTAAATGCTTTATGCTTTATGCCTTATGTCTCGTATTTCACGTCTCTTATTTCATGTCTCGTGCTGCATTATTCATCAGGATACAAGTTACAAACCTTCCGCGGCAAGGTTGTTTATACAAGTATCTGATGAGCCTAGTGTACCTTGTTCAAACAAGTTTGTCAACATGTTTATACAACTTTTTTTATTCGCCAGAAAACTGCTGCACCATTTAACATTCTCAGTAAGGCCGTAACTTAGCCTCCCAAAAAGGAAGGACAAGAAGCGATAAGAACGCCGAGGCGTTCTTGATAATTAATCTGAAAGTGTTAGTATATCAAATGGATATTAGATTGGAGGGCCATAGTATGGGACAGTTAGTTTTTGACATTCTTAAGAATGCAGACACAGCATTTGATAATCGGAATTACAGATACGCCTTTGATTTGTATTCACAAGCCTTAAATATTGACTCCGAAAATATACATGCTATCTTGTATCGTGCTTTAGCTTCTGCCTGGCTCAGTACTATGCAGGATCTTCGAATCAGTCAATTAGGCGCGGAAGGGGAGAAAGCATTCTATTTAGAGCACAGTCAGGTCGGTGACAGCCGGGATTATTTTATCTTTGCTGAGGATGCCTTAAATAAAGTGTCAGAAGTAACATATGCAGTTTTTAATTTGTATTATCAAAAATATTTATTGGAATTGGCTCAATTGGAAAATAATACGTCCTTTAGAGGTACTAATACAGCTCCATCAAGAATAGAAAAGGATATCTTAACAGATAAAGCTGAGAGGGAGATGGCAACCGGTGCTTTCGATTGTTATGCAGTTTCGAATGATTTTCTTTCCTTTATACTCTATTCTGTGGCGGATTATACCGAATCGTCTGACACTTTTTGGTATGCTATGGGCACTCTGATGAGAAATGCATTCAAATATCGGGAATTTGCGAGAACGGAGTATGATAATGGGCTTGACAGCAAGAGAGAGATAATTCTAAAACTGGAGAAATCCGTAAAAAATCAAAAACGAAAACGCGAAGCTGAAAGGATAGAGAAGGAACATCTTGAAAGAAATGAAAAATATTGGGCTGAACATGCTTCTCTGAAGATGGAATTAGAATCGGAAAAAGCCGCATTGGAATCGAAACTTGCTGAGTTGAAACCACAGTATGAAGAGATATTGATCATACGCAATGAGCGAGTCGAAGAGCTGAGAAAAATCAGGGAGAAGAAGCTCCGGGAAGAGGAGGCATGTGATAAGCTGCAGGACCAGATAAGGGAAATGGAAAGACAAAGAGACAAACTCGGAATGTTTAAGCGAAATCAGAAAAAAGAGCTCCAAATTTGTATAGATCAGGATCAAAGAAAACTGGAAGATCTGAAAAAAGCTGCTCAGAAAGCAAAAGAAAAACATCGGGAGGCCATTAACGAACAGATTAAAGAGGCGCAACAATATAAAGAGGACACAGCTGATGAATACATTACAACTTTGAACCGGATCTCGGAAATAACGAACGAACTCACAAAGAACCGATAGACTTCATCTCTGATAATTCCGGCACGCGAGAATTTGCGCGGGATTCGGGTCAGCGTAAGCTGACTCCTTCCGAATCGAATCCCTGCGCATCCTCGCGTGTCTAAGCATGGAGGGAGCATATTATTTCTGAAGAAGAGGTCTTTTTAAGCACTTTTCGATACGACTTGCATCTTTCATTCCGAACTTTACTTGTTTTTCAATCGTATCTGCGAAGAGAAAGACATTCTGAAAGGCCGATCTGCACTAAATTGTATTGACGTATACAGCATGCGTGAATCAGTTCGCGGTCATGCGTTACAACAAGAATCGTCCTCCCCATACATTGGGGCTGCTTCAAAAGACCCGCCGTCTCCATCATGTGTACATAGTCAAGTCCGCTGGTCGGCTCATCCAGCAGAAGGACCCTGCGTCCCGAAGCCAAAGCACAGGCAGTGGCAAGCTATCCTTTGACCTTCCAGCTTGCAGCCTCACGGCGCTCGTTGATAAATCTCTTATAAATACCGTCCTGCTCCATCAGCTCCGAATGTGTGCCCTGCTCCTTATCCAAACTCGTCGCTTGCCTTCACGATTGAAAGCAGGCGATGTAGAAAATGAAATCAGCGAACAGACGACAGCGCGAAATGAGCATGGAGCGTAAGCGGAATGCGAATGGCACCGCCCGGTAACAAGATTCTGTTTATTTAAATCCCCTGCCCTGCTCGAAAACAGGAGGCCAGTATTCCATAGGCTTCTCATCGATCTTCAGTTTGAAGTCGCAGTAGTCACCGTCCTCGAAACAGGTATGCTCACGGAACAACGGGACACCGAACACGCCGAACATCACATAGTCCAGATTGCATAGATACGGCATATATTCTTCATAACCCTGTTCCTTTGCAAAGCCGGACAGGGGGCATACCAGATTGTGATAACTGAAATCATAGCCATCTTCCGGTGGAATCATGGTCTTTGTCTCAAAGCTTCCGGGATTTTTTGCTGCATTCGCAGCGTTCCGGGCATCTTTCTTCTGATACTTCCTGTTAAGGGATTTGACGTTTGTAAAGGATCTGTGTGCAATCGCCTTTACGATCCCAGGCATACCGCTGAATTTGCGTTCATAGGCCAGAACCATCAAATATCCGATATCTTCCAAAGAAACGCCGTACCCTTTCAGGATCTCTCCCATGGAGACAAAGATGTATGCACCGGTCAGATTCTTTGTACCGCTTACAGTATCGCCACCGATATATGGGAACTTTTCCAGCATATTCTTCTCATAGTGCTGCCAGATCTCTTCAAAGACCTCTCTATAGGATTTGCCGCTGTATTGCTCGAGCTCTTTCGTAACCGGCTTCAGGAATCCGTTCATCGACTTTTTGAACTTCCGGGCATTATTCTTATAGTATTCGTGCATCTATATTTCTCCTCCATCAGGCTGATTCCGCTTTCCCTGTTTTTTCGCCAACCGTATCATCATCTCCCAGCATTCCCTGCCTTCTTTGCATACAGGGAAAACCGGATCGCTTTTTTTGACGGAACCGGGTCGCGGTGCGCTGACCATCCCTCCGCCGATCAGGAAGAGATTGACCTTATCTGTCTTTTTCCTGTGGATCAGTTTCAGAACGGGACAGCCCATGATTTCAATACGGCATATATCAAACGAATCGTCTCTAAGATCCGGGATCCGGTTCTTTGCATTCTGCTTTCGCCGGTTTTCCAGAAGCTCTTCCGTACTCATTCCGGTCCACATTTTCTTAATATTCACGGCTTTTACGAGCTGCTTCAGGATTTCATACTTAAAAGACATAAAAAGCTCACGTTTCTTTTAAATTTTATTAGCTGACGCTAACCTGCGTATAAAAAAAAGAACATCCATCTCACCCCTCAGATTCTTCATCATCGGGAACATGTTCAGGTCTTCTCCCAACACCATCAAAAGATCCCTCAGAACGAGACGCCGGCCTGATTAGTTACCACTAATCAAACTCTATATTATATTCCACCCCGGAATAAATCAAGTGGTACTTTAAAGAATTAAGCAGGGTTGGAAACAGCTTTTGACCGGATTGATTATGGTTAAAAACGCATAGTATAATTATGATGCAGAACGATCGGGATCTTCAAAATATGAAACAAAAATGAAAACCCGTATAGTGACGTAATAAGGGACATCCACGAAAAGGGGCAAAATTCATGAACAGTAATGCAATGCTTGAGATAAAGCACTATTCAAAATCTTACGGATCAGGAAAAAAAGCAGCGGATGACGTGTCTCTTCAGGTCATGCCGGGAGATATTTACGGCTTCATCGGGCACAACGGTGCGGGCAAATCCACGACGATCCGTGCGGTCGTGGAGGTTCTTGATTTCACGGAAGGTGACATCTTCATCGACGGCCATTCTGTGAAAGATGACCCGATGGCGTGCAAGCGGGTCACCGCATACATCCCCGATAATCCGGATCTGTATGAAAATCTGACCGGGGTACAGTATTTGAATTTCATTTCTGATGTGTTCGGCATCAGTTCTGTCGAGCGTGAGGCGGGCATACGAAAATATGCCGGTCTGTTCGAGATTATCAACAGCATGGGGATGCGTGTGCGGCATCCGACACATACGACTGGAGTGGGAAAATGAAGTTGAAGTGATCAAGCAGGGTGCAGCGGTAGCTATCTATATGCTGCCCAATATGTTCATTGTGATGGGTCTCAGAGACCGTTTCAGGTTTTGTGTAAACCCATAAAACCTGAAACGGTCTCTATACTTAAGATAATTCATTCGAAGCAACAATATCCAAATAGTCTTCTGCATCCTCCCTTGACCGGAATATATGTATTTCCTTTTCCCCGCTGTACCGTTCCAGCAATTGATAGATTTGCGGAAGCTTGGTGTCAGGAAAATCAAGAATGCTCTGCCTGAGCCCTTCATCAAGTTCTTCTTCTAACCATGGCAGCTCTTCTCTCTGTCTTCCGATGCGTGCCTTTGCTCCCTCAAGACACACATCAGGAGGATAATCCAGCAGGAACACTGTATCACAGCAGCTGAGGCGCATTTCTATCGTTCTTCTGTAATTCCCGTCTATGATCCATTGATCTGTTTTCAGAATATCAGCTAGTTTCTCATCAAACGCTTCCCTGCTTATATGCGTCCTGTCCGGCAGATGCCAGATTTTGCCAAGATAATACAAAGGAAGACCTGTCCCTGAGCTTTCTTGCGAAAGTACTTTTTCCTGCACCGGGGCTTCCAAGCACAATAACCCGCTTCATCAGTTGATCTCCTCCGTGTGTCATCAGATACTTCCAAAAATCTTTTTCGTAAAACGCTCAGGCGTTCCTGATGTTTCAGTCCACGCCCTCGACCATCGGAACTACGCTTCCTCCGTACGGGATAATGTAAACTGTCTTATCAGAAAAATCTATTCCTCTCATAAGCTCAGCAACATCAGTATATGCTGTCATGCCCATGGGGCGTGTGGTATCGTTATCTATTGTTGTAAGAACTCTGCACTCTCCCTTTTTAAGGTTCTCTACAGTCAGGTAAAAAATAAATCCCCCTATAGTAAAGTCAGCCCTGAGGGCAGAATCAAGTCTTCCTTCCCTGAGAGGCTTAAGCCACGCTGTGTAGTCCGGCGCTCCACACCCTTCAGGACATTTTGCAAGCCAGATCATCCGGCCTCCCTCCTTCATGGCCCGCATTCCGTTGATCATTCCCTTGCAGCCCTGATACAGGTTCATATCCTTTGGCGCTCCGCCGCTGGATACGATCACGATATCAGCTTCACCGGGGATCCATTTCTCATAGCACTTCTTCTGGAATTGGCAGCTCTCTTTCCAGCTTTCATAAAGGTCTCCGCCAAAGAGACCGCTGAATCTGCCGCTCGTGGCAACCACAATGTTGATGCCATAGGCAATATCAAGAAGGGCTGCTGCTTCATTCATATCTTCATTTACAGGATTGTTTTCCAGAAGAGCGCATCCGACCCTTGGATCTGTATGGGCAATATCGGGGTCCAGGGCCATTTCATGATTCTGTCTGATCGTCTTTCTTGACGCTGCTCCGGGAAGGATATTCTTCCTGCCCGATCACTTTTCGGCCGATCAGCAGGGGATTGACCTCGACATCGGTTCCTCTGCGTGTAGTTCCCACATACACATTCTCTCCGTCACAGTCATGGTCCAGGACCTGAACGTTTTCATACATATAAGAGCCGGCGATTATTTCTTTTTCATGCTCTGTAGATTTCCTGTGTGTGCCAAGAGCAATCAGGACAATGATGTTCTCAAAGGCCACTCCCATGTCGTCGTGCAGGTAATGTCCGAGGAATGTCATGATCTCTCCCTGATGCATCCAGCTTCTGGTGATGTCAGACACTACGATCGTGACCCTGTCCCCGGCATGGATCCTCTCCTTAAGGGGTTTTCCTCCGATTGCCCCCTCTTCGACGCACTGTCTGAAAGCTTCTACCACATCCTCTATTTCAGGCATAGGGTCAGGATTCAGCACCTCCACGGTCCTGGCGCCTTTCACCTCGATTTCCACTTCATCCGTTCCATATTTCATTCTGGCTGTATAATCCATGACCAATACTTCCCTAAGACCTTTCCGCCGAATCCGCGATAATATGATTGTTTTCGTAAAGCTCACGTTTAAAAACGCGAGAATGCGCCGGTTACTTTTCAGAAATCCACAAGGAAAATACCGATGCTTATCTGCGTAAAGCTCCTGCGCTTTTCAATCTTTGTGATCCTCGCAATGAGAAGTTTTCCCGCATCCATGAGCCGGGCAAAGATAATATTGTCCTTCTCCGGCACATAGCCCAGCTTCTTCCTCTCATCGGTCAGAATCATGACAGCGTTGCTGTCAAATTTGTTATTCTCCCGCATAAGGGACAGCTTATCGCCGACCCTGATCGTATCCAGAACAGAAGGGTCTGCCAGATGCGTCGTGCCGGCCACGAAGGAATCAAACAGATGGATCTCTTTTGTGAGCGGCTTGATGATATTCCCAAGATCACGTTCTTCTACAAGGGATATAAATCCATCCTCTTTTATGCTCAGTTCATTTTCCATATGATCTTCACCCCGCTTTTCAGTAATCCGTCGATGACAGAATCCAGTTCTTTTTCATACTCCGTATAGCTCCTGATCTGTTCTTCAAGGTCCCGCCTTTTCTCCGCGACTAGCTCCGGATCTTCCAGAAGATATTTGTACTGATACGGATCCGTCTCACGGATCTTTTTGATTTCCGCCTCGACCGCCTCGATCTTTTCCGCAAGATTCGGAATCTCGATCTCCGTACAGCCCATGTTGAGACGCTCAAGCGCTTTATTCACAAGGATCTCAAGTTCCTCCATATCCTCCAGATTGTTGCAGTTATAGGCTGTCATGACCGCATTCCACAGCTCCATCAGTTCCGGAATCTCCGCTGTCATCGGATTAATATCCGGATGCAGCTGCTTTGCCAGCCTGCGGTAAATTCTTTTGATCTTCAGAAGCTTCACCGAAGTGATCTCCGTCATCTCTTTCGCAGCGCTGTTTTCTTTCAGCATATCCTGAAGCTTTTTCTGATATGCCTGCATTTCCTCCGCAAGCAGTGCCTCGATTTCCGCCTGATCGATCACCTCTCCGCAGTTGATCGCCATCTGATAGTATCCGATCAACTTTTTCTTTTTAATACAGGCGATCTGCTTCTCGAACAATGACAAATGCAGCTCGCCGAATTCTCTCACATAAAGTCCGTGGTAGATGCGGGCCTCTTTGCGCAGCTGATCTCTCTCAAGGAGAAGCTCCTCATAGCGGGAATATTCCGCGTTTCTTACCTTAATGATCTCCATCTTCCATCTTCACCTCGAACCCGTAAAAGTCATCACAGACCGCAGTCAGCTTATTTCCGCCAAGAACGGCTTTCTGAAAGAAGTCATCTCTCGTGCGGTACCATTTATCGTTAAAATGAACGACGCACGCGCCTTCCTCCATCACCGATTCCAGATTCTGCTCTTCATCCTCATAGAAAAATGATATTTTTGCCGGCCGATTGAGAACATAATAGAGATCATAAAAATCGACATAATCCGGATCTTATACAGATCATCGATCAGCCACTTCATGATATTGAGGTTTCCGAAAAACGCATTATAAGAGATCCGCTGTGCCAGGAAATCCTTGGCTCTGAGGTATAGATCCGCCGCATCCTCCATGCGGCCCTGTTCTTTCCGGATGCGGGCAAGTCTTGTGAACACTTCCGGAAGCGGCGCTCCCAGATTCCGGGCATTTTTCACTTTCGGGTAAAGCTCCTCTATGATCTCCCTGTACTTCTCCGGATCCTTTTCGACGAAATATCCGTTCTTATACATATCAGCGACTTTATAGGTGCTGACAAGATTCCCTCTTTCCATGGACTTTACATAGTGCCGGAATGCTTTCTCATAATCTCGTTCACCGGTCCGCCCGTAATACCAGATGTATCCGAGGCATTCGTCCAGCTGCATCATATCTTCCGGCAGATTCTCTTCCCGGATCAGGAAGTCCATCGCCTCCGTATACAGAAAATCATCTTCCTCCGAGGGATCAGACATCCCGTAATACCGCTCTTCGATTTCTCTTGCTTCTTTTACAGTCATAAAATCCTCTTTATCGTCAGTTTCTTTCGAAAGTTCCTACAAGAAATATTGTATGCTGTAATAAGAACAATGTCAATTTTATGGTGTCGATGCCTGCCGACATTCATATACTATCTGTATCTTTTTAACAGACAGACCACAGACAGACCCACCGTAATGTGACAGACCCAAAAGACCAAACAGATCTTAATCCTGCAGGATCACCGAATCGTCAACATTTTTCGATCATCTGAGATCAGGAACACCTCGGCGTTCTTGCCGCGCCGCGCAGGGTACGAAGCACCTTCCTGTTTGCGCGGCTGCTATTTTCATCTCTGAAAATGCCGCGGCCTCCTATCCATACAGATAAGAGACCGCGGCATTCATTTCAAAAACCGGATAAGAAATGCTGGTGCTCGTCTTTCTCAGCCTTTCCTTCGCGCCTGTGAGTAAAATATAAATTTATCCGGGCGATGTCTTGACTCCGTGTACTCGAACATCAGCCCGTTCATATCGTATGTCTTCGATGACACGACCGCAACGCAGTCATAATCATTCATCTTCAGGATCTTCTCATCCGCCTCAGTCCGCTTCTCGACAGTCAGGCGACGAAGGGTCGTCAGGATCCGCACCCCAAGAACATTTTCTATATATTCATAGACTGAGCTCTCCGCAATCTCCTTCGTGAGACCCGGCACAGAAGAAGCCAGGAACCAGTTATTGTCGATGATCATCGGAATATTGTCGATGATCCTGATCCTCTGAAGATAGACGACCTTCTCTCCGACAGGAAAACCTGTCCTTCTGGCAATTCGCTGGTCGACCTCTGTCTCGAGAAATACACGCACCTTCGTCTCATAGCTCAGGTTATTTCTGGCTGCTGCCTCTCTCAGAGTCTCCACATCGCTGAACGCGAACTCTGACTGGACGGGACGGACCCATATGACGATCACGCCCTTTCCGCGCATACTCTGGACAAATCCCTCATCCGCCAGCTGACTGATCGCTCTCCTCACTGTGTTTCTCGAGCAGGAAAATTCCTCTATCAGCGTATGTTCGGAGGGGATGTAAGTTCCGTTCGGATATTCTCCGCTCAGGATCCTGTCCTTCAGTACTTTATATATGTTTGTAAATTTCTCTGTCGGCATAGATGTCCCCTCTCATCCTGTTTAAACAATTTCCTGTGTGACTAATTATAGCACCATTTTCCGGAAATGCGATACCTGCCCTGAAATTTTGTAAAAAATCTCTGTAAATGTGTCCTTCCCCTGAATCATTATTTCAAGCCGGCAGATCATCGCCTCGGAACATCTCCTGCAAGGATTTTCTGCGCTTTTCTCCCTGTTCTGTTCGCCAATCTTCTCCTCTGTTCGCCAATCTTCTCCTCTGTTCGCCAATCTTCTCCTCTGTTCGCCAATCTTCTCCTCTGTTCGGCAATCTCCTCTTAACTTCCACGGGCAGAAAGATTTCGGCGCTTCCAAGCAGAAATGATAAAATAACAAATAATACACTTGACAACAGTTCTATACTGTTATACACTGTTTATAGCTTAAGCATAACTGTATACAGGGGTTAATATATGAACATCATCATCAACTCATCCTCAATGGTTCCGATCTATGAACAGATCGTCGAATCGGTCAAAAAATCAATCGCTTCCGGCGAACTTAAGCCGGAGGAGGCTCTGCCCTCTGTTCGCGGCCTGGCAAGAGACCTGAAAATCAGCGCTCTTACAGTAAAGAAGGCCTACGATCAGCTGGAGGAGGAAGGTTTTACCGTGACAGTTCACGGAAAAGGGACTTTTGTCCTCAATATAAATAATGAACGGGTCCGGGAAGAACAGATGAAAGAACTTGAAAATGATATGCAGGTCATTGTCGATAAAGCACGTCGATATGACATTTCCATGGATGAATTGAGGGACTTGTTCCGTCTTGTTACGGAGGATTGAACTATGCTTAAAATCAATGGTTTGAAAAAATCTTACGGAGACTTTCATCTGGATGTCTCCATGGAAGTTCCGACAGGAATGGTGGTCGGCCTGGTAGGCTCCAACGGAGCGGGGAAAAGTACCACTATAAAATCTGTGCTTCAGCTGATCCGGCCGGATGCGGGCTCGATCCTGTTCTGCGGTAATGAATGCGGAGCCGGCGGATCACTGCTTACAAAAAGTGAAAAAGAAATGATGGGCATCGTATTATCGGATTCAGGGTTCTCCGCCTACCTGACACCTTCAGATATCAAAAGTATCTGCGCTGCGATGTATACGAAATTTGATAAAAATAAATTTTCTGCCTTATGCCGTGATCTTGAGATTCCTGAACGAAAGCAGATCCGGACCTTCTCCACGGGAATGAAAGCGAAGCTGAAGGTAGCCGCGGCACTCTGCCATGACGCGCGTTTTCTGATCATGGATGAGCCGACTTCCGGCCTCGATGTAATCGTAAGAGACCATGTTCTGGATCTCCTCCGGGCTTATATGGAAGAAAAAGAGGACAGAAGTATTCTGATCAGCTCCCATATATCCTCTGATCTGGAAAGTATCTGCGATACCCTGTACATGATCAAAAAAGGACAGATCGTATTCCACGAGGATACTGATATCCTGCTGTCGAGGTACGGAATACTCAAGTGCAGTGAAGAACAATATAACGAGATCGACAGACAGTTTATCTGCCGCAGGATAAAAGAATCGTTCGGCTATACCTGCCTTACATCAGAAAAGCATTTCTATTTGGAAAATTACCCGAAGATGGTCATAGAGAACAGCGGAATCGATGATCTTATTCTGCTGATGGAGAAAGGAGAGGATGTTTCATGAAAGGCCTGCTGCTCAAAGATATGCTGCTCCT
>CADABA010000019.1 GCA_902785985.1 uncultured Lachnospiraceae bacterium
GATCGGCAGCGCCCTGATCGCATGGAATGTGTCTCCCTCCCTTGAAAATGCGCTCCCCGGCAGAATATTGAAACCGCAGGAAAAGCAGGATGCCGTAATCGCAAAGGTAACGGAGGCGAGCAGCGCATACTCCGTGCCGAGAGAGCCCGTGCTCTCCCTGAACAGACCGTTGTTACTCATAAAAAGCGGGACAATTAACAGCACCGGCCACACGAGACTCATTACGAACCCGTAAATCATATAGGCCGGATTTCTCCGGGCGCTCTTCGCCTCATAGCCGGTGAGCGCTCCGAGGACGTTGTTCTTCTTCGTCTGGCGAAGCGCTTCCTGTGACACTGCTTTCTTTTTGACGGATGTCGTCTGCATGGAAAGCGCAGTGTCAAAATAAAATGCCCTGACGGCAAGCACAGCCAGCGCGACGATGGCAGCTGTGATGGCCAGGCTGATAAACAGTCCCGAAATACTTTTTTCGAACATGAACCTGTTCATGAAGAAAATATTCGGAAACGCCGCGGAGACCGATGACAGTAAACGAAGTGCTGCTGCCGCCTGACCGGAACTTTCTCCCCTCAGACTGTTGCTGATAAAAATATAGGCCACCGTAAGCCCGAAAGCAAAGATTCCGCCTGCCGCCACCGTGATATCCCGATTGCGGATAAATCCGAACACGCGGAAAATGATCACGATCAAAAGCACAGCAGCCGCAATAGCGGTGACGGGAATCAGAATGCTGGAAAGTACTGTCCCGATGACAAAAAGAGCACCGGCTCCTGCGCGGATGCCGTATCCCAGACAGATCGAATTCAGGAGCAGAAAACAGAGTCCCATCGGAAAAATACAGATGACAGCGACCTTTGCTGCCACGATCTGTCCCGCGGTAAACGGCATCGGCAGCAGAAGTGCAAGGTCATCGGAAGTATAAAGCACTGTCACAGTATCCTTGATCGCAAGTATAACGGTCGTGATGAAAAGAGCCACCATGACCGACTGCGCAAGACTCTTCGGGCTGATGAATTCGCCAACAAACGGCTCCAATACATAAGCACCCAGAAAAAGAGCAATGCCCACGGCCAGCAGACCGCAGTACATCAGGATTCTTGCTGCTGCAGGAGAGATCAGTGCGCCGCTGTCTCCGACGACTGCTTTTCCATTACATTTTTTCAGAACCGTAACGAGCTTCCTGACTTTTGAGAAGCTTCCATTTTTCTTTTCCATCGTCCTTCTTTCAAATCTTCTTACATGTATTTCGTATTGCAAAATAAACAATCAGCATCACCACAAGGAGCACGAGGAGAACGATCCTGTACAAGCTGCCGTTTATCAGATTCAGCATTTTTATCAGGAAGACCACGGAAACAATCAGACCGCCGAACAGATTCATGAACGCGGTCAGGAGCTTGTATCTTTTCAGCCCGTTGGCAGAGTAATTGCGGGCGGCCGCCTCCTCTGACCGGGTCAGTTTTCCGGTAAGAAGAATCATGATTCCTCTGATAATACAGTAAATTCCAATTCCGATAAACATTATATCACTGACATTACTAAGTTTCATAACTTTCCTTTTACCTCCTTTATTCTGTGATATCCGTTAATTCAAGGAATATATTCTCAAGAGACGCCTGTGACTTGTATGTCGCTTTCAGGCCCTCCAGAGTACCTGTGTACAAAAGCTCCCCCTGTTTGATGATGCATATTTCGTCGCACAGCTTCTCCGCCACTTCAAGCACATGGGTGGAGAAAAATACCGAATTTCCTTTCTCCGCATGCTCGCGCATCATCTTCTTCAGTTCAAAAGCCGACTGCGGATCAAGCCCGGTCAGGGGTTCATCGAGGATCCAGACGGAAGGGTCATGGATCAGCGCTCCCATGATCATGATCTTCTGACGCATGCCGTGTGAATACGAGAGGATCTGGTTGTTCAGCGCATCGTAGATTCCGAACCGCTTCGCATTTTTCTCGATGAATTCCGCTCTGCCATCCGCCGGAGTGTCATAAATATCGGCTATGAAGTGCAGATACTCGACGCCGGTGAGCCTCAGAAAATGGTCCGGGCTGTCCGACACATAGCCGAACTGGTACTTGGCCTGCAGCGCGTCTTTCACGACATCATATCCGTTGACCGTGATCGTCCCGCTTGTCGGCCGGATCACGCCGGTGATTGCTTTGATCGTAGTGGATTTTCCGGCACCGTTGTGACCGATGAAGCCTGTGATCACGCCGTCCTTTGCGGTAAATGAAATATTCTTCACCACATCGCGGTCACCGTACCTCTTGGTGAAGTTCTGGATCTGTATCAAGACGATTCCTCCTCCCAAAACGAAATTTTGATGTCTGACTAATGGCCTCGGATGACTATTTTGCAGCCACTCACGCCAAACAGGCATTCGTGGGCAAAATATGTCTCCTCTTAAAATGCAGTTCTGCACCCGTCTTATGTGCCGGGCTGCAGATCCCGCAGTCCCTGCGCTTTCTCTCCTCCCGTGAGAGCTGCTGACATCATGTTTTACCCGTCGATTTTTTCTCCCATGGGGGCTGCTGCCATCATATTTTACCCGTCGATTTTTTTCTCACATGAGGGCTGCTGACATCATAGTATATCCGTTCGATTCCTTACTCTGACGTAAAAAAGTATAATTCGATTTCAGAAAAATGTAAAGGCATTACCCTTCTTTCCGCAGACCCCATCCTGTTCATAAAAATGATGCCATACGGAGCATCAGCTATCGTCAGGAAGGAGTGCATCGCGAGGCGAACGAATTGTATTTGTCATGCCATACTATTTATTATATAATTATGGGTACTTATATCATTTATTTTAAGCTGGCAGGAAAAGCTTGAAAGGAGGATTTAATGAAAAAGGTATTGAGGGTTTTTTTATCGATGACTATTGCTGCGTCGATGCTCGCAGGCTGCGGAGGAACAAACACAGGCGGATCTTCCGATCAGCAGAGCAAGCCGCAGGAGTCCGTGGCCGCCGAGTCTGCCGCTGAATCTGCCGTTAAAGTTGAGTCTGCTGCAAGTACCGCAAATGAAACAGTTGCCGGCGCAGCTGACGGCGAACTGCAGCCGCTGGCAGGCGTGCCCGGTTATGCAATTGGCGGTCTCAAACCTGCAGAGGATCTGGATAATCCGGAAGAATTGACAGAAGAAGATACAGAAAATCTGGACAGAGCGATGCGCGCATATACACCTCCGGCAGATTCTCTTTTGATAAACAATGCCACGACCTATCATTACTATGAGAGCATGGGCAAGGATGCGCAGACGCTGTACGACGCAATGCTCATGTGCGCAACTGACCCGACGAATGTCGACAACGTTGTAGCAGCCACGATCTCTGTGGATCCCACTTCTACCGATTTCATCAGTGTACTGCAGCTCGCTTATCACGGACTTCTGTATGATCATCCGGAGCTGTTCTGGCTTTATAATGGCTCAGAAGCAGATCTGTCCTTCGGTACTCCTTATACGCAGCCCGGAAACGGCACCTACATGGTATATATTTACTTCAAGGAGCCATTCGATGGCTTCGAAGACATGATGAACAATTTCAACGACGCAGTGGATAATTTCCTTGCAGATATTGACACGTCCAAGAGCGACGAAGTGATTGCCAAGGATATTCATGACAAGCTGATCCAGACGGTCAGCTACAATATTCCGCTTATGGAAGACAACACGCCCGCCGGACTGAAAAACCTTGCACACACGGCTTACGGCGCATTGGTTAAAGACAGCAGCGGAAATCCGAACAGCGCGGTCTGTGACGGCTATTCCCAGGCTTACGTCTATCTTCTGGAGCAATGCGGAATTGAAGCAACTGTCATTGTAGGGAATGCAGGCAACACAATGGAAGACGCAGGCGGACACGCATGGAGTGCTGTCAAGCTCGGCAACGACTGGTACGAAGTAGACTCCACATGGGACGACGCCGGCACTATAGATGTGGCGGTCGACGGCATCAAGGAATCGAATCCTCTCGAATACAGTTACTACTTTGAAGCTCTTTCGGATCAGGAATACAGAAATAAGCTCGAGCATGCACTTTGCTATGTGACGACGAAACAGATTTCTAATTATGAACCGGATGATTATTATACTTACACTACCAAAGATAAGAAGTATCAGCTGTCCCTGGCGTCGAGCAGTGTGCGCAAGCGTGCAAACGAGACGACCGGTTTAGAGCCCTATGCACCTCTTATGGAACTGGCTCCGATCGCGGAAGGAACAGTATTCAGTCTCAGATAATGGCGCGGCCGAAAACATCACTCTGCGCGTATCTCATGATTAAAATCCTGAGTATTGCGCGATGAAGGCAAGCATCACTTTGCGCGCGTATCTCATGTCTAAAGACACGAGTATTGCGCGATGAAGAATAAAACAGGAAGGACCTGGGGCTCATACAAGCCCCAAGTCCTTCTTTTAATTTACGGATCCGGACTTCCGGACCGTCGCTATTTCGCCTCATACGGGATGCCTCTGGAGATCGCATATTTCTCTGCATAGGATCCCTTACTGCAGTGGATCGTGATCGGATAGACCTTCGTTTTTCCGCCATTCCCGTCGTCAACATCAATCGGATCGAAACTTCCGCCGACAATACAAATAACGCTGTCCGGGATTTCAACATCTGTCACTTCCGGTGCACAGTCAAAAACTCCGCGCATCAAAACAGTCACCCCCTCCGGCACTGTAACTGTACCTTTTTTCCCGGCGGGACACAGATAAAAAACATTTTTATCCCTGTCCAGAAGGAGACCGTCGACCGAGGAATAATATGTGTTCTCGGGATCCACCTCAAAAGCAATGTTGCCGACAGCTCCAAATGATTTCGTTCCTATCTCCGATACTCCGGCAGGAATACGGATCGTCTCCGCGCTCCCCTCCAGGATAGAGCACTTATAGCCTCCATAAGCATACTCGCCTATTCTTACAAGGCTCTCCGGGAACTGAGGCGCCGCCACTGCGGTCCCTTCAAATGCCGAATCGCCGATCGATCTGGTGCCCTCCGCAAACTGTACCGTTGTCAGAGACTCACAGTTCATAAATGCGTAAGCCATGATTTCTTTGACAGGCGGGAGAGAGATCTCCGTAAGCCCTGCGCAGTTTGTAAAGGCATTCTTCCCGATTCTCTCCAGCGAAGCGCCCTCCTCATATGTGATTTCCGTAAGTCCTGTACAGCCGTAAAAGGCATCGTCTCCGATCTGCCTGAGAGATCCGGGCAGGCTGATTCCCGTGAGCCCTGTACAGCCATAGAAAGCCTGATCTCCAATCCGTTTGAGGGATCCGGGCAGGCTGATCTCCGTAAGGCTGTCGCAGTTCGAAAAGGCACTCTTCCCGATCGTCTCCAGTGAAATGCCCTCCCCAAATGTGATCTCAGAGAGACTGTAGCAGTCGCAGAAGGCTCCTTCTCCGATCTGTCTGACAGACCCGGGCAGGCTGATTTTCCTGAGGTTCTTTGCATCACAGAACGCGTTTTTCCCCAAAGAGACTATTCCCTCGGGAACACTGAATTCTTCCGCCGCGGCCTCAGAGGGATATCTGAGGAGTACGGATCCGTCCGCGTTGTACAGGACGCCGTCCCGCACACTGTAGTTCTCGTTTTTACCTTCCAACTCAAAAGACGATACCGAAGGCAGACAGGTTCCGTCTGTAAAGCGCATTTTGGACGTCACCGTGAACGGATCGCCTGCAGACCACCCGAAGTCTGATTCCAGGATCTCGAGTCCCTCCGGGAGAGAACTCAGATTCAGGTTGATATTGAGCGCCTCTCTTCCAATCCTTCTCAATGTGGAGGGCAGTATAAGCTCTATTCCGCTGACCTCACGAAACGCCTGTTCGTTGATATCCGTGACACCTTCCGGGATCACGCACTTTTTCAGTGCCGGAGCCAATCGATCCGTGCCGTAGATTGAGGAGTAGCTCGAAAAGAGCGGCTCTATGCCGTTTCCTGCTGCTGTCACGTCTTTCCCTTCGACCTCAGCCGGAATCTCTAGCGTTTCGTCCTCCCCGCTGTAGCCGGTCAGGACCGCATGGTCACTGTACAAGTCAAAAAACATCGTGCCCTTCTGCGTCGGCAATTCGGCAGTTCCCTCAGGAATTCCCATTTCGTTGGTGAACCGAAGCCCCTGACGAATCGCGAATTTCTCCGCTTCGGAGCCGGCAGGACAGTGATAAATCGTATCATCCCCTGTGTTGTACAGTATGTTCGACAGTTTCTCCGGAAATTTCGTCATGGACGCGGGAAGGTATATCTGCTCTTTGATATCCGTGAAATAAATACTCACAGATGCATACGCATCCAACGGATCTTCCTTAAACTCCACTGTTCCATCCGGATAAACGGCACGGAAATCCGGACCTGTCGCAATATAGTAAAGCGTATCTCCCGCTTTGTTCATGAGCGCACCGTCGACGGCGCTGTAGTGTCTGTTATCCTCGCTCACCTCGAACCTGGCGTTGATAAATCTGTCGAAAGCGTGCTCTCCGATTTCCTCCAGAGAAGCCGGTATACGGATGACATCCTGCTCCTCCGGAATATCTTCCGGATTGAAAAACATCTCCTGCACGTCAAAACAGTGCATTCCGAGCTGTTTGAGTCCTTCCGGAAATGCCGGAGCCTTCAGATGTTCACAGCCATAAAAAGCATAATTACCGATCTTTGTAAGACTCCCGGGCAGGACGACTTCCTCAAGAGAAGTGCCGTCAAATGTGCCGTAGCCGATCTCTTTCGTCCCTTCCTTCACTTTGAAACGGATCCCTGCCGCACATGGATACGCAAGAAGCATTGCACCGTCACCGGTATAGACCGCGCCGTCTTCTGCCAGGATCGGGAAATTCCCCTCATTCTCTGCGTCGTCCGTACTGCCGGCTGTTCCGCCGGTCTTTGGATCGCCCGTAAACTCCGCGAGCGCTGTACAGTGCATAAAAGCGCCTTCCTCCATCAGGATGAGTCCCCGGGGGATTCTGAACTTTGTCAGAGATTCGCAGTATGCAAAAGCACACTTGCCGATCTTTTCCACGCTGTCCGGCAGCTCAAACGATTCCAGTGAAAGGCAATACATAAACGCACCGTTCCCGACTTCTTTCAGACTGGCAGGGGTGTTGATCCTGCGAAGATCCCGGCAGTACGCAAAGGCAGCTGATCCGATCCTGGTCACCGTATCGGGCAGGATCACCTCCGTGACCGGGTTATACCCCAAAACGTCAAAAACAGTGAGTCTGGAGAACGCATCTCCTCCGATCTCCGTTACAGGTACTCCCTCAACCGTCTCCGGCACTTCGATCCGCGTCTCCCTGCCATTGTATCCGACCAGCTCAGCGTGATCTTCCAGGACAGTGAACTCCATACTGCCGTCGCCCACAGGCACCGTTACCTTCTTCCGGTTGTCCCCGCCGATCGGCACCGTCTCTGCCGCGTATTTCTCTCCGTTCACATCCCGGATCACGAGCTGGCAGACCGCCCCTTCGACATGAAGGTCATCAATGTCCGTGATCGAGAGTTCCACTTCACTGTTTACCGGAACGAGGCTCCCTATACTGATGTCCGGATTGATCCATTCATCGTAAGGGCGGATCCTTCCTTTCCCGTCCCGCGCCGGAACGACCAGGTCATCCATCCCGTACAGAAGATCGAGCCCCTCCCAGTTCATCAGGTCCACAGAATTCTTTCCTGCGCTGATCCCCGACACGTCGTCCTCAAGTTCAATGTTCTGGATCTGCGTCTCACTGCTCTTTTTATCACTGCTCAGGCGGATCGTAACAGGAGCGAACTCCAGATCTGTTATGCGGTCTTCGAAAAGATAAAGCAGATCACTCCGAAGACAGATCCCTTTTGTGTTGTATACCCTTCGCTTGCGGTCAGTTTCAATTTCCACTGCGCGCACGATACTTCTAGAATCACCGTTTTCGAGCACCACCAGCTGCACATTCTTATCAAGATGCAGGACACCGTTCTTATCCGGCTCTATTCTGCAGTTTTCCATTACCGGCGTATAACCCCCATACTCGTCGGTACCGGTCATGATCGTATAAGTCGCCTCAGACATATTCTCAAGCTGCTCGGGAGTCAGCTGCAGAGTATACTCATCGCCGTGATCCTCCGGCACGCCCAGATCCCAGTCCCATGATTTGCTTCGCAGGAACTGTTCCTCTGCTGCTTTCAAAAACCCGGAATACCCATTTGTCTCGAGCAGACCCTCGTAATAGCTGCCAAGCTGCTCGAACTGCCCCTTGTTCTTGTAGGGGTAATACAGAGTCATGCCCGAGGAATCATCAATGTTGGCATACTTACGCGCAACCGCCGCACCCAGTGCCTCCCTGACCGCTGCCGCCTCCTCCGGATAAAAGGCCTTCATATGATCCGCGAAATCTCCCACATCCACCAGGTCATAGAAGAAAGATACCGTTCCTTCCGAACTCCTTGTCATCCCGAAGCTTTTTATATCCGAGCGGTCTTTCATTAAGCCGGTGTATCCGCCTCCAGATACGTCGTCTGCCATCTTCTCTGCCAGTGTGTCGATCGCGGCATTCAGCGCGTCGATCCCGCCCAGATCGATGCAGGCCAATGTAAGGTCCGGGTTAAAGGTATCAGACTTTTTCCCCTCGTAATAGTCTTCAAAAGACGTAAGGACGCTGTCTCCCACAGCCTTTGCGAAGTTCCCGCTGTCGGAGTAAATGCCGGGCTCCTCCAGGACCTTCAGGAAGGCATAGTTCCACCCGTCTCCGGGCTCCAGCTCCTCCGACCCCACATAATACTCCGCGTAATCCTTCCAGATCGTCATGCACTCCAGGCTTCCCATCAGGCAGGCGTCGAAACCCACCATGTCGAGTTTCTTACCGTCCGCGCCTCCCCGGAAGACAGACCCGTCCATGGCAGCTCTCATCTCGGTGAGGAGCAGTGCATCGGAATCATACAGTTCATCCACGCCGTATCCCCACAGCGGTCCTCCGCCGTGGTCCCACAGGATCAGTGCGTTGTGATCCGCGGGATAATTCTCCCCGCAGTAATTCAGGAATGCGGACATCGTCTCCGGAAGGCCCATGTTGGCATTCCCGCTGGTCTGCGCAACAATCCGCTCATCTCCTTTACGGGACATGTCCAGCACGCAGTTTCGGTCGCACGGAACATCTCCCACCCAGCGGGCGCTCCCTCCCGTATACACGATCACGTTATAATTTTCGAAGCCCAGCCCGGCCCCGTCGATCTCCTCCAGGTCCTTCGTGGCGTTGCCCAGCCTGCTCTCCAGGTTGGAGCCGACCATGTAGATCATCACGGTACAGGCTTTCTTCTTTGCTTTGCCTTTTTTCCCTTTCTTTCCTTCTGACGCAGCGATGCTGATGATCGTCGGATCCGAATTCTCAGACGACTGGGACCTCTTAGCCATGGCCCGTGCATACTCTCCCTGCGCTTCCTCTTCGAATTCTGACCCCTGCTCCGCCGCGTCTTCCATACTCTCACTTCCCGATGCGGTTCCGCTCGCCGATGGAGATCCTGCTCCGGCACTGTCACCGACACCTCCTCCGGCGCATCCCGAGACCGTCAGCATTGCGGCCAGCAGCAGAGACAGGATCCTTCCTTTTTTTGTTTTTGATAGCTGTTTTCTCATCTCGTTACTCCTTGCTCTCGATCAATTAATCCTGATCCGCCTCACGATGCGCATATACCCGCAGGAAAATGCCGGATATCCGCCTGCAGGCCTCGATCAATGCAGCAGCCAGCTCTGTGAAACTATACTGATCACTCCGGGATTATCTGAAAGCTCTGTATTCCGGTTCACTCAGACCCTTCTCCTGACGTATGGATCCGAACTAACCGTACTGACAATATGATAAATTCGGACTTCCCGGATCTGCGCTATTTTGTCTCACACGGGATACCTCTGGAGACCGCGTATGACTCTGCATAAGATCCCTTACTGCAGTGGATCGTGATCGGATAGACCTTCTCCGTTCCGCCGTTTCCGTCGTCAGCATCAGTCGGGTCAAAATTCCCCTCAATATACACAACGCTGTCCGGGATCTCAACGTCCGTAACGCCCGGCGCACAGTCAAACGCCCCGAACATCAAGGCTGTCACTCCCTCCGGCACTGTAACTCTGCCTTTCTTCCCGGCGGAACACAGATAAAGAGCATTTTTATCCTTATCCAGAAGGAGTCCGTCGACCGAGGAGAAATACATGCTCTCCGGATCCACCTCAAAGGCAGTGTTGCCGACAGCTCCAAAGGCATTCGTTCCTATCTCCGATACTCCGGCAGGAATACGGATCGTCTCCGCGCTCCCCTCCAGGATAGAACAGTCATAGCCTCCATAAGCATTATCGCCTATCTTTATAAGGCTCTCCGGGAACTGAGGTGCCGCCACTGCGGTATCAGAAAATGCAGAATCTCCGATCGATCTTGTGCCCTCTGCAAAATGTACCGTTGTCAGAGCCTCACAGCCGGTGAATGCTCTGTCCATGATTTCTTTTACAGGGGGCAGGGATATCTCCGTAAGGCTGTCGCAATACGAAAAGGCAGCCACCCCGATCGTCTCCAGCGAAGCGCCTTCCGCATAAGTGATTTCCGTGAGCCCTGTGCACCCGCTGAAAGCATGATCTCCGATCTGCCTGAGGGAGCCGGGCAGGCTGATCTTCCTGAGGTTCGATGCACCATAGAACGCGTCGTCCCCCACAGCGATCGTTCCTTCGGGAATACTGAATTCTTCCGCCATGTCCCCGTCAGGATATCTGAGCAGCACGGATCCGTCCGCGTTGTACAGGACACCGTCCCGCACACTGTAGTTCTCGTTCTCACCTTCCTGCGAAAAAGCCGATATCGAAGATGAAAAGAATCCGTCAACATAACGCATTTTTGGTGTCACTGCAAACGGAACATCCGCAGACCATCCGATACACTCTGTTTCCAGGACCTCGAGTCCCTCCGGAAGAGCGTTCAGCTTCAGGAATGAATTGATCGCTTTCCGGCCCAGCCTTCTCAACGTGGATGGCAGCACGATCTCCGTTCCGGAGTCGGCTTCATTCAGTGCCTGCCCGTTGATATCCGTGACGCCCTCCGGAATCACGATTTTTGTCAGTGCGGAAGCAGATCGTCCGGTGTCATAGTAGCTGAAGTCTCCTGAAAAGAGCGGCTCCGCACCGTTTCCCACGGCCGTCACGGGTTTTCCCTCGATCTCGGCGGGAATCTCAATCGTTTCATCCTCTCCGCTGTATCCTGTCAGAACTGCATGGTCGCTGTACAGATCAAAAAACAGCATGCCTTTCTGCGTCGGCAGCTCGGCAGTACCCTCCGGTGTTCCCATTTCGTTGGTAAACCGTACTCCCTGACGAAGCGCGAATTTCTCCGCCTCGGAGCCGGCAGGACAATGGTAAACTGCGTATTCTTCTTTATTTCGATAGTCCGACAAATACTCCGGAAATTTTGTCACAGACGCGGGCAGATAGATCTGCTTTATGACATTCACGTAGTAATGATCCACAGCTGCATAAACATCCAACGCGTCCTCCTTGAACTCCACAGTTCCATCAGGATAAACAGCACGGAAATCAGGACCTGTCGCGATAAAGTAAACTGTATCTCCCGCCTTGTTCATGAGCGCACCGTCAGCAGCACTGTAGTGGCGGTTGCCCTCGCTCACCTCAAACCTGGCGTTGATAAATCCGTCGAAAGCGTGCACTCCGATCTCCTCCAGGGAAGCCGGAATACGGATGACGGTCTGCTCCTTCGGAATCTCTTCCGAATCAAAAGTCAGCTCTGCCACGTCATAACAGTGCATCCCCAGCTGTGTAAGTCCTTCCGGAAATACCGGTGCCTTCAGATGAACACAGTTATAAAAGGCATAGTTTCCGATCTTTGTAAGACTCCCGGGCAGGACCGCTTCCTCAAGAGAAGCCCCGTCAAAAGCGCCGTAGCCGATCTCTTTTGTCCCCTCCCTCACTGTGAAACTGTTCCCTGCTGCGCAGGGATACGCAAGGAGCATCGCACCGTCGCCGGTATAGACTGCGCCGTCTTCTGCCAGGACCGGGAAATTTCCTTCATTCCGTACGTTGTCCGAACTGCCGTCCGGCTTCTCACCGCCGGAATCTCCGCCCGTCTTTTTCCTGCTGTCTGCCTCGCCAGCCTTTCGACCGCCCGTAAACTCCCCGAGCGCTGTACAGTGCATAAGCGCACCTTCCTCCATCAGGACGAGGTCCGCGGGAATCCTGAACTTCGTCAGAGATTCACAGTATGCGAAAGCACACTTTCCGATCTTTTCCACGCCATCCGGCAGTTCAAATGCTTCGAGTGAACGACAGCCCTCGAACGCTTCACTCCCGACTTCTTTCAGCCTCGCAGGGACGTTGATCCTGCGAAGATCAAGACAGTACGCAAAAGCAGCTGATTCAATCGTGGTCACTGTATCGGGCAGGATCACCTCCGTGACCGGGTCATACCCCATCCGGTCAAAAACAGTGAACCAGGAGAAGGCTGCTGCTCCGATCACCGTTACAGGTACTCCTTCTACCGTATCCGGCACTTCGATTCGCGTCTCCCTGCCATTATATCCGATCAGCTCAGCGTGATCTTCCAGAATCGCGAACTCAAGACTGCCATCACCCACAGGCACAGTAGCCTTCTTCCGAGTTTCCCCGCCGATCGGCACTGTCTCTGCCGCATATTTTTCTCCATTCACATCCCGGATCTCGATCTGGCAGATCGCTCCTTCAACATGAAGATCATCAATGCCTGTAATCGTGAGCTCCACTTCCCTGCTCACCGGAACAGTGTTCCAGGTAGTAGTGCCCGTTCTGATCCACTCCTCGTAGGGGCGGATCCGTCCTTTCCCGTCCCGCGCCGGAACGACCAGATCTTCTCCTGTCAAAACAGAGAGTCCCTCCCAGTTCATCAGATCCACAGAATTCTTTCCCGCACTGATCCCCGATGCATTATCCTGCAGTTCAATGTTCTGGATCTGGGTCTCACCGCTCCTTTTATCCCTGCTCAGACGAATCGTGACATAAGCGCCTTCCAGCTCTTCGATACGGAAATTATAAGGCAGATCGCTCCGAAGACAGATTCCTTTCGTGTCGTATACCTCGCGCTTACGGTCATTCTCAGCTTCCACTGCGCGCAGGATCTCATTCGAATCACCGTTTTTGAGCACTGCCAGCTGCACGTTCTTCTCAAGATGAAGGACACCATCCTTGTCCGGTTCTATTCTGCAGTTTTCCATGATCGGCTTATAGCCGCCAATATTCCCGTTATAAGTCAGAATTGTGTATGTCGCCTCCGTCATATTCTCGAGCTGCTCGGAAGTCAGCTGCAGAGTATATTCGTCTCCGTGATCCTCCGGCACGCCCAGCTCCCAGTCCCATGATTTGCTTCGCAGGAACTGTTCCCCCGCGGCCTTCAGGAACCTGGAATACCCCTGTGTCTTGAGAAGCCCCGCATAATACTCTCCAAGCTGCTCGAACTGCCCTTTGTTCTTGTAGGGATAATACAGAGTCATGCCCGAGGAATCATCAATGTTGGAGTAGCTGCGCGCAACCGCCGCACCTAGTGTCTCCCTGACTGCTGCCGCCTCCTCCGGATAGAAGGCCTCCATATGATTCGTGAAATCTCCCACATCCACCAGGTCATAGAAGAAAGATACCGTCCCTTCCGAGTTCCTTGTCATCCCGAAACTCTTAATCCCCGGACGGTCTTTCATAAAGCCGATATACCCGCCTCCCTCTACGTCATCCGCCATCTTCTCCGCCAGTGCATCGATCGCAGCGTTCAGCGCGTCGATCCCGCCCAGGTCAACGCAGGCCAGCGTCAGGTCCGGGTTAAAGGTCTCAGACTTTTTCCCGTCGTAATATTCCTCAAAAGAAGTGAGAACGCTGTCTCCCACAGACTTTGCGAAGGTCCCGCTGTCGGAATAGATGCCGGGCTCCTCCAGAACCTTCAGGAACGCATAGTTCCACCCGTCTCCGGGCTCCAGCTCCTCCGATCCCACATAATAGTCCGCATAGTCCTTCCAGATCGTCATGCACTCCAGGCTTCCCATAAGGCAGGCGTCGAAACCCACCATGTCGAGTTTCTTACCGTCCGCGCCTCCCCGGAAGGCAGACCCGTCCATGGCAGCTCTCATCTCGGTGAGGAGCAGCGAGTCGGAATCATACAGTTCATCCACGCCGTATCCCCACAGCGGTCCTCCGCCGTGGTCCCACAGGATCAGCGCGTTATGGTCAGCAGGATAGTTCTCCCCGCAGTAATTCAGGAAGGCGGACAGCGTCTCCGGCAGACCCATGTTGGCGTTTCCATTGGTCTGCGCAACGATCCGCTCATCTCCTTTACGGGACATATCCAGCACACAGTTTCGGTCGCACGGAACGTCTCCCACCCAGCGGGCGCTCCCTCCCGTGTACACGATCACGTTATAATTTTCAAAGCCCAGCCCGGCCCCGTCGATCTCCTCCAGGTCCTTCGTGGCGTTTCCCAGCCTGCTTTCCAGGTTGGAGCCGACCATGTAGATCATCACGGTGCAGGCTTTCTTCTTTGCCCCGTTATTCTTTCCGTCTGACGCAGTTATGCTGCTGATGGTCGGATCCGAATTCTCAGACGACTGGGATTTCTTAGCCATGGCCCTTGCGTACTCTCCCTGCGCTTCCTCTCCGATCTCCTCCCCCTGCTGCACTGCACCTTCCGTACTGTCACTTCCGGATGCAGCTCCGCTCTCCGATGGAGCCCCCGCACCGGCACTGCATCCGGCGCATCCCGAGACCATCAGGCTCGCGGCCAGCAGCAGGGACAGGATCTTTCTTTTTTTTGATGATGGTTTTCTCATTGCTTCACTCCTCGCACTCAGTCAACTGATCCATGTCTCGCTTGCGAGTTCAGGAACGCCGATTCCTTCTCAAAAAATGTGAAATCCCCGTCAGCCCCTGAAATTTGCCGGCTGTGTTTTTTTCATTTCCAGGAATTCCTTATAAAAAGGCATAAATGTCGCGGAATCTCTCACGACACAGCCTGTCGGCTTATGCGCGCGGATCAGATCCCCGCACTTTCCGCAGGTGACACAGATGCGTTTCGGGTCGATCCGTCCCGCCTTTATGATCTCATTGGCAAACTCCGGATCTGCGAAGGCCATACGTCCGAACAGCATGCCGTCGCAGAGCCCTTCCTCGATGGTGCCTGCCGTATAGAGGTCGGAAAACTGACGCAGGTACGTCGGAGCAGACGCAAAAATCGTCATCTCCGGCACTGCTGCCTTGACCTCTCCGATCCCTTTGATCATCCTTGCGATTCCAAGAAAAGGATGCTCATCCGGAAGATATTTTCCCATATCATAGGGTCTCGTCACATGGGTCGTCGCATAGGGATTTCCCATGGTCAGATTGATCATCCTGAGCCCGTATTTATCGTACAGATCTCTCACGAGCCGGATCGGTTCCGTAAGATCCGGCTCGAGCCCTGATCCCTCCCGCACACCGAAGCCGTAAGGATACGCATAGCCGTCATAAATCCCGAGACGGGCCGTCACTTTGAACGTGTCGGTTTCATACGGTTTAGCGGCCAGGATGCCGTTCCTGAAGAGCCTTGTCCTGTTCTCAAAGGAACCCCCGTACATCCCCGGGCGTGTATAGGCGGACGAGAGCTCAGCCAACAGATATCCGTGGCAGGATTTGATATCGATTGCATCGAAACCGGCTTCCCTCGCAAGCTTTGCCGTCGTGCCGAATTTCTCCTCCAGCGATTTGAGATAATCATCCGTGACGATACAGCTGTCGGAAGCCTCTCTGAACTGCTCCAGGTATGGATGTCTGTAGGCGATCATCGGCGCGGGCACATTTCCGGGATTGGAATAGCGGCCGCTGTGATTTGCCTGCAGGACCAGAAAAGGCTCAAAGCCGTTCGCCTTCCGCCCGGCCTCCTTCACCGCCTCTGTCAGTCTTTTATAATCATCCAGGTTCTCCTCACTGATAAAAAGCTGCGTTGCGGAAGATCTGCCCTCCTGAACCATGGAAACAGCCTCGAACCAGATGAGCGCGGCACCTCCGACAGCCTCCCTGACATATCTTCTGAACGTGTACTCAGACGGAGAGCCTTCCGGCGTGGAGTCAGCACCTTCCATCGGCGCGATTCCCATGCGGTTCCTGAGTGTAATGTTATCGAAAGACACCGGCGTTGCCAGCACAGACGTGTTCTGTGCAAATGGAAGATGCACTCCAAGTTCCCCGGCTTTCGCCTTTATATCTTCCAGTGTCTTATAATGAAACTTTTCATGTGCCATGGAAATTCCTCCTCCGGGTTTTCATCTCACATCAGGAAGGCCCCGTAATTCCTGATACACTGCATGCAAAATGCCCTCCATTTTCTTTTAGTACACGTTCTGGTTCTCTCTGTAGGTCCGCCATACATTTTCAAAGAAATCATCGTCCTCCGGGATCGGATGTACTGTTCTCCATTCTGTCCGGCACTCTCCGCCATCCCAGCTGATCTCCTGGATCATATTCCGGCGGCTGCCATCATCTACGGCAAAAATAAATTCTTCCGGAAGCTCCGGATACGGTCTGCGTCCGTTCACAGGATCCGTATAGAGAGCGCTCCCTCTGCTCTTTCCTCCCTGCTTCGCGTAATCCTTCATGGCGGACAGATACATGATCTGGCTGATCAGGGTATCTCTCAATCGGAAGAACCAGCGAAGTTCCTTCCCGTCTTTCACGAAGACAGCGCTCTCCAGCGTTTCCAGCAAGTCCTTATCTTTTCGGATCTGCTCTTCAATACGTCGCACGTCCCGGATCCCCGCTCCGCAGACACTCATGTCCGAGGCGATCTCCGCGAGGACCTTCCGGGCGTCACGGCGGGAGTCCGCACTTTGTCCGTCTCGGGAAAGATCATTAGCCGGGAGCTGATTATCGCCTTGAAGCTCATCATTGCCTCGGAGCTCATCTTTACCTCGGAGCTCGTCTTTACCTCGAAGCTCATCATTGCCTCGGAGGTGATCATTGTCTCCGGGCTGATTAATGCCTCGAATCTGATTATTCGAATCAGGCTCTATGAGGACAGCATCCGCAAGCCTGCCAAGACGATCCAGCGCCTCTTTGGCCAGACGGATTCCGGTACTCTCATCATAATTTTCCTTCCGGCATACAGCTATATACTGCGCGGCACGGGTGCTGCCGACCTGGCCTGCGTTGAGCGCAGATCCGCCCGGTCTGTACACACCGTGGCTTCCGGCAGCCTCACCCGCAGCGAAGAAGCCTTCCAGATTCGTCTGCCACCAGCAGTCAACAGCCAGTCCGCCGTTATTGTGCTGCGCGCACAGAGCGATCTCAAGCGGCTCCGCTGCCAGATCGACCCCTTTATCCACATAAAAATCAACGGCAGGCTGATTCATATGCCGAAGCCGCTCGATCGGTGTCCCGAAGCAGGCACCTGCCTTTTTGAGGTATTCCCGTGCTTCCGGTTCCAGTTCGTCAAAAGAAAAGGCTCCGTCCGCAGGATTTTTCCGGTAATCCAGCCATACTTTCCTTCCCTTTCGGGACTCAAGATAGACCAGAATGTCAATGATGGAACTTCCGCCCTCCACCTTTCGGACGTCGAACGGCCACTGGTATCCCTTCAGAAACAGTCTGCTGAGCATCTCCGGAACATTCCCGAAGAAATCCAGGAGAAATTCCTTCTCATCCGTTCCGTCCGCTTCCGTTGAAAAAACGCGGGGAAGGACCTGCATATAGGTCCCTGATACATTCCATCTGGGATCAACGGAAGCCAGCCCGTACTGCCACTCCGTCAGATTTCTTCCTCTGACGCCTGCCTCAAAAGCCAGACCGCTCGCTCCGCTCTGGCTGACCGGATAGACGCTGTTCTTATATATGCCCGCCGGCCCGCCGACGGCATAGACGACATTTTTGCAAAGTATTACGAGAAAACGGCCGTCCGTTTCGGAGGAGCCGGTCCTCAGACAGACCAGTCCGTATACCTTCGCTCCGTCGCTCAAAATATGGATTACCTGCGCATGATCGAGCAGAGGGATCTTCTTTTCAAGAACTGCCTGCTCCAGCTTTTCGGTCATGATCCGGCTGGTATACGGGCCGACACTGGTCGCCCTTCTCCTGGGGTCGTGATCCGTCTTATACCCGATATACTCACCATAGCGGTTCTTCGGGAACGGGACGCCCAGCTCAGCAAGCCTGAGGAAGCCCTGAACGGAGAGCGCAGCCTCGCAGAGCGCGATGTCTCCGTCCACGCACTGCCCGCTGAAAAGAGTTTCCGCCATTTCCCGCACACTGTCGGGTTCTCCCCCGGACAGGGTGAGCTTATAGTAGGTCTGTTTATCCGACCCCGTATTACGGCTGGTCCCCGACAGACGGTTCTCCGTCACGAGCAGTATATCCTTCTCTCCCATCTGATACAGACGGTCCGCCGCGTTATACCCCGCGGCACCTGTGCCGACGACGACTGCCGTCCCGCATCGAATTACCCGGCAGTCCGCGCTTTCGATTCCGTTTGAATTTTCTATCAGCATAATTCCCTGCCGTCCCTTCTGCATGAACGCACTTCCCGGTTCATCGCCGATTCTTTCCCGCGTTCCGTATCTTATCCGTTGTTCTCGCTGACTTTCCTCTTTTCCCTTCTGAAAAAACTATAACATAAACAAAAAAGCAGATAAAGAAATGAATCCTTTACCTGCTCCTTTGCTTATTTCTCCAACATGAATTCCACCGACTTTTTAATAAAGAAAGATTCAGACATAGCCTTACGCCCTGCACACATCGACCCATCCGGTCATCTCAGAGCACTCCTCAAGCTCCGGGATCGTCAGCTCAATATCACTGTTCCCTGTCCCGGCCGCCGGAAATACAGTCTTATACTTCTTCAATGAATCGTCCAGGTAGACCGGAATCCCGTCGTTGATCCCGAACGGGCAGACGCCTCCCGGCGCGTGACCGACCAGTTCCTCCACCTGATCCGACGGGATCATTTTCGCTTTTGTGTGGAACGTATCCTTGAATTTCCGGTTATCGATTCGGGCAGTCCCTTCCGCCAGGATCAGAGCCGGTCTGCCATCGATCATGAATGAAAGCGTTTTTGCGATCCGTCCCGGCTCAACTCCCACAGCCAATGCGGCAAGCTCCACCGTCGCGGAGGATTCCTCCGTTAAATGGATGCGCTCCGCAAGACCGTATTTTTCAAGATGTTTTCTTGCACGCTCCAAAGACATTGTATTTCTCCTCTATAAATCCATTCTAAAAGCACATTCCAGAGAAATTTCATTTCTCTGTCTGTAATTCTCTATCTGTAATCATATCTATCCGACACAGCCCGGCATTCCGGCCGTGCCGCACATTCGCAGGGCAGGAACGAACTCCCCCGGCAGCAGACCTTCTCAACTTTCTGCCAGCGCCTTCCGCAGATTGGTCTCGGTGGGCGGTATTTCATACGGCCACTCGATCAGCCGCACATCATTTTCTTCACACAGCTGTCTCTTCTGCCGATCCAGATCCTGCCTTGTGGCCAGCGCTTCCTCTCCCCCGAAGAACCCCACCGGCAGAAAATGCTGGATTCCCTGATACTCGATGGCGGTCTTAAGAGAGGGAATAAAAAGATCCAGACTCTGTCTGCCGAGCCATTCCGGCCGGAACTGATAAAGCGTATCCGGATACTTCTCCCTCACCAGATGGAACAGCGTGAGCTCGTGCTTCCATTTCGGCTGGATCACGCCTTCCGCGGTCAGCCTGGTCCGGGAGGTCCGTATACCACCACTGAAAAAGCGGCATGATCACCTGTGTCAGATTCCGGAAAAATTCCAGCTCGGACGAAAAATATCCGCTGTCGAGAATGTGCCGGATGTTCCTCCGCACATAGACCGTTTTTGCCGGATTATGGTAGTAAGGCAGACTTCCCTGAAACTTCGCCAGCGCATCCGGAAGATACGGTGACCGCAGGACGATCCCGTCTTCCCACAGATGGTTCTGATACCATGGAAGAGAATAATCGTAAAGAGAATATCCCCCATAGAGATCCTCTGTCGTATT
>CADABA010000020.1 GCA_902785985.1 uncultured Lachnospiraceae bacterium
GCCTTCGTCTCACTCTCATGCCCGTTCGTCCGAAGCACCACAATATACGGGTTCGACATATCCTTATGGTTCGCAAAAACAAGGATGACCACACCGATCAGCACGCTTCCGAAGACCGCGAGGGGAATCATTCCGGCCGCGAGCACGATGCCGTCAGCGATCGCCCAGAAAAGGAACGCAATATCGAGCGGCTCCTTGATCGCCGTCCTGAAACGCACGATCGACAGTGCGCCGACCATGCCGAGGGACAGAACAACGTTGGATGTGACCGCCAGGATCACAAGCGTTGTGATCATCGTCAGGGCGACAAGAGTGACACCGAAGCTCGATGAATACAGGACGCCCGAATAAGTCTTTTTATAGATATAAAAAATGAAAAGCCCGAGGCAGAACGCAAGCACGAGCGCAATGACGATATCCAGAATGCTGACTGCAGTTACATTTTCCAAAAAGCTTGATTTAAAAATGTCTTTAAATGTCATATCCTTCTCCTTATTCAAGAACGCCTCGGCGTTCTTGACGCGACGTGCGCGGCGCGTAAGCGCCTTCCACTGCGCACGTCTGCGATCCGCCGGAGGCTTTTATTCTTCATCGCGAGCGCGCGTATCTCATGTCTGAAGACACGAGTATTGCGCGATGAAGAATAAAATCACCGGCGGAAAGCAGCCGCGCAAGTGAAACGGTGCTTCATATCCTGCGTGGTGCAGCAAGAACGCCGGGATGTGAAATTCACTTACCCGTATACTCTGCATTGGGCATATTTTGAAAATGCCGTCACTCTCCTCCCCGGCATCTGCACGGCAGCGCGGATGATCTCCGGAAGGAACTCGTCCCACTTTACCTCCATGAGGACCGGCGCGTCGCCGGCCGGAATCGTCACGCAGTCGGGATTCAAAAAATCCGTGCAGGAAAGCCCTGTGTGAAGATCATAGTCGAAGGTGACCCGCACATTTCCGGGCCTGTATATGAAAGGCTGTCTGGTATAGTCCACGATCGTCTTCGGACGAAGACACTGATAACGCATCTTGCAATAGAGCTCCCGGATCAGGGAATGGGGCGAATCCATCATAAATCCGATATCCCCGTCCACGATCTTCTGCGCCTCCTCCTTCGTAAGCGGAGCGCTGTATTTCGTCTCAAGACCGTTCAGCTTGCTCTTTTTTTCCAGCTTTATGAAGGAAGTGTCTCCGTTATAATAGCGTATCCGGAATTTTTCCCTCCGATTGACTCCGTCGATCTTCTCGCGCAGAGCCCGGTCATTCAGATTGTCAAAATAAAGACTTCGGATATGATAACATCCGTCCTCTGCGTGGGGATCTCTCTCTGCGACTGCATAAAGCCGCGCCCGGATCGCAAGGAGATCCGACCAAGTGATCTCATGCTTCCACTCATGTCTGTAGTGAATGTCCATGTTCATTCTATCCTCTAAAGTCATATGCTGCAGCAGGAACACCGGCGTTCCCGATTTCAGTTTCCAGGATAATCTCTCATATTATATCCCACAAAAAAGTTTCCCTCAAGACTATTGAAAGGATCACTTTGCGCGCGTATCTCACGACTAAAGTTGCGAGGAAAAGCGCGATGAAGAATAAATACATAAATTATTTTCTGGTTCTCCCGGCGATCATGGTGTAGAATCTATGATAACGCCTGCAGATAAGACACTCCCGGGGGACTCTTCACTTCCAAAGCCGGGAATATACCTGCGGCAGTATTCAGTAAGAAAGAAAAGACGGCAAATTATGAGTAAATCATTGTTGATACGAGGCCGGAACATCGGCCAGGGAGCTCCCAAAATCGTTGTTCCCATTGTGGGCAAAACAAAAGACGGGATCCTGTCTTCCGCGAACAGAATCCATGAAATGAAAGCAGATATCGTTGAGTGGAGGGTGGACTGGTTCTCCGGGGGATGTGACATTGCATCCGTGAAGAATGTCCTCCCGGATCTCAGAGATGCGCTGGGAGAGATCCCGCTCCTCTTCACCTTCCGGACCGCAAAGGAAGGCGGGGAGACCGAACTCCCTCCGGATTCCTACGCTGAGCTCACGAAAAGCGCGGTCTCGACAGGCCTTGTCGATCTCGTCGACGTCGAGCTCTTTACCGGAGAGGAATACGTCAAAGATATCCTCTGCTCCGCCCATGCGCACAGCGTCCCGGTCATCGCGTCGAGCCACGATTTCCAGAAAACTCCCGGCAAGGAGGAAATACTGTCCCGCATGAAAAAAATGGACGCTCTCGGCGCTGACATCTTAAAAATAGCGGTCATGCCTCTTGGCAGAGCTGACGTCATCACCCTGCTTGACGCGACGCAGGAGGCCGATGCATCGATCGATAAGCCCATCGTGACAATGGCCATGGGAAGAATGGGACTCATAAGCCGCCTGTGCGGCGAGGCCTTCGGATCCGCTCTGACCTTCGGATCCGTGGGAGCGGCCTCCGCCCCCGGCCAGATAAATGCGGAAGACCTGCGGGAGATCCTTGCCCTGATCCATGCAAATTCATGAGACAACACGGGGAACATCCCGGCGCTATGCCACGCCTGGAGCTGGGCAGATCATCTTCCCAGTTCACATTCATTCACAAAAACAAGGGAAGCCGGATACCGCCCGCGAAAGCATATCATGAACAACTGAGGGATCCGGTCCGGACCGCTTCCGTCTGAACAGATCCCGATTCGAACGGCTTCCGTTTCGGAAAGATTCCGCAAGAAACAGAACAGCTGTTATCTAAAGGAGCGATTATTATGAATACACCGCAGGAAAGCAGTAAAAGAAGTCAGGGGGATTTCCCATTTTCGAAAACCCTTATACTCATCGGTTTTATGGGAGCCGGAAAGACCTCCGCAGCCTCCTGTCTCGCGGAGCGGTTCGCCCTGCAGGTCATCGAGACGGACCAGGAGATCGTCCTGCGGGAAGGCATGTCGATCCCCGAGATTTTCAGCACCCACGGGGAAACATATTTCCGCGACCGGGAGACCGAAGTCTTCCGCGACCTCAAGGAAAGCGGACCGGTGATCGTCTCCGCAGGCGGCGGCGCAGTCCTCCGGGATGAGAATGTAAAATACATGAAAGCGAACGGTGTCATCGTTCTCCTGACCGCTTCCCCGGCTGCTATTCTCGAGAGAGTCAGGGATAACAGGGACAGACCGCTCCTTAACGGAAAAATGAATGAGGAGTATATAAGTGCGCTGATGGAAAAACGCCGGGCCAGATATGAAGAAGTTGCCGATCATATCATTGATACGACCGGGAAGACCATACCGGAAGTATGTGATCTGATTATCAGCGCCTTCCACACATAAAGATTCAGATGTGTGCCGTCATGAGCATCAGCGCCTTTCATTTCAGGGTCCTGTAAAACAAAAAGAAGGAACCGTCATACTGACAGTTCCTTCCGTCTTTACCGGTAAATATTCAGCTGTGCCGCCTGTGAAATTCCGGCTTATCAGTGACCATCTCAATCAGAAACTGAAAAAAACTGAGATATCCTGAATTCGCATCAGTGATTCATCTGTGCAGCTACCTCTGCTGCAAAGTTCTCCTGCTTCTTCTCAAGGCCTTCGCCTGTCTCATAGCGGACAAAGCCCTTGATGGCGATCTTCGCGCCGTTAGCCTTTGCGACCTGGTCAACATACTTCTGTACGGACTGCTTGCCGTCCTCAGCCTTTACATAGACCTGATCCATCAGGCAGATCTCGGAAAGCTCTTTGTTGAGACGGCCCATAACGATTCCGTTGATGACCTTTTCCGGAGCATTCGGCTTCTCGTTCTTAGCTGCTGCAAGAAGGATCTCCTTCTCCTTTGCAAGGTAGTCTGCGGAGATCTCGGCACGTGTGCAGTATTCCGGACGCATGGCAGCTGCCTGCATGGCAACGTTCTTGGCCATTTCCCTGACTGCATCGTTGATAACGTCTGTCTGAACGTCAACAGCAACGACGATCTTGCCGCCCATATGTGTATAGGTCGTCACAAAGCCGTCTGCTTCCTCGACTCTTGCGAAACGGCGGATCTTAAGGTTCTCGCCGATCGTAGCGATCTGCTCTGTCAGAAGAGCCTGGAGGGTCTTGCCTTCCTCAACTTCCTCAGCGAGGAGCGCTTCCACATCCGCTGCATCTGTCGTCATGACAGTCTCAGCGACCTTAGCGACGAAGTTCTGGAACTTCTCGTTCTTTGCGACAAAGTCTGTCTCAGAGTTGACTTCGACTGTGACAGCCTTCTTCTCATCTTCAGAAACAACTGCAAGGCAGAGGCCTTCCGCGGCGATTCTGTCCGCCTTCTTCTGTGCCTTCATCTGTCCGTTCTCTCTCAGGAACTCGATTGCCTTCTCCATGTCGCCGTCTGTTTTCGTGAGGGCTTTCTTGCAGTCCATCATGCCTGCGCCGCTCTTCTCACGAAGCTCTTTTACCATCTTTGCTGTAATAGCAGCCATAATTCAAATCCTCCTTAACTTATCAGGACTCCCGTCCCGAACGCATATTACTCTTCTCAGGCCTTCGCTGCTGCTTCGGACTCATCATCCGGATATGCTGTGTAGCCTTCTGCCGGAACTTCCTCGACGTCAGCTTCCATAAGGCCCTGATTTGCCTCGATGACAGCGTCAGCCATCTTGGAGACGATCAGCTTGACCGCACGGATCGCGTCGTCATTGCCCGGGATGATGTAGGAAAGCTCTTCCGGATCGCAGTTCGTATCGCAGATACCGATCAGCGGGATATGCAGAGTGTGGGCTTCCTGTACGCAGATACGCTCCTTCTTCGGATCAACGATGAAGATCGCATCCGGGAGCTTCTTCATATTGCGGATACCGCCAAGGTTCTTCTCGAGCTTCTCAAGCTGCTTCTTGAGCTGAAGGACTTCCTTCTTCGGCAGGACTTCAAATGTTCCGTCTTCTGCCATCGTCTCGATTTCCTTCATGCGGGCGATACGGCTCTGGATCGTCTTGAAGTTCGTCAGCATACCGCCGAGCCATCTCTCATTGACGTAATACATGCCGCAGCGCTCAGCTTCCGTGCGGATCGCATCCTGCGCCTGCTTCTTTGTTCCCACGAAGAGGATCTTGCCGCCGTTCTTAACAATATCAACAACCGCATTGTAAGCGTCATCGACCATGCCTACAGACTTCTGAAGGTCGATAATATAGATGCCGTTACGCTCTGTGTAGATGTACGGCTTCATCTTGGGGTTCCAGCGTCTTGTCTGATGTCCGAAGTGGACGCCTGCTTCCAGCAGCTGTTTCATTGAAATAACACTCATTTTGTTTCTCCTTTTTTTGGTTTTTCTTTCACCCACGTGTTTAGACGTCATGACCCTCGGGCACCGAATGACGTGATCCGCACGTGTGATTTTTAAGCGACTCTCCGATTATAGCACGCACCGATTGTGCGGTCAACCATTGTTATGACTTAATCTCTGCCCTCTGACCGCCATGGCCGGCACATCCCGCCCCGAAGGCGAAAGATCCGGCATCTATACTTTATTGACTTTCTTCTCTTTTCTGAAAATGTAAATCCAGATCACGACAGCGGCAATCGCCATGACGATCAGGTAGATCAGGTAGTAGGACTCCGGCAGATCGAACTTGTCGATCACGGAATTCATCAGCGTCGCCATGACATTATTTGCGATATGTGCCGTGATTGAAGCCCAGATCGTTCCGTAATGTTCGTAGATCATGGCAAATACTATGCCCATTATCGAAGCAAAAATTCCCTGCGTGACATTCCCGTGATAGATTCCGAAGACCAGTCCGCTTAAGCTGGCTGCCGGCCAGAACCCCACGTAATCCCTGGCTCTCCTGAACACAAGTCCCCGGAAGACGAGTTCCTCGCAGATCGGACCGATGACGCCGATCACAGCAAGCTGCAGGAGAAGTCCGGTCTGGTAGAACATCTCCTCGCTCGTCTCCTCATAGATGGCATCTTCATAAGGGATGAGCGTGATCAGAAAATTCACCACCTGCGCAATCCCGATGGAGAGCAGCGCAATGAGAATGATCTCTTTGACGCCAATCTTATTCCGATTCAGCAGATATTTTCCCCCGCCTGCCTCTTTTCTTTTCTTCTGATCACCTCTCATGAAAAGCCATGCGACCGGTATGGCTGCAGCATCGGCAATGCCGGTGAGAAGGACCATCTGATTCGATATATATTCATATAAAGACGTTCCGTCCGGAAGTCTGACAAATTCACCGAAGATCAGGGCCGCAATAATGAGACCCGAAGCCACAACTGTAGTAATTCCAAGGTGGAGAAGGATGGGATATACGATCCTCCAGACTTTATAAATCTTATCAATCCTATCGAGCAGGCGCTGGGTCCCGCTCTTCTTTGCCGGCTTTACCGCTTCGCCAATGATTTCGGGATTCGGAGACCCGTCGTTCAGAAAATTCCCGCCCGGGGAGCCTGCCATAAGCTGGCCGATCAGTACATTCCGAAGTTCCGTCGGGTTGTCAACAATACAGTCCGGCCACTCGTATTCGAGTTCCATGCGTGAGCCGTACCCGTATGTTACTCCGATGGACCCGACTCCGCACTGTTTTGCTCCGATCACATCATACCTGCGGTCTCCCACCATGACGATCTCGTTCCTGTCGGCGCAGCCGGTCACGCGGATGGCCTTCTCGATCGCATCCGGTTTTCCGGCAGTTCTGCCATTTTGATCGCTTCCGACAACATCATCAAAATACTGCGCGATTCCAATGCGGCTCAGGATCTCACGGCAGTACTCCGTCGGTTTTGAGGAGACAAGCACGAGCCTCAGCCCTGCACGGCGCAGTTCCATAAGGAGCTCCGAAATCCCGGGAAGGACGGAGATTTCATAAATTCCGGCTGCCCGGTAGCGCTCCCCGTAACGCGCGACTGCCCGGTCTGCCTCTTCCGGCGTAAGATTCGCATACCGAATAAACTGTTCCCTGAGCGGCGGACCCACAAAGTTTCGGAGTTCTTTTATGTCCGCCTTGATCCCGAACTCCCTGTCAAGAGCATACTGTACACATCTCATTATGCCCTCGCCCGAATTGGCCAGCGTACCGTCAAGGTCAAAAAACACTGTTCTCCACATGGTACCAATAGTCCTTTCAACAACATACTGCAGGCCGGAAGGCGCGATCCCTGCGAATTTCATTTTTCGCATTCCCGTCGCGGCTGCTGCCACGAAAGTTCAGCGTCAGGGCCGAAACACAGCTTCTCACCCGGCAAAATACGCGTCGATCCCGTTCGCAAGTCCCGTCGCAATTGCGTTCTCCCCATCCTCGGAAGCGATATAGAGATCCTCCTCCGGGTTGCTCATGAATCCGACTTCCACGATTGAGACCGGCATGGTCGCCCAGTTGATGCCTGTCATGTCATCCTGATACAGATTATCCATCGGTCTCTGCCCTGTGGCAGCACACTGACTGTCCCGGAGAAGATCGCACAGCTTCTGACTGTTCGTGATCAGCTCGGCGGACAGATACGGATTCGCGCCGGACGGCCCATAGCACATGACGCCGGCAACGGTCGTATCATCCACTCCGTTGCAGTGGATCCTGACAAAGATATCCGCGTTCGCATCCGTGGCGATCTGCGCGCGCTGCACATTGGAAATACTCACTTCATTGGTCTCGCGGGTCATAACGACCGTATAGCCTCTGCTCGTAAGGATATCCCTGAGCTTCAGCCCGATTTCCAGGACGACCTCATATTCATTTTTTCCTGAGGTCTCCCCGTAGGCGCCGCTGGTCACACCCTGCTTCATAACATCCGATCCCGGTCCGTTCGGCTCCTCCTCAAGGATCTGCTCAAGCTGATGGCCGGGATCAATGCAGATGATCTTCGAAGACGAAGGTACCGCTGTCGGCGTCGGTGTAACTGCCTCCGTCGGAACCGGTGTCGGCGTGGCTGCCTGGGCAGTCTGTGCCGTCTGATTTTCCTGTCCGGCCGCAGTCTGCGGGGCAGTCACCCCCTCGGCATTGCCGGCATGCGCGACGGCGGCTCTTGCAGCTCCGCGGATCGTAACGCCTTCCTGCACGGCGGACGACTCCTTTGTCGAGGAGACTGTCTGGGCCGCAGAGGCAGTCGTCCCGGCCTTTCCCTTCTTATGAAGATTGCCGAAGAAAAGCCCGATGAGCATACCGGCCAGTGCAACAATGACTGCCAGGATGATCAGCTGTCCGTAATTGATACTTTCTCTTTTTGGTCTTTTTGCCATGGATCTGCTCCTTTTACCAAGACACGTTCTTGCATATTCCCCGCATGATCAGCTCACTTTTGCAGAAAGCTTTTCGTCCGGCTCCGCTTCAGCCAGGCGCGCCATAGAATACCTGCCTGCCCATCCGATGTTTGCTGTGTACGGATGACATTGCCGCGCATCATCTGGCGGCTTCGTGCCCTCACGAAATCAGCAATATCAGAAGGAAGGACGGATCACTTATGTTCTGCCGCCTGCATCACATGTGATCCGGCGATGTAAAGCCCAGAAGATCAATACTCTTTTGAAGGACCTTCTCCGTTAAGGCCAGCAGGCGGAGATAGCCGCTGCGGCGTGCCTCATCAGCCTCAGTAAGAATTTTCGTCTCGTGATAGAACCGGTTGAAATCATTGCACAATTCGTAAATGTACGCGCAGATCTTATGCGGGGCGAGCTCACAGTACGCCTCCCACACTACGCCGCCGAATCCTGCAAGATCCAGCATAAGCGCCTTCTCCTCAGCACCTGCGGGCGGATCGAGCTTCGCATTCTCAACTATGATCCCGGCCTCTGCAGCCTTTTTCAGGATCGATTTGATCCGGACGATCGTGTACAGAATGTACGGGCCCGTATTTCCCTCAAAAGCCGTAAATTTCTCAACGTCAAAGACATAGTCCTTCGCAGCCTGATTCGAGAGATCGCCGTACTTGATCGCAGAAAGTGAGACCATTTCCGCAGTCCCGGACGCATCCTCGTCACGGACATTGCGGTTCTCCCGGATCTTCCCGATCATCCCGGCGTTGATCTCGTTGAGGAGGGATTCAAGGCGCATGACGCCTCCCTCACGCGTCTTAAAGGGCTTTCCGTCCTTTCCGTTCATCGTGCCGAAGCCGACATGCACGAGCTTTGTCTCCGGCTTTACAAGTTTTGCCTTGCGGGCAGCACGGAATACCTGCGTGAAATAAAGGGACTGCCGCTTGTCGACGACATAAATGATCTCCTCCGGGTCGAAAAGCTTCATCCGCTCTACAATTGTCGCGAGATCCGTCGTATTGTAGAGGGAAGCCCCGTCAGACTTTAAGACCATACAGGGGGGAATCGCCTTCTTATCCTCCGGCTCGGCAACATCGATTACGAGGGCACCGTCATCATAGTGTGCATAGCCCTTTTCTTTCATTTCCCGGACCATGGGCCCGATATAGGGCTGAACATCCGATTCGCCCTTCCAGAGATCGAAGGATACGGAAAGCCGCTCATAATTCTTTTTCAGGTCAGCGACTGAAATCTCCATGATCTTCTTCCAGAGCGCCCGATATCCCGGCTTTCCTGCCTGGAGATCGTGCGTAGCCTGCATCGCAAGGGCTTTATAGTCCGCATCCTCCTTGGAGCGGGCGGAGGCAAAGGGATAGATTTCCTCAAGCTCGCTGATCGTGAAGGGCGCTTCCTCGGGATACCCATCGTCTCCTTCCGGAGCATCATCCGAGAAGTAAATGAGGTCCGGCTTCCGCTCGCGAAGCTCCGTTATAATAAGGCCCATCTGAAGCCCCCAGTCACCCAGATGAACATCACCCAGCACTTCATGGCCGACAGCACGGCAGATCCGCTTGATGCTCTCGCCGATGACTGCGCTGCGAAGATGTCCCACATGGAGCGGCTTGGCGACATTGGGCCCGCCGTAATCGATTATGATCTTCCCGGGTTCTTCGACCTGCGGGACGGAAAGATACTCGTCCTCTCCGATCCGGGATACATAATCCGCAAGGAACGTGTCCGTAATATTTATGTTGAGGAAACCGGGCCGCACAACTTCCGCGGTGAAAATATCACCTGCTTCCTCCGAAAAACATTTCAGGACGTCCTCCGCGATCATGAACGGCGCCTTGCGATACTGCTTCGCGGCTGACAGCGCACCGTTGCACTGAAATTCGCACAGGTCCGGACGGTCTGAGAGCCGAACAGCTCCGTAACTCCTGTCATATCCGGCCGCATGAAAAGCATCGCTTACGTATTTCGATAGAATTGTCTGTATTTTTTCCATAGTCAAAATCCACCTGTCAATCAAAGATGCCGGCAGACCTGGCCTGCCGGTAAAAAGATGCCGCACTGTATCACGCACTGCATACCAGGTCTTCCGGGAAGAAAACTCACAGGAAGTCCCGGTAAAAAGATGCTGCATCGCATCACGCGGTGCTTAAGAAGCCCAACCGTCATGCGATACAGCTCTTTGATGCCAGGGCATCCGATATTCTGTTCTTCATCGCACGATCTCCGTGACGATGACCGTTCGGTATGCGCGCAGGGCGATACCCGTCTTTATTATAAGTGCAGTCTCCCGAAGAAGTTTCAGGTCTTTCCCGCGAGACGAAAGTACGGGATCCAGGTCAGCGAAAGGATTCCTCTCTGCCGCTTACTGCATCATTGTACTCCATGTCAGCCTTGTCAAAGCCTCTTACTGTATCGATGTACTCCATGTCAAAGCCTCTTACTGCATCGATGTACTCCATGTCATCCATGTCAGGGCCTCTTACTGCATCGATGTACTCATGTCATCCATGTCAGAGATTCACATCACTCTGCGCAGGCATCTCACATTTGAGATCACGGGAATTCTGCGTCCGAAATCCGAAGATCAGATACGGGTGAAGAGCTCGGCCACAGCAGGAAGCACCTGCGCATTCCGGCTCCAGATCCCATCCCACTGATCGATACCGATCGGGCAGTCCCCGGTTCCGGTCTCGATCGTAATCGACGGCACACCCCGTTCCCTGATAAAGTAATCACTGCAGCCGGACGTCGACTGGTTACTCGTTACGGTCGATTCAAGCGGATAGCCCGTCGTCGCTGCAACTACCTGCGCAAGCTGTTCATCCTTAGCGTACAGATCTCCCTCTACGCCGTAATTCCAGAAGATCAGATCTCCTTCCGAGTGATACGCGATCTGGGCGGAACAGTTCACCGCCTCTTCAAGCGCAAGAAGTGCGATCGTCTCATTTTCAGAATGTGCGAACGGGCCGGGATACCTTGCCGAAGACGGCTCTGTTGTTCCTCCTACACCGGCATCTTCCCACAGCGTGTCATAGTTCCTGTTCAGGTCAACGCCGAGTGCATTGGCCTTCCAGGTCGACGTGTACGCCGCCAGATTGACATCTCCCCTTCCCGCTTCATTGTCGGTCGCCCAGATTTTGTTGAGATCTGCCCGGATCGTTTCACTGTTTATTCCGTCAAATCCCAGCTGGGAGATCGTCACACCGTCCGGATTCATGAGAGGAATAATATGCAGCCTTACATCCTGCAGGATCGTCGAATAGGGAATTCCGTTATACTCCGCTCCGCTCTGCATTCCCTTAAGGAGCTCCTCAAGCTGCTTCATGCCGAGCAGCGTGTTGATATACTCTCTGGCGTGCATCGAGTACTGAATGATCACATCCTTCGACGCTGTCTTGGAACCGACGGCAACATCGATGATATCTCTTCCGTCGGCCGTTGTTCCGAGCTTGATGATCTCACAGAGATCCGGATACCGCTGCTTCAGGAAATAAATATCGCGCATGACCATATCATATGTGTACAGAACACTGTCCGTCGCCACAATATCTCCCTCCGGCATCGGGTTCCCGTTCGTATAGGTCCAGGTCCCGAATTTCTGCTCAAGCGCGCTGGCTCCGGGCTCAACGACAGGAGTAGGCGTCGGAGTGACAGCGCTCTCAGTCGGGGTCGGCGTCGGCGTCGGCGTCATTGCAGACTGGCCGGAATCTGACCAGGTCGTCCCGGATCCGTCTGTCGGAGTAGGTGTCGTGCCGATCCCGCTGTCTGTCGAGTCGGCCGGCGAAACCGTTCCCTCGTCGGAAGATCCGGTGACCGTCTGACCGGATACACTCTCTGACGGATTATCTCCGCGTGAAACGATATGCACAATTCCTCTTGTCGTATTGAAGACCACCAGGAACAGAACAAGGGCGATCAGCGTCCTCAGCGTGTAAGCAATGATCACACGCCTTCGGTGAAGCTGACGCTTCTGTTCGGCACGGCGTGCTCTGAGTCTCTTCTGTCTCCGCTCGTTATAAAGAGCGTCTTCTTCTGTCTCTTCCTCCCGAAGAAGTTCCTCGATTCTCTCTGACTCTGTGCGCCTTCTTCTGGTCTGATCCGCGGCCGTATTCCTGCGCCTTCTCTCAGCAGCAGATTCCGCCCGCTCCCGCGTACGCGCTCTCTCCCGATCTGATCCGTAATCACCGGCAGTGTCGGTGCTTTCTCTCTTTTTACTGTTCCGGTCATTCAGTGCATCCAGAGCTTCTGATTTTTCCAATTCCTCCAGATATTTAAATCTGACTTCACCCATAACTGTTAACTTGTTTCCTTTATATCAGATCGTCATACTACCTGCAATTTTAATCATACGGTGAGATTATAACGTAGATTGTGAAAAATGAAAACCCTAAAATCTCGGGATGTACCGCCCCTTCAGCGGAATATTTACAAATATTTCGACCTGTTTATTGCAAAAGAGACCGTTTTATTTGTTCTTTTCCTCATAATTGTCCGGGATCGGTTCCCCCCAGGGCGTTCCGTCCAGATCATAAGGCGTCGACTGATATACATAATAATTCAGCCAGTTGGTATACAGATTGTTTGCATGTGCCCGCCACAGAAGCTGAGGACGCTTTCCCGGATCATCATCCGGGAAGTAGTTCTTCGGGATATCCGTCCCGAGTCCCTTCTTCTGGTCGCGCTCATATTCCCGCTTCAGCTGCGTACGGCCGTATTCGGGATGTCCGGTCACAAAAATCTTCTTTCCGTTCTCAGCCATGCAGAGGAATACGCCGGCCTCCTTTGACTGGGCAAGGATCGTCAGCTCCTTGCAGGCGGCAATATCCTTCGTCAATACATCCGTGTATCTCGAATGCGGCATCAGGAAGCTGTCGTCGAACCCTCGTACCAGCGGCACCTTCCGGTTATAGATCCTGTGCCAGAAGAGCCCGAACAGTTTCTTGTCAAGAAGTCTCTTCTCCAGTCCGTAGTAATAATACATCGCTGCCTGTGCGCCCCAGCACAGGAAAATCGTCGATGTCACGTGCGTGTTGATCCAGGAAAAGATCTTCTCCATCTCCTCCCAGTAGTCGACCTCTTCGAACGGAAGCAGTTCGACAGGCGCACCTGTGACGATCATTCCGTCATAATGCTTTTTCCGGATCTCCTCAAATGTCACGTAGAATGTATCCAGATGACTTCTCGATGTATGTGTTCCCTCGTGGGACATCGTCCGCATAAATGTGCAGTCGATCTGCAGCGGTGTATTCGAGAGCTCCCGAAGGATCTGAAGTTCCGTATCTTCCTTGAGAGGCATCAGATTCAGGATCAGGATCTGGATCGGGCGGATATCCTGATGGATTGCCCGGTTCTCATCCATGACAAATATATTTTCTTTTTCTAAAATTGACCTTACCGGCAGGTCATTCGGTACTTTGATCGGCATTGCTGTCCTTCCCCTCCAGTCCTTTCAGGAATTCCTCCTCCGTCAGGATCGGAATCCCAAGCTCTTTGGCTTTTTTGTTTTTCCCCGACATGGACGTCAGGTCATTGTTAATGAGCGCAAATGTCTTCTTTGAAACGCTGCCTGCGCACTTGCCGCCGCGCTTTTCGATGAATTCCACAAGCTCCGCCCTGTTCCTGAACCGCGTGACCTCCCCGGTCACAACATAGGTACGTCCGGCCAGCTCATCCGAGCGGTCCGTATCCGCACTCTCCATACGAAGTCCCAGTTCAAGAAGTTCATTGAGGAGCTTTCTGTTCTCCTCCGCATCGAAGAAGCTTCTGATCGTTCCTGCCGTCACGCCCCCGATGTCGGGAACAGTAAGAAGGGTCTCCATATCCGCATCCGCAAGATCCGGGATCGAACCGAACCGGTTCATGAGCGTGCGGGCCGAAGTCCTGCCGACATTTTCTATTGCGAGTCCCGCAAGAAGCCTCCAGGGCTCATTTTCCTTGGATTTTTCAATCGCGGCAAGGAGCTTGTCCGTGCTTTTCTCAAGACCGATGACCTTCTTCAGAAGAAGCTCTTCCCTGTGATCCTTCAGTCTGTAAATATCTGCAATGTCCCGGAGATATCCCTGAGAGACCAGCGTGAGGACGATCTCCTCGCCAAACCCCTTGATATCCATGGCATCCCTTCCGACGAAGTTGATGAGATGCCTCTCGAGCTGGGCCGGACAGTTCGGATTGATACACTTTTTGTCCGCTGCCCCGGGCTCCGTAACGATCGGCCCTCCGCAGACCGGACAGATGTCCGGAAGCATGAAATCCGTCGTTCCGGAGGGTCTTTTCTCCGGCACGGAACGGCGGATCTTCGGAATGATCTCGCCTGATTTGTAGACGACGACCGTATCGCCGATCCCGATGTGAAGAGAATTTATAAAGTCCTGATTGTGGAGCGTAGCCCGCTGAACTGTCGTTCCGCACAGGCGGATCGGGTCGAACACCGCAGTCGGATTCACCCTACCCGTCATGCCGATCGAGATTTCGATATCCCGAATGACCGTTTCCTTCTCCTCAGGCGGATACTTGTAGGCGATATGGCCTGCACTGTATTTAGAACCCGCCGGAAAATCTCCCCGGTAGGCGATCTGGTCGATTTTCACAACAGCACCGTCGATATCGTGGTTCAGATCTCCCCTGAGTTCTCCGATCCGGTCGATTTCAGAGAGAATCTCTTCATTGGTGGTGCAGAGCTTTGAGGGGACGGTACTTACCCCGGCTTCGCGGAGCTTTGAAAGGGCTTCGCTGTGCGAACGCATGAATTCCGCCGGCCCGTCCTGCACATTAAAAATGAAAAGCGACAGCCCCCTCTCCCTCGTCATCTCCGGGTCAAGCTGTCTGAGTGTGCCTGCTGCACAGTTCCTCGGATTCGCAAACGTTTTTTTCCCGTTCCTCTCCTGGCGCTCGTTTGTTCTCTCAAAATCCTCCCGGGTCATATAGACTTCCCCTCGGATCTCAAGATATCCTGCCATTCCGGGGATCGTCTCACAGACATCGGGTATTACCCGTGCATTCAGCGTCACATCCTCTCCGACCATTCCATCCCCGCGGGTCTCCGCAAGGACAAGCTCTCCGTTCTCGTAGCGAAGCGTCATTGAGAGTCCGTCGATCTTCTGTTCAACACAGAATTTCACATCCGGGTGCAGCGCTCTCACCGTATTTGCCCATTCGATCACATCTTCCTTATTAAAAACATCCTGTATAGAGAGCATGGGTACATTGTGCGTCACGGTGACGCCGGCCTCCCTCTTTACAGCCGCCCCCACCGTCTGTGTAGGGGAGCTGCTCCCGGCAAGGCCCGGCCAGGTCTTCTCGTAGTCCTTCAGGGATAACATCAGCTGGTCGTATTCGTAATCCGAGACGACCGGCTCGGCTGCCTCATATTTCTCATTATAAAAGCGTATCTTCTCCACAAGATCCGCATACTCTTTTTTTACTTTCGCCGTCAGACGCTTCTTTTTTGTCTCAGCCATTCGATCCCCGCTCCTCTGCCATCTTTTTCAGCGTGCGGATTTCCTCCTTCGTGAGAAATCGCTTCATGCCTTCTTTCAAATTGCCCAGCATGAGGTTCATGATCCGTACGCGCTTTATCTCCAGCGCCGTATAACCGCACGCAGCGCACATCCGGCGGATCTGCCTGTTATATCCCTGCGTGAGAATGATGGTAAATTCTTTCTTTCCCTCCTGCCGCACAGAACACGGCCGCGTTCTGACGACAAGCCCTTTCTGCTTCCCGTTCGGCCCGAGTTCCCCCGTCAGATGACGGTCATCCGTGAGCTCGATCCGGACGCCTTCCGACATTTTCCGGATGAATTCAGGCGTGATCTTCTTATCGACCCGGACCCTGTATTCCTTCTCGTGATAATTCGAGGCGCGCATGATCTTATCGTTCAGATCTCCGTCGCTCGTAAGAAGGACCAGACCGGTCGAATCTTTGTCGAGCCGCCCTGCGTAGGATATATAATGCCGGAGCCCCGCAAAATCAATGATATTCTCCCTGACCCTCCGGTCTCCCGTACAGATGATCCCCTTCGGCTTGTTGATCATCATGTAAAGCTTCTCATTTTCATCATTCCGGACAGGTTTCCCATCCACGAATACTGCCGCGCCTTCCCTGATCCGCTCTCCGATATCGGCTTTCCGTACGGTACCGTCCTCATTTTCGATCGAGACACGGCCCTCCTCTATCATCCGATCCGCCTCCCGGCGAGAGCAGATGCCGGATCCGGCAAGATATTTATTCAGCCTGATCAGTTCATTTTCCATACAGAACGCCTCCGGGTCTTAAGAAATATTTACGTTATAATACCATTATGATAAATGAAAAGCAATCCTGCGTGCCGCCGTGCGTCCAAAGAGGATTCCCCCGGCTTCCCACTTTTTTTACTTGTATTCATCTTCTTTCGTGGTATCCTTGTTAATATAGGAAATTGACACTGCCCGGACAGGCAGCAAGAAACAACGAAAAATCCGCATCACTTTCTGCAGTTGAGAACCGCTCCGCGAACCCGTGATCATGATCAGCCCTTTTTTGCAAGCCTTTTACGTCGTATGCTTTTTACGCTGCCTGCGATCAGGGTTTTTGATCACTGACAAAGTCCTTCATGCCGTGACTTTGGTTTTCATTTTCCTGCAGTGATCTCCGGTGATGCTGCTTTAACATAAGGTGACTGTATTGAGAAGAACAAAAAAAGATATTGCAAGACTTCAGAAACGCCAACATGAGGCTCTCGTCTTTTTCGGCGGATGCCTCAGCCTGATTTTCATTCTGGGCCTCATTACCCTGCCGCTCCGCAGTACAGCGAAAGCAACTGCAGCAAAAGCATCAAAGAACGAATCCATGACCGAAGAGACCGTGTCCGTCAAGCCGCAATGGCAGACCGATGAAAAAGGCTGGCGCTACCTCGACGAATCCGGGAACTTCTGCCACTCGGCCTGGATGGAAATCGACGGGAGGAAATATTATTTCGATAAGAACGGCTACATGGCTACCGGCTGGACTGAGATCGACGGAAAACGCTACCTTTTTAACGAATTCGGGCAGCTCGCCCAGAGCGGGTGGACAACGGATGAGAACGGACTTCCCATCTACATCGGAACCGACGGAGCGATGGCGACCGGATGGTTCACCGATTCGACAGGGAAGACGATCTATCTCGATAAGGACGGGCATGCCGTGACCGGATGGCAGGCCGTCGACGGAAAGCGTTACTATCTCGGGACGGACGGATCCAAAGTGACCGGATGGCAGACGATCGCGGATAAGACTTACTATTTTGACGCAAACGGCGTGATGCTGACTCTCTGGCAGGATATCGACGGAAAGAAATACTATCTCGGAAATGACGGTGCCCGGGTGACCGGATGGCAGATCATCGAGACAAAGAAATACCACTTCGGAGAAGACGGCGTCATGTCGTCGAAGCTCACAACGATTGACGGAAAACAGTATTATTTCAATGATACCGGTGCCATGCAGACAGGCTGGGTCGATGTGAATGGCTCGCGCTACTACTTCGGTACGACCGGTGTCAGCGCAAGCGGCTGGAACAAAATTGACGGCGGCTGGCATTTCTTCGACACGAACGGGGTTCTTGACGCTTCAAAAACCACGGCCGGCGTCCCTGTCGTCGCATTTACTTTCGAGGACGGTCCGGGCAGTTATACATCAGATCTGCTCACTCCCTTTGAAGAGCACAATGTAAAAGCCACGTTCTTCTTCACCGGAAGCAGAGTCGAGGATGCCTCTGACCAGGTCGTCCGCGCACATGACCTCGGGATGGAGATCGGCAACAACACCTGGTATCAGGAAAAGATCAGCGGTCTCGAGCCGGAAATGATCTACTCTGAGATTGAGGAAACGAACACCATCATCCGTTCCCTCACCGGGAGCAATCCCACTCTCCTGAGGCCGCCCGTAGGTTCCTATGACAATACCGTTCTGGCGCAGGCCGGAAGCCTCCCGCTTATCCTCTGGACACTCGATCCCCACGATAAGGAGGCAGTCGATGCACAGATAGTCTACGACGCGATCATGACCAATCTGAAAGACGGAGACGTCATTCTTCTCCACGAGAACGGTGTCGCCACGATTGACGCGGTGAAACGCCTTGTGGCAGACCTTCAGGCAAAAGGATATATTATCGCGACCGTCAGCGACCTTGCCGCTTTAAAGGGCGTCACGCTCATGCCGGCTACCGTCTACAATTCACCTGCAGACGCCCTTCCGAAGCCCGCGGAAGCAGCGCCGGAAGCGGCGCAGACTGAAGTGCCTGCAGAAGGAGCTCCTGCGGACACACCGGAGGAGGCCGCTCCTCCCGAAGAAGCAGTTCCGGAAACGCCGGCAGAAGACCCTCTGCCTCCTGAGGAGACTCCCGAGGGATAAATTCTCCCTGAGAAAACTTCTGCGATCGGGAGGTGCTTCGCACCTTGCGCGGCGCGTAAGCGCCTTCCACTGCGTACGTCTGCGATCCGCCGTGCCTAAGCATGCGTAACAATGCTCCAGTGGAGCATTGTGTAGCTGAGGCTTTTATTCTTCATCGCGAGATTGTACTCACGAATCTCAGATTAAAATCACGAGTATTGCGCGATGAAGCATAAAAAAACTCCATGACGCCCTCATATGCGTCATGGAGTTTTTTAGTTATCATTATCTCCCGGAGACTGCGGCCCGCTTCCCAGACAGCCCGGTTCAGCTGCCTCCTGCAGAATCAGGGACTTTCCTGCGGAGCATTTCAGGCAGCCTCCGCTTTCTTTAAACGTTGACTGCAGGATTCTGTTCAGGCGATGGAAACGAACTGACTTCCCACATATCCTTCCCCGAATTCCGTCTGGATATGGCACCATCCCTGACCGACTTCTCCGATCACGGTGACTGCCGTTCCCTGAGGAAGAACCGTGAGAACCGGATAATCATACCCTTCTCCGCCTCTCAGATTGCATGTGGCATTGATCGTAGCGGATCTCATCGCGTGAATTGTCTCCGTCGGCTGCACACCGGGTGAAACTGCCGCAGCTTCCGTGCCCTCCGTAGACTGTTCCCAGTTCTCGGAAGCTTCCGCCTGCAGGGCTTCCTCGGCGTCTGCCTGCTCCGACTCTGTCCGGACCTGTTCCAGTATGGCCTGAATCTCAGGTGTGGCAGTCAGATCATTGACATACGGCTCTACATTGCTGAGATCGTCCTGATTCACGACGATCCTGAAAGCACCGTCCTCCCCCCGTCTCAGATAAAGCCAGGAAAGTCCGGGATGCGTCACGAACTGAGTGGGATTGATGTAGCGGTACGATACGTAAGCGATTGCTGATTCCTCAGTACCGCCCGGTCCGGGTCTTACTGTGATCGACAGATCCGAATACTGAGTCTCCGAGACCTCGATCGACAGAATATCAGATTCGGAAAGACGCTCTGTTACAGCACGAATCGCATCAATGCTCTTTGTATTTAATGCTGCATAATAGGTATTGATCACATCTGCCACTTCCTGCTCTGCATTCTCGTCAACCGGAGCCTGTGTCGGTTCCTGTGTGACATCAGGTGAAGGCGTAACGCTGGCGGCAGGTGTAGTCTGCGCTGCAGACTGGGTCGGTGTAGCCACCGCAGTAGAACCCGCCGATGAAGGCGTCTGTCCGGCTGCGCTGTTCCCGGTCGATGCTGTAACACCGGAACCGGCTACGATACTGTCTTCCTGCACTTTCTCCGCATCACTTCCCTTGCTGAGAACACGCGTTACAGTCCTCACGCCGAAAAATACGCCGATAAGTACGATCAGGATCCCAAGTATCAGACAGATGTATCTCAGATTATCGGATAACCATTCTCTGAAAGAGTCCAAGTACCATACCTCCTCTAAAAAACTTACATGACCATCCCATCAGTCACTACAACAGATCTACATTCATCTAAAATTTTCGTCGCGGATATTCTGTGTCACTGAGCAAAAAAGGTTCTCATTCTGCCTGACCGGCCGGGATCCTTTTCGCCATTTTCCCTCTTAAGCTGTCATCCGCAGCAAACATGCTTTACGTTACTTTGTCCATATCCGACAAACCTGCTTCACCAGCCTATCTTACCATAAGAGGAACTTTATTGCAACCTGCCTGATTTTCCCCGGGAGATGCCGACCGGAACCAGCGGATGAATGCACAGATCCGTTTTTTATCTCAGTGGGGAAGACCTCCGCTTCCATAAGCGGGGCATAGGTCAATATCCTGCTCGTCTCAGCGGCGGGTCTCAATCCCCCACTGAGATAAACGCCTCAGCTGCACAATGCTCCACCGGAGCATTGTTACGCATGCTCAGGCACGGCGGATCGCTTTACGTGCGCATCGGAAGGCGCTTACGCGCCGCGCACGTCGCAAGGAACACTGATACGTTCCTGATGTAAAAACGTAAAACGGGGACATGCCATGCATATCCCCGTGAGCACGTCTGACAGGAATCGAACCCGCGCACCTGGAACCGGAATCCAGCGCTCTATCCACTGAGCTACAGACGTAAGATGTGATTTTTGAAAGCAGCCTGCCAGAACTGGCAGGCTGCTTTATGGAGATAATGAGATTCGAACTCACGGCCTTTCGGATGCGAACCGAACGCTCTCCCACTGATTTTTTTATGATGATACAGCCCTCCCGGGGAGAGCCCTGCACCGGCAAGGGGCTCGGACAGCTCACGCCATCCCGATTTCTTCCTTCTCACTGTCGTAATAATAAACGTTGTTCGACAGGACCTCATATGGCTCCACCTGATTCTCATTGATCTCTCTCACGAGCCTTCCGAGTCCTTCCGCGTCGAACACATTATCCGACGGCAGGAGCAGGACCTCGTGGATACTGCTCGGAAGCACATAAAAATCGCCATTTATTTCCAGCGACGCATTTTTGAACACGTTCGGATACATCATGCAGGCAGCCCCGAACATCCTGCTCTTATTGGTCAGCACATAGAGCGGAAACTCCGGCAGCGTATTATCATCCGGGATTCCCCGGAGATCAGCGAGCATTCTTCCCATCGGCCAGATCTCTGCCGGCTCATACAGAAGCATATTTCTTTTGGCGGTCTCAAAGAGCCAGTCCGAGGAAACTCCCCACTTTTCGGCAATACTGTTTTGTATGAGCACAGCGGCATTCGAAAATGCAGGATTCCGGACGTCGCAGTACAGTATGCCGGCAAGGTCAAGGAATCTTCTGTGCGGCACGTCTTCAAGCAACTCCCGGTTCATCGCATAATTGACGAGACGCAGCCGGATGCCCGGCGCCAGCCTTTTTAAGTCTTCGAACTCCTGTACATCGATTTTTCCCGCATATGAACGGCTGTTAAAAAGCCCCAGGATATCGTCCGTCAGAGAATCCAGATCGGCTCCGTTCTGATACCTGTCATAAAAAGGCTCCAGATAAATCGTCGGAGAAATATTATCTCCTTCCCTCATGATCGTCAGTCCGTCAAGCATCACACCGTTGTTTTTTCTCACACGGTGTACGCGCACGCAGGGTCCTTCCCCTACCCGGCCGCAGATTTTTGTTGTAATTTCCGTTTTGAATCCCTCATAGTCCATATTTACCAGTCACTCCTTTTTTATTAATTTGGGTTCGGAGGCCCATTCCTCATACAAAGAAGTTACCGGTTCATGCGAAGTCGATTCCGGAACGCCCGGGCGTTCCTGCAGCGCCGCGCTTACGTGCGAAGCACCTTCTCAATCGCGCGGCTGCGATCCGCCGGAGTAAAATACGGGGGCAGGCGGATGCCGCGGTCTGCGGGAGTTTTACCCTGCGAGGGTCTTACCGCGAATCTCATGACATGGATGGTTTCTTAAGAAAGAATATGATTCATCAGAAAACAGTACGGAAGATCGATAAGGAAAACAGCGTGACATCAAATAAAAGCATCACTATTCAACGAAATAGCAAAAAATAAGAAGCCTCCCCGCAGTGGGGAGGCCTCTGTCTTATACTCTCGAAAGATATTCAGCAGTGCGTGTATCGATTTTAACGACATCTCCAATATTTACAAAGAGCGGAACCTGAATGGTTGCACCGGTCTCAACGGTCGCCGGCTTTGAAGCGCCCTGCGCTGTGTTGCCTGCGAAACCGGGCTCTGTATCCGTAATCTCAAGTTCCACGAAAAGAGGCGGCTCGATGGAGAATACTTCACCATTGTAAGAGCATACTTTTACGTTCTCATTTTCCTTGACGAACTTCAGCGCGTCGCCAATAACATCTTTATTGATCATGATCTGGTCAAATGTCTCCGGATCCATGAAGTAATAAAGATCTCCGTCATTATAAAGATACTGCTGATCCTTGCGGTCAATCCTTGCTGCGGGGAACTTTTCTGTCGGGCGGAATGTCTTCTCAACGACACCGCCATTGATAACATTTCTCATCTTTGTGCGGACGAATGCAGCGCCCTTACCGGGCTTTACATGCTGAAATTCTACGATCTGCATGACCTGTCCGTCGATCTCGAGTGTTAAACCATTTTTAAAATCACCTGCTGATATCATGGGTCTTCCTCCTTAAATAAGTACACTTAATTTTATAATAAAAAGAGTTCTGATGCAATACCCATCTTTTCCTATGTATGCGCATCGTCTTTTCTTAATGCATGTATGCCGCCGTTTACATGCAGGTGCACCGTCTTTTCTTATGCAGGTATGCCGCCGTTTACATGCAGGTGTACCGTCTTTTTTATGCCTGTGTACCGCTTTTCTTCTCCTGTGTGTACTGTCCCGCAGCTCATCTGACACTGTCCTTTGCATGGCCTTGCGGCAGATCGTTTTTTTTGCTCATCATGATCGTCCGCCTCACGACTCTGAAGTCACGGAAATTCTGCGTCAGGGATTCAGGAAATTACTCCATTTCGCCTTCTTAATATGCTATACTTCAAGTCGCTTATATATATATCAGAGGAAGGCAGGTCCTGCCTTTATGCAAAGCGCACGCGGAGCGTCAGAGCTTTCTCAGCCGGCCGCTTCGCAGAAGAAAATTTTTTGAGGTACACTATGGAAAAATACTATCTGATCGGCTCGCCGGTCGCCCACAGCAAATCCCCCGCCATGCACAACTGCGCATTTTCAAAGCTTGGAATCAACGCAGTCTACGGGCTCATAGAAGCAGATGAATCCGAACTTCCGAAGGTCGTTGACCGGCTCCGCACAGAAAATGCATCCGGCTGGAATCTCACCATGCCCGACAAGACTGCGATGTGCGATCTCTGCGACGAGCTTTCTCCTGCCGCACGGATCGGCCGCTCCGTAAACACCGTAAAAAATGAAAACGGCCGCCTCACAGGACACACGACTGACGGTCTCGGTTTTATACGCGCTCTTCAGAAATCAGGGCATCCCATCTCCGGAAATAAAATGACGCTTCTGGGAACCGGCGGCGCGGCTTCCTCCATTCTGATCGGAAGCGCGCTGGAAGGTGCTTCAGAAATTTCCGTCTTCTATCACCGTCCGTCTTCCGCAGAAAGGATCCGTGAGCTTGCCGAACGGCTGTCATCCTGTTCCCGGACGGTGATCACTTTCCATGCTCTGAGCGACGCAGACGCCCAGAAACGGGAGATCGCGGAAAGCAACCTTCTCGTCAACGCGACGAGTGTCGGAATGCTGAAGGCGGGCGCTTCGGGCTCAGAATGTCCTCTCGCCGATGCTTCTTTCCTCACGAAGGATATCTTTGTCTATGACGCGATCTATAACCCGCCGGTCACCCGTCTCATGCAGCTTGCAGAGAATGCCGGCTGCCGGACTGAAAACGGCCTCTCCATGCTTCTCTATCAGGGAGCAGAGGCTTTCCGCATCTGGACCGGACAGGATATGCCGGTCGACTATGTGGCTGCCCGGGTCTTTCAAAACGCTCTCTGAAGCCAGGTATATTGCCAGACCCTGCAGAGACATCGTAATATGCCGTCTGCAGCCCCAAAGGCAATTATTATGCGCTTACAGCCTGCGATATGATTTACTGTGCGCCTGCAGCCCTCAAAGACGATATGCTGTGTGCTTCAGCCTGCAACGACAACTTACTGTGTGCCTGCAGGGATCCAGCTTAATGGAACCTGCAGGACCGGGCACAGTATGCCGGTCCCCGGAATTCTGTATCAGAGAATCCGAAGATCGAAAAAAGAAGAACGGCAGATCCGGCTTTCCGTGCCGTTCATCCTCCGTTCTTCTTTTTTCAATTGATCCGCATCAACTGTTTTCCTTTTTATCGTTCCCGATGATCTCTGCGACGATATCCGCGGTCGATCTTCCATCCACCTTGATCGTGACATCCGCCACTTTCTTATATGCGGGCTCGCGTTCTTTCATCATCTTTACGACCTTGTCTTCAAGATCCCCTGCTCTCAGCCAGGAATGCTTCTCTCCCTTTGAGAGCCTCTCCAGAACGATCTGCTTTCCGACCTTCAGAAAATACACAGTTCCCAGTTTCTTAAGATATGGTGCGTTCTGCGGCATCAGCGCAAGTCCGCTTCCGAGTACAATAATCGATCTTTGTGTTTCATCCTGCAGTTCTGCCAGTGCGACCGTCTCCATCGCCCGATAATAGGCATCCCCATAATGACTGTATACTTCCGCGGATGTCATTTTTAACTTTCCGGATACCCTCTTGTCAATATCGATCAGAGGAAGCCCAAGTTCCTTCGAAAGCGCCTTTCCAACCGCACTCTTGCCGGATCCCATAAATCCTTCAAGAATAATGTGATTCATAAACCCCCTCCATGCTGCGTGTCTTACAATCCCGGCATGATCCCTCCGGATTATTCATGAAATCAATAATCCGAAAAATCAATATCCCGGAATTCCTCTCCGAAGACAGGCACAGCATATCCTTTCCTCATTGTAGTTCTGCTTCATAGCTGTCATCACTCTCTGAGCTTCCTGTGAAAGCTCTTTGAGTCAGGTGTTCTTGAATTCTCCTTCAGGCTTTCCAGAGTCCATGCAGATTACAGTAATCATAAGCCGCGACGAACTCATCTCCTTCACCGATCACAAACGCAGCCTCAGGAGCCTCTCCCGGAGCCAGGTCTGCCTTCTGGCATCCCTTCTTCGTCTCAATCATGATCCACTCAATATAATGTGCATCCACCATGGGATGTGTTACTGAACCGACCTTAACAGTAACCTTATTGCCGTCCACTGTCACATCGGGGACATGTTTCTCTACGGCAGCGTCCGTCGTGTTTGCAACAAGCTCTTCGAGAGGCTCACCGCAGCATTTCACCGGACATGTGCCTTTCTTAAGCTCCGCTACCATATTTCCGCATTTTTTGCACACAAGAATTCTCATTGTCAGACCTCCCTTTCCTTCTTAAAAGAACAACCTTCCTTTGATGTCGAGGCGAAACAGCCCCTCAGGGCGTATGCATGAGCTCTTTTATAAGCTCCGCCAGGCATGCGATTCTTTTCATTTATTATACTACACCTGAGCGCACTTATGCCACATAAAGATTGTCAGGCGTTTTTGCAGTGCGTATTGCCGAGTCTTCGAGTCTTTGCCGATCGTTTGAGCGACAGCAGTTTTGGCAGCATCGTTGGTAATGCCGGTAAGGATCATACGCCTTTCAAACTTTTCACTTCAGCCATTTTTTAATTGTCGAATTTTTTTAATTTTTCTGTGTCAACCATTTTTGAAAATGTCCCTAAAAATATGTAACATTAGCACCGGATCTTTCCGGTGCTTTACTTTTCAGGGATTGCCTCGTGGATGATAAT
>CADABA010000021.1 GCA_902785985.1 uncultured Lachnospiraceae bacterium
ATTGTTACGCATGCTTAGGCACGGCGGATCGCAGCCGCGCAAAGAAGAAGGTGCTTCGCACCCTGCGCGGCGCGGCAAGAACGCCGAGGCGTTCTTGAAATGTGTTCTGCACTGCCTGTGCAGGGAAAGGAGGTCCGGATCTGTGACAGGGAACAAAATCAGAATTGTTATTCGTGTGATGCTCATCACGCTTCTTGCTGTCTTCGCGGCGGGAACTGTATTTACCGCGTATTGTATCGTCCGGGCGCCGTCCATCAATGTACTTGACGCAACGCCTCACGGCTACAGATCCAATGTGCTTGATAAAGACGGGGATGTTGTACTGACGCTGTCCGGCGAGGCGTCGAACCGCGTCTATGTAAAGCTCTCTGAAGTGCCGGAATCACTTCAGAATGCGGTCGTCGCAATTGAAGACGAACGGTTTTACGAGCATATCGGGGTCGATCCGAAAGGTATCGCGCGAGCTGTTTACAGGGGAATTACGGAAGGGAATTTTTCGGAAGGAGCCAGCACCATTACGCAGCAGCTCCTTAAAAACAATGTCTTTACGGACTGGATGAATGAGAAGACTTTTCTCGATAAGGTCAGGAGGAAGATCCAGGAGCAGTATCTTGCGATTGCTCTGGAGATGCACGTTGACAAGGCCTGGATCCTCGAAAACTATCTGAATACGATCAACCTCGGCGGAGGGAACTGGGGAGTTGAGACAGCGGCAAAGTACTATTTCGACAAGAATGTCTCCGACCTCACCCTTTCCGAGAGCGCTGTGATCGCGGGAATTACCCGAAATCCGACCCGGTACAATCCGATCACGAATCCAGAGGCCAATGCGGAGCGGAGGGAATATATTCTCGATAAGATGCTTGAGCTCGGATATATCACGCAGGAGGAGCACGACGAGGCGGAGCGGGACGACGTCTATGCCAGGATCTCTGACGTGAGTACCAACGGAGCTACGCAGGAGATCATGACGTATTTTGAAGATGCCATGATCTACAGTGTTCTCCATGACCTTATGGCTACGAAGAAATGCAGTGAGGAGGAGGCATGGGATCTTATTTACCGCGGAGGGCTGACGATCTGTTCGACGGAAGACAGCCGTCTGCAGGAGCTTGCCGGCGAGGTCGTCAACAATCCAGATTACTATACATCCGATGAGCAGGCATCTCTGGTCCTCATGGATACGGAGACCGGCCAGATCCGCGCCCTGATCGGAGGCCGCGGAGAGAAAAATGCAAACCTTCTGCTGAACCGCGCCACCTCAATGGTGCGCCAGCCCGGATCGACCATCAAGATCATCGGGGAGTACGCGGCGGCTATAGACAGCGGAGCCATGACACTCGGCACTGTGATCGCGGACGCGCCCTGTACCTATTCTGACGGGACGGAGGTCCACAATTTCGACGGTGCCTACAAGGGAAATATCACAGTTCAGACGGCGATCTCCCAGTCTAGAAATATCGTCGCACTCAAGTGTTTCAATGAGGTCGGGCTTGATCCGACCTGGAATATGATCGGAAATTTCGGGATCTCGACGCTGACAGAAAATGACAAGGTGGAAGCTCTTGCCCTCGGCGGGACTTACAGCGGTGTCACGAACCTTGAGATGACTGCGGCCTACGCGTCCATAGCAAGGGGAGGCGTGTATGCGGAGCCCATTCTCTATACAAAGATCCTGGATCATGACGGAAATGTGCTGATCGAGAAAAAACAGACGACGAGGAGGGTCATTTCCGAAAATACGGCAAAGCTCCTCACCTGTGCGCTGGAAGATGCGATGCTTTCCGGCACCGGCGTTGAGGCGAATTTCGAGGGAGATACGGTCATCGATCTTGCCGGTAAGAGCGGGACGACGACAGATATCAGAGATGCCTGGTTCATAGGATATTCTCCTTCCCTTACATGCGGTGTGTGGGGAGGATTTGACGACAACAGGACGCAGGAGAGCAGCACATATGTGAAGTACATCTGGAAAGATGTGATGGCAGGTGCTCACACGCAGAACGCAAAGGAAGAGTTCGAGACCGGAAAAAATTTCGAGGAGGTCGAGATCTGCACCAAGTGCGGAAAACGCGCTGTCAAGGGGCTGTGCGAAAATGCAATTCACGGGGACGGAACGGAGACCGTCTGCTTCGCAGTCGGGACCGCACCGACTGAAAAATGCGACTGCCATGTGATGGTCGCGATCTGTGCAGAGTCCGGAGAGCTGTCCGGTCCTTACTGCAAGCGCGAGGAAGGGCGGGTCTACCTGAAGTCTGCAGTGCCCGGTACAGAGGAAGAGCAGTATGTGCTGCCCGCAGAGCTTTCGGATCCGGGAGTTACCTGTCATATCCATAAGAGCGTGGTGGATAGGTGGTTCGGCAGTGATTCGAATGATAAAGGAAACAGCGGCAATGGCGGGACAGGCAGCAGCGGTACCGGGAACAATGGCGGGACAGGCAGCAGCGGTGCCGGGAACAACGGCGGGACCGGCGGCAGCGGCACCTCGAACAATGGCGGGACGAACGGCAGCGGCACTGGGAATGACGGCGGAACGAACGGCAGGGATACAGGAGGAGGCTGGTTCGACTGGTGGAAGGATCTGTGGGGAATATGATGCTTTTTTGATGTTTTTTTGACAGGCCTTTTGATGTATACTGAATAAGACACAGACACTTAACATGAACGGAGGTTTTTATGGTCAATATACAGAAAGTCGCTGCGGATACATTCTGGATCGGAGGAAGCAAAAGGCGTCTGACTCTCTTTGAGAACCTGTTCCCGCTCCCGAACGGGGTATCCTACAACAGCTATGCGGTCCTCGATGAGAAGACGGTCGTCTTTGACACAGCCGATATCTCGATCTCTGACCAGTATCTCGAAAATCTGAGTACGGTCCTTGACGGGAGGAGCCTTGATTATCTGGTCATCCTGCACATGGAGCCGGATCACTGCTCACAGATCGCAACGGTGGCCGCCATGTATCCGGACCTTACGCTCGTCGGAAATGCAAAGACTTTCCAGATGCTCTCCAATTTCTTCCCGGAGACTGCAGGAATCAAACGGATCACTGTCAAGGACAAGGAGACGATTGAGACGGGCGCGCATACATTCCGGTTCGTCTTTGCGCCGATGGTTCACTGGCCGGAGGTCATGTTTGCATTTGACGAATCCAACGGGACGCTCTTCTCTGCGGATGCCTTCGGAACGTTCGGCGCGATCGATGCGGGCATTTTCGCGGATGAGTATGATTTTGAGAAGATCTTCCTCGATGACGCGAGAAGATATTATGCCAATATTGTCGGCAAGTACGGCGTACAGGTCACAAACGTACTTAAGAAGGCGGCAGCTCTCGATATCAAGATGATCTGCCCGCTCCACGGACCGATCTGGAGAGAGAATATCGCATGGTTCATCGACAAGTATCAGAAGTGGAGTTCGCTGACACCGGAGGATGACGGGTATATCGTGATCTACGGAAGCCTTTACGGACACACCGCATCGGCAGCGGAGGCTTTTGCCGCGAAGCTGCGCGCAAAGACGGGAAAGGGAGTCCGCGTCTTCGATGCGTCAAGGACACATGCGTCCTATCTGATCGGCGAGGCGTGGAGAGTCGGAAAGATCGTCATTTTCTGCCCGACCTACAACAACGGAATCTACCTTCCGATCGATGCGCTCCTTCATGACATGGCGGCGCTGGATTTGAAGAACCGCACATTTGCGATCGCGCAGAACGGATCCTGGGCACCGGCTTCGGGCAAGCAGATCGCGGAGAAGCTCGCAGCCCTCAAGAACTGCAAGGTCGTCGAGAATATGCTGACGATCAAGAGTGCGCTTCACAGCAAGGATGAGGAAGCACTTGACGCATTCGTTGACGCGGTCGCTGAGGCGTAAAAAGAGCGTACGCGTATCTGCGAGCGGTGCCGGATGGAGCAATTGGGCGGCTGTGAGCCTGCTCACAAAGCCGCACAGACTGCGAACAGTCGATAGCGTGATAGCGTGACAGCGTGGCATGAGCATGGAGCGTATGCGGAATGCGAATAGCACCCCTCGATAAATACCAAATTATATAGAAAAAAATGAAGAGCCTCCGCCGGGAAAACGAAATTCCGGCGGAGGTTTTTATATATCGGTGTGAGATATCTCTTTTCGTAAGGCGATCGGCAGCAAATCTTGTCTCAGTGCCAGGGTTCGATTTCCTGCTGAGGCATGGGATCGCCCGCTGAGATATGCGCCCTGCAGCCGTACGATGCCTTACGAAGCCAATGCGTTCGCATTCACCCGCTCAATCGTGTTCCGGATCCCCATCCAGACACTGAGGTCTGTGAAGACTTCCACAATACTGCCCATGGCGTTGAACGGAGCTTCCTGAAGAACGGAGAGATCCTTCATCATCCCATTGTGGACAATAAATTCCACGATCTGATTCACAAAGTAGATCTGCCTGCTGTCCAGGCTTGCGTCATTCAGATACGCCGCAAAAGCTTCCTTCGCGGCATTCATATCCAGACCGACAATTTCCCGGACAAATTCGCCCAGGGGCTTGCTGCCGTACTCCGCCTCATAATCCTCTTTCGTTCCGACCTCGCTCCATAGAATTTCTTCCAATGCCTTCACATCGGTCTCTGTAAGCGGAATGTTGTTCTTCAGCTTGTGGATCGCTGTGTTATCCTGATGCTGTCGGATATAGAATTCTGCTTTTGCCTTATAATTCTTCAGATCGTCGTTTTCCAGCTCCGATTCTTTCCAGTCCATAGAAAGGATCTGATCGTCAAAATCCGTATCGTACCGGACTTTTTTCTTCGGCAGATATTTCATCAGACTGCGGAGATTTTCCCTGATATTTTCGAATTCGTTAATCCCGGCATTTTCAAGATAATCGGTATGCAGGATCTTATCGATCAGTTCTGACTGAGCCATGATCTCGGGAATGTTGGCAACGCTGGCGATACCGGACACCTTGGTCATCAGATCATGTCTGGCTTTTGCATATTTCTTCCCCACAAGGTATGCCAGCTCAATCCCATACATCAAAGCATCAAAACGAAGCGCAGATGCTTCGTCCGGTTCCGGCTCGATCAGCGGAGCAAGTTCTTCCCGGACCAGCAGCGTATCCTCGTATGTCAGGGCATTATAATTGTCCTTGTTCGCATAGAGATCTACATACTTCAGATGCTGGCGGACCGCAAAGTTTTCCCTGTTCAGTTCCTGCACCTTTCCGGTCATATGCTCTATAAGGGCTTCCCGATATGCTACGAGCCGCTCTTCCTGCTGATACTGCAGATCCTGCAGTTTATAGGCAATCTGGAATTCAAGGTTGAAGATGGCTCCCTGAAGAGCGATCATATTCGCTGTCGGTTTTCCTTTGTTCATACGGAAGAATTCAAAGTTTCCGCAGAAATCAAAGATATAAAACTTATTTTTGTCTTCTCCGTCGATGAGACCCGGACAGAGCCTGGTCCCGCGGCCGATCATCTGCCAGAATTTTGCCTTGCTCATGACCTTTTTGAAAAAGACCAGATTCAGGATCTCCGGCACGTCGATCCCGGTATCAAGCATATCTACAGAGATTGCGATCTGCGGAAGCTTCTGCGGCTCTGAAAATTCATCGATCGCACTCTGCGCATAGGTCAGATAATTGTCTATGACTTTCGCAAAGCCATTTAAATGCGGATACTCTTTGTTAAAGACCTCCAGGACCTTTTCTGCATGATCATGATTTCTGACAAAGATAATGGTCTTTCCGATCTTAGCGCCGTAATCTACTCTCAGGCCGTGCTCCATCAAAATATTCAGGACCTCGCGGATCGTGTCCTCATTGAAGATCCATTCATTCAGGGCTGAGGAGGCGATACTGTCCGGCAGTTCTCCATTTTCATCTTCAAAGGTATCTTCATAGGCCTTCCTGTCTTCCTCAGACAGGTCATCATATACAATGCCCTGTTCAATGAATTTCAGCTGCGTCTCCACCGACATGAAATCAACGAGGTACCCATCCCGGACCGCCTGCGCCAAATCATAGCCGTAGGTCGGAACGCCATTTTCAAGCTCAAAAATCTCATAGGTATTCTTGTCAATTTCATCCTTCGGGGTCGCCGTCAGACCGACCAGAGGGGCGTCAAAATAGTTGAAGATATCCCTGTACTTGTTGTAAATGGACCGATGCGCCTCATCACAGATGATCAGGTCAAAATGCCCGCAGGTAAAGAGCTTGCCCTGGTCGTCCTCTACCGAATCAATGCAGTTCATCATGGTCTGATAGGTCGAGAACACGCAGTGAGCCGTGTAATTATTCTTTTCCTCCACCAGGTTGGTCACGGAAAGGTCAGGTAGAAGATTTACAAAATTGCGCTTGGCCTGTGTGACCAGAGAATTTCTGTCCGCCAGGAAGAGGATGTCCCGGATCCAGCCATGTTCCTGCAGAACTTTGACCAGCGCAATGACTGTTCGCGTTTTGCCGGAGCCGGTCGCCATGACCAGGAGCGCCTTACGGCGGTTCTTCTGCCCAAAGCTGTCACAGACAGCTTTGATTGCTGCTTCCTGATAATATCGTCCGGCGATCCTCTTATCGACAACAACATAAGAGAGACTGGATCGCATCGCCTGAAGATTGAAGAGCTTTTCCAGGTCGCGCTTGGAATAGATCACGGAGCATCTGCGTTCCGGATACAGGTTATCCTGGATCCTGGTCTCGAAGCCATTTGTCAGGAAGATCACCGGACGCCGGCCGTACTGTTTCTCCAGAAGATCCGCATAAAGCTTGGCCTGCTGACGGCCTTTTACGACATCCGCGCAGGTGCGCTTGGCTTCGACCACTGCCAGCGGCTTGCCGTCGTCGCCGTACAGCACATAATCGGCATATCCGGCTTCTGACTTGTTCGGCATTCCCTGAAGTTTCACTTCATTGATCCAGTTTTTACCTTCGACCCATCCTGCATCCTCAAGCATGGAATCAATATAGATCTTCCGGGTCTTATATTCGGAGATATCCAGCGGCTTCGGGACATAAGTCTGCTGCTGTTCTTCACGGCGTGCGGTCAGTTCCTCCTTCAGGGCTGCATTTTCCCGGATCAGAGCTTCCAGGTCAACCTCTGAAATGATCGGTTCCGGGGCAGCCGGTTCCGGCTCCTTCACTTCGGTGAGCGTCGGATCGAATTTTCTTTCTGTGTATTCATCGCCATAGCAGTAGGAGATGAAGTCCATAAAAATGAAAAGGTTTTCCAGACAGAGGAGGGCCTGATCTTTCGTAACCTTTTTGCCTGTATGGGCTGCGCTGTTTCCCATTTTTCGGATGAAATCAAGCCGGATCCAGAGGCTCGTGTCCACAACACCGCGGAATTCTTCCGTACTCAGCAGGCTGACCAGCTTATCATCCCAGGGCATGACCAGAGAGCTGTCGACGGAGTACATCCATTTGACAGCGAATTCCATTGCCCGCCGGCAGTTGATGATCGATGCGGATACATCAATTGGAAGAATCTTCTCCGCTGAGATTGCGACATCAGCAAAGCTTACGAATTTCTCCTCTGTTTTCAAGAAATCAAAGTTGGTCATCTTGATTCCTCCTCGTATGATAAGCCTAAGCACTTAATGGAATTAGGCAACTTTTGATTTGTCGACTTGGACGACGAAAGTAGCATATTCTTCCTGTTCCTTCATCGGCGGTACTAAAACCGGCAATGCCGAAAGCTGTTTCATATTTATACTTGCTATTCCTGTAGTCTGTTTTGCACAACCAAGAAAATATCGTTTTGCCTTCTGCTGTTGCAAATACTGAGCCATAAATACGGAGAGAAGTATATCTTGATTCAGTCTCACCCGAAAAATATGATTCTGGTGGATACAATCTTTAGGTGGCTTATGAATGATAGCACCTCTCCCGAGCTTGTCTGGATCCCCACCTTCTGTCATCAAAACATCCCCCGGCATCAGTCTGTACTGATCTATTTCGGCGGCTGTTGCCATTATGGTTTTAACTGTAGTCCAGTCAATATACCCATCCTTCACATTGGATACAGCCATATAAGGAACTTCGTACAACTCGTCTGTCTTGACTTTTCGTCCTTTTGTGATGCCTGATACTATATCGGCTAGGGAATCCAGACGTTGTTCTAGCAAGCCTCTGGGGTTAATCAGCATGTCCCCAAACATCTCGACAAATCGGGCCTTGATTAAGTCATCAAGCGCAGTATTTTCGAGATTCCGCGCATTGATAATACCAGAAATCTTGTCAAGAACTTCAATTACACGATCCTGCTCATCATAAGGTGGTATTTCAGGAATCGTTATGCTTCCTATATACTTCTTGTTAGTATGCTTAAGTCCAGCGCCTTTAAAACCGGCCTCAAGGATTGGAATGTTTGCTAAGAAGAAATAGTATAGATATTTACAGCGCACTCGTTCATCCGGATTCAACACGATGCAATCTGTGGAAACCGCATATTTACCATGGTAATAATGCAATGTAGCATTACCACCTGTACCCATAATGATTCCTTCGCCATCATACTGATAATCCGTATAACGTTTACTCTCGTCTTCGCTGGACGTGAAAAACATATACTGGCCATCTTTTGTTGCTTCGCCTGCTTTTATCCCCGATTTTGGAGCATATGTACAGATTTCATCAATCCTCATCTTCATCCCCACAAATATCAATTTACCCAATACAGTTCATAATGACACTAACCATCATTTCTTTTTCTTCCGGTCTGGACTCTGCAATCATAATCGTAAGCGCCACCAGTGTATGATTGTCTAGTCGCTTATCTCCATTCTTATCATACAGAATTCCATTGCAATTCAGAAAATGCAGAAAAAGTGTCGCCGCAATCCGCTTGTTTCCGTCAAAAAAGCTGTGATTCTTTGTTACAAAATACAGAAGGTTTGCCGCCTTTTCTTCCATCGTCGGATAGATTTCCTGCCCAGCGAAACTCTGATAGATATTCCCTATGCTCCCTTTAAACGAATCGTCTTTCTCTTTTCCAAACAGCTCCGATTCATCTCCGAACCGCATCTGGTCAATTACTTTCCGGCATTCGTCATAAGTAAGAACGTATACCGCAGCGGAACCGATCGGTCTGGACATAGTCTGGTGATCATATGCATCCAGTAGATCTAATGCCTCACTGAAACGTTCAATTACGGTCAATACCTGCTTACTGTCCAGTGATTCCTGAGTTCGTTTCATTAAACGAATAACATCGCCGAGCTGCTGTAATCTGTTTTCGTTGACAGCATATCCTTTGATAATATACTGTTTTAAAACAGAAGCTGCCCATTTTCGAAACTGTATTCCACGTCTGGATTTAACACGATATCCCACAGAGATGATTACATCCAGATTATAATACTTCGGAGGCCTGAAAGCTTTGGACGTACTTCTGTCGAAAATTTCGACAGAAGTATCTTTATCTAGCTCACCTTCCTTAAAAATATTTCCTATATGATAAGCGATAGAGGACCTTGCGGTATCAAACAATTCACTCATTTGTTCCTGCGTAAGCCATACTGTCTCCTGTTCCGGTGTTATGGGGACTTCCAATGAAATATCACCATCTGTGAAAAATACTATTTCATTTTTCATTGTTAACCTTCCTTGCTATCTTTACTCATCTCATGTCTTTCTTTATAGTTTAAGGAGTTTTTCTAATGTATCCATCTCTATTTGGATTTTCTTTTCCAGCTCCCGCAATTCTGCCATGATTTCCTCTGTGGGAGGATACTCTACGGGCACATATTCTACCTTCTTATACTTGTTAATTGAAAGGTCGTAATTATTGCCTACAATTTCCTGCTTTGGCACAAAAAAGCTCTGATCAGTGCGCTTGCGGTCAGCCTCTCCGTCAAGATTCCGGAATCTTTGGATGATATCCGGAATATCATTTTCCTTCACTTCGCTTCTCTTGTCATCCAGACTGAACCCGTCTGCTTTCATATCGTAGAACCAGACGTTATCTGTTCCGCCGTGTCCTGTCTTTGTAAAGATCAGAATGGCAGTGGAAACGCCCGCGTAAGGTTTGAACACGCCGGAGGGCATGGAGATCACAGCCTGAAGTCTTTGATTCTCGATCAGTTCCTTTCGGATCGCTTTATGAGCGGTAGAAGATCCGAACAGCACTCCGTCCGGTACGATACACGCACATCGTCCGCCCACTTTCAGCATCCGGACGAACAGCGCGAGGAACAGAAGCTCTGTCTTCTTTGTCTTGCAGATCTTCAGCAGATCGGTAGATACCGAATCATAATCCAGGGAACCCTTGAATGGTGGGTTCGCCAGGCACAGGCTGTATTTCTCACGGTCAGGATTCTGGTCGGAAAGGCTGTCACGGTATTCGATAAACGGATTGTCCACGCCGTGCGTCATCATGTTCATGGCACCGATGCGGAGCATCGTACGGTCCATATCAAAGCCGTGGAACATGTGATTCATATAATGGTCTTGGTTCTGCCGGTTAAAGAAAACCTCTTCCTTTCGGTTTTCTTTCAGATATTCACTGGCGGCCACCAGGAAACCGGATGTGCCGCAGGCCGGATCACAGATCACTTCGTCCGGTGCCGGCTCCATCAGATCGACCATCATACGGATGATATGCCTGGGCGTACGGAACTGTCCGTTCACTCCGGCCGTGGAAAGCTTGGAAAGCAGGTACTCGTAAACATCGCCCCGGATATCTGAGGATTTTATCTGTGACATCTGGGCGTAGAGGGTATCCATGGAAGTGACGATCTTATCCAGCATCAGCGGTGTCGGAATTTTGAAGATCGCGTCTCCCATATATTTGGCATAAGCGCTGTCTTTATCGCCATGCAGGTTTTTGATGAACGAAAATACCCATTCCTAGACAACGCTGTACATTTTTGCTGCAGGAAAATCATGGAAGATGCTCCATTTCAGCTGGTTCCCGGCAATCGTTCGGTCGCCGATCCGTACCTCTTCCGCAAAAATACTTTGATAGGGAAGACCCAGCATGGCTGCTTCCTTTGCGCGGAGGTTATCCGAGTCATCCAGGTCATGGATGAACATCATATAGGTCATCTGCTCGATGACATCCAGCGGATTGGTAAGACCGCCGGTCCAGAATATTTCCCAAATGCTGTCAATTTTATTTTTCAGTTCGCCTGTAATCATTGATGTTCATCCTCCTGATTCCAATTCCATTTGTATCTGATATTACGGCTTGCGCCGAGTTTAATGATCCTGCCTTGCTTTGTCAGTTCGGTAAGTGTTCGCTGTACCGTTGTCTGGCTGACATTGGGTATCTGTTCCACCAGTTCGGCTCTGGTGATCGTACCGGCGTGATTCCGTATTTCTTCCGCAATTCGCTCCGGTTTAGACATCTTTTCAGATGTAATCAGTTTAGTCCTCTCAAAGAATTCAAGATAGGACGCGGTTGTGACACCCAGCAGATATTTTACAAAAGGTGCATAGTCGTTCGTTTCTTCGTGCCATCCCTTGAGACTTGCCTGAAGACTCTCATAACAGGAATCTTTGGTTCGCTCGATCAGAGCTTCTATGCTGACATACTTACCGACATAATAACCTGCCTGATACAGGAGCAGAAGAGTCAGAAGACGGCTCATCCTCCCGCTGCCATCACGAAAGGGATTAATGCACAGGAAGTCCAGAATGAACATTGGCATGATCAGGAGCGGATCAACGTACATCTCTTTCAGGACCTGGTCATAAGCAGCGCAGAGCTGCTCAACTGCTACCGGCGTCTCCAATGAAGAAACCGGTTGGAATCGGAATCTGCCATTTCCGTTTTCATCAACATCATGGATTGTATTATCTGCATTTTTGAAAAATCCGCCGGCTCCGGGCCCCCTGAACTTATAAAGATCTCTGTGGAGCTGGAGAATAAGAGTGGAACGAATCGGGATATAATCATAATCCCTGTGTATAGTATTCAGGACATCCCTGTATCCGGCGATTTCCTGCTCATTCCGATTTCGGGGCATAGTCTTGTCAAGAACGATTTTTTTCAAACGCTCATCTGAAGTATAAATTCCATCGATTATGTTGGAACTTTTTGTGCTCCGGATTCTGGCGGTATCCTCCAGATCTGAAAGTACGCCTGTGTATCGCTTTGCGATCAGACGCTGTTTCCATTTATATTCATGAATTGTGGTGAGCAGGGAAATGATCTCCGGCGTCAGCAGTTCCTTCCATTTCTCACGGTAATCATAATTTCTCATGCATGTTTCCCCATACAAAACAGATGCTTTGTCGGTTAAATGTGAACTTCTCATGCAATTAACACTCGTTTCAGGTCTGTGCCTCAAGTTGTGAGAAAACCCTTTGTTTAAGCCAATAATCAGCTATTGCTATTGCGAAAAACGGGGATATATGGTATCATTATAACGAGTTAATTAACACTCGAAAGGAGGAGCCATGTACCTCGGTTTTAGCGTAAAAATTCCTGAGAACCAAGCGGGTATTTCAAAGAAGAAAATAAAGGGAACGACATACATTTATTACGAACACGGGCGAAAATATTACGCTGAAAAGCAGTATACCGTTCCACAGTGTACATCCATCGGCAAGATGTGCGAAGATGCTCCGGACATGATGATCCCAAACGGGAACTACCTGAAATTTTTCCCGGACGCAGAACTTCCAGAAGAGCTTCCGGCTTCGTCCCGGAGTGGATGCTTAAAGATCGGCGCATGGCTGGTAATCCGGAAGGTGATACAGCATTATAAGCTGGAGGAACGGATCGGCGAAATCATCGAAAAAGACAGTGGCCTGTTCTTTGATCTTGCTGCGTACACAATTGTGTCAGAGAACAATGCCGCGCAGTATTATCCGGATTATGCTTATAATCATCCGCTGTTTACAGATGGAATGAAGGTGTACAGCGATTCGAAAGTGTCAAGGTTTCTGCGGGATATCAGCCGGGACGACAGCATTGCGTTTCAGAATGAATGGAACGCTGGCAGAGATCACCGGGAGAAGATATACATTTCCTATGACTCCACGAACAAGCATTGTCAGGCGGGGGACGTAGAGATCGCGGAATTCGGACATGAGAAGGAAAAAGAGAAGAAACCGATCTTCAACTTCTCAATCGCGTATGATAAGAAGAACCGCCTGCCGTTGTTTTATGAAGTCTATCCGGGCAGTATCAATGACATGTCCCAACTCCAGCGTATGCTTGAAAAGGCAGAAGCATATGGCTATAAGAATGCTGGGTTTATCCTTGACAGGGGCTATTTCAACGAGCCGAACATCCGGTTCATGGAACGGAACGGATATGATTTCATCATCATGGTTAAAGGCTGTAAAGAACTTGTGAACAAGGTGATCCTTGAACATAAAGGAAGCTTTGAGGATGAATGGAAGAATACGATCCCGTATTATGACGAGAACGGCATTACGGTAAAGGGCTTTTTATTCAAGAAGGACGAGAAGGAACGGTACTTCCATATCTACTATAATGATTTCAAAAAGGCAAAAGAGCGCGCGCAGCTGCAGAAAAAGATCCGGGATCAGAAGGAGGCTCTGGAGAAGCTGAAAGGAACGGAAGTGGTGTTTAAGGGACAGGACCTGGCATACTTCGATCTGATCTATCACACAGAAAAAGACGGAAAGAAGAGACTTCAGTTTATAAGGGAACGGGAGGACGTCATATCCCGGGACATCAAACTCTGCGGATATTTCTGCATTATTACCTCGGCGGCAATGACAGCGGCAGAGGCGCTGGAACTGTATAAGAGCCGTGACAGCTCTGAGAAACTGTTCCGGGGAGACAAGTCTTACCTCGGCGAAAGAAGCATGCGCGTTTACCAGGACGAACCGATGCACAGCAAGATCTTCATCGAATTTATCGCGCTGATTATACGTAACAAAATCTACACCTGCTTAAAGGATCGTATGAAAGAGATCCATAAAAAGAAGAACTACATGACGGTGCCGGCAGCACTGAAAGAACTGGATAAGATCGAAGTGATCCGGCAGGCCGACGGGGTATACCGGCTTGATCACGCAGTGACGGCCACACAGAAGGATATCCTGCAGGCATTTAACCTGACGGCAGCGGGAGTAGAAAAAGAAGCGAAGGAACTTGGCAAACAGCTGAGTATGCTGACGAATTAAAGGGAGCGTATGATCATGGCAAGAGGAAAGTTGGATATAAACGTGAGACTGGAGCGGCAGGAAAAGAAGATCCTGAAGCTGACTGCAGAGCTGGAGACAGCGAAAGATGAGTATGATAACCTGCTTGAAGAGAAGAAAGAGGCAGATAAAGAGAAACTCTTCGAAGCCTATGCTAAAAGCAGACGGAGTCTTGAGGAAGTCATTGATTTCATGAAGGGAAAGGCTGATTTATAGGGAGGGGACAAGTACATATGGGAAAAAAGTATACATTAAAAGTATATCCTGCCGGTATGGCGCGTACGGTATATAGGGTGATTCAGATTTCCGGGGAGGAGACTCTGGACAGGCTGTGCAGTGTAATTATCTCGTCATTTGATTTCATTGATGAGCATCTTTATGAATTCTGCATGGATAACCGTATGTATAGTGACTGCAGTTTTCAGTCAGACCCCGAGTATGGAGAGCCGTCAACAAAGATTGCCCTGGATAAGCTGCACCTTGAAAAGGGACAAAATTTTTCTCTTCACTATGACTTTGGGGATGACTGGATGTTCACAATCCATGTGCAGAAGATCGAAGAAGAGGAGAAAGGAGCCGTCCCAACCGTACTCAAAGCGAAAGGGGAGATCGAGCAATATGCATCATGGGATTACTGGGATGAAGACGATGAGGAGCGGGAGTAATCCTGCTAAAATGGTGTTCGAGACCGGATTGAGAGTTAATTTTTTGGGAAGTTAAGATTAAAATAAATTAACTCAATTATACTATATCTTTGATGCGAGGAGACGTCAAGCAGAGTTGATTTGTCAAAAATAGAAGAATGACGAAGAAAATGTATGAAATAACAATTTCTGGCTATTATATAGATACTTTTCCTGAGTTTATCGTACAATGGCTATATAGGATTGTTGGGAGCGGTGAGGTTATGTATGTGGTAAATGATGCCAAAGATTCTGTTGTTGCTGAAAGATATAGAAAACAATGAATGGTCAATTGCAGAAATAAAATATGAAAATAGAAGGTGATGTGGTATTAATTGAGAGCCCGTTGATGTGCGAGGTAATATGGGGGAGTATTCCTGTGTATATCCGGATTGTAAAAATGACAGGATATGCAGGAGCAATATTGATTATAAAGGACAGACGGTTTATTGCACACAGCAAGAGGTCTTATGGGGTCGGTAAACCAATATTCAATTAGTAAAGAATCACTGTAATAGAGATGATTTACAGATCAGGCTATGGTAAAATATTCTTGTCATTTGGAGAGGGGAGCTCTATAAGACAGCATCTGGTTAAGGGCTTTTCGTTTCCGGGACTGTGGAAAATTCCACAGTCCTGCTTAATTTAGTACTGTCAAAGCAGACGTATGCCTTAAGTGAAATGCAATAGTTACATTATTTCAAAATAGTATTGCCGGGCGCTCTGGTTCATTTGACCAGGTGATCTTACAGGCAACAGAGGAAAAAACGGAGCGGATTATAAGTATGGAAGATAAGATGAATATTCAGGTAAATGCTCATGATGATACATCAGATCCGAATGATTTTCCATCTGGGATCGATCTGTCTCAAGAGAACCAGAAACTTCCTGACATAGAGGAAGATAAGGAAGATGTGATACTTTCTGAATCAGAAATTCATATTGAAGGATTTTCAGAGGAATCCGACTCTGTTGATGAAAGTGATGACAAAACCCAGGATGAATTGGATATTAAGCATCCGAGTCAACCGGATCCATCCATCTTTTATCTTGAAGAACAGGAAATATCGGCATACTGCATAACTCAGCGTGGAGAATCACATATACGGAAAGGTATGTTCTGCCAGGACTGGTCTGGAATTCGTGTAATTGAAGATCGGGGAATTATTATAAGCGCAATCGCCGATGGCGTCGGAAGCTGCGCATTATCTGATATGGGAGCTGAATGTGCCGTTAATAGAAGTCTCAGTGTCTGTGAGACGGCACTGCGTGATGGCAGTCTGGAAGTCAGTCCGAAAGAAATGGGTGCCTTATTGAGACGGGCCATGAATGAAGCTTATGATGCTGTTGAAGTATTGGCTGATGAGAACGAAGTATTGCCGTATTCATTTCAATCAACGCTGACACTCGCTGTTTATGACGGATCAGATCTCTATATGGGTCATGCAGGCGATGATGGAATCGTTGTTATTACTGAAGATGGCGGCTGCCATCTGGCAACGGTGCGTCACAAGGGTGAAGAGATGTCCAGTGTGTTCCCGCTTCAAAGTAAGGCAACGTGGCAGTTTGGAATGGCATCGCATATCGCAGCGTATTTTATGTGTACTGACGGTGTTCTTGATGGGTTCGTCCGGAATGAGACCGAGAATAACAGGGTATATTATCCATTCATTGAAAAAGAAGTCGCTGAACCGATTCATGACTATTATTCTGTAGAAAGAATGTGTAATGAACGAGACCGCATTTTGTGTTCTCCGGGGTATCGGGACAGGGTCGAGGATGATTTGACATTTGTTTCCGTTGTAAATCAAAGGAAAATGGCGGACACACGGACGAAGATCGCATTTGACAGGAATGCATGGGAAAGCGATTCTGAGAAATATCAGCAGGAACGCATAGAAAAAGTCAGAGAACTGGAAAGAAAGCAATCGGAAGAATTGGAAAGAAGAATGAAAAAAGTGAAGAAAAGAATACGGCTGTCGTGGAGCGACTGAAAAGCAGAGGAATATATATGAGAATTATGTTTAACATGTGATTGAGATGTGATTGTGAAAGGGTACGACCTTACATAATAAATAGAAAGAGAAGTAGAGCAAAGGAGGATTTATTATGAGCGTAGATTTTGTACAGGACATTATGCCTGAAAATATTGGCGAGCGCCATGTGGCTTGTGTTCTTTGTGTAGATGTTTCAGGCTCTATGAGCGGCGATCCGATCAGGGAGCTTAATCAAGGTCTTGTGGAGTTCGGGGATGCTCTTCAGGCAGACCCCATGGCGTGTGGCCGTGCAGAAGTGGCAATTGTCGGATTTGACACCAATGCTTACATCGTTACCGGTATGACTCCCGCAAGTCAGTATGTACCGCCGGTTCTTTCGACAGGCGGTACGACAGCAATGAACGCAGCAATCGACCTTGGTCTTGATATGATCGAAGACCGCAAAGCAACATATAAGGCAGCCGGTATCAGTTATTACAGACCCTGGCTTTTTGTTCTGACAGACGGATATCCTAATGACAGTGACGAAGGAGCACGTGTAAAAACACGCCTTCAGGATTATATCCGCAATAAGAAGGTTGTATACATGCCTATGGGTATTGGCACTGGAGCTAACAAAAAAGTACTGCAGTCCTATTATCCGGATGAATATGACCAGAGTAAGAAAATTGTTCTTCAAGCTAATCAGAACCATTTCAAAGAAGCATTCCAATGGCTTTCCGCATCGATCAGTGTTGTCAGTAATTCAAATCCGCAGATATCCGATGAGGTCACTCTTCCCGCGCTGCCTACGGGAATTGTGGTTGGAATCTGATCTTTGGATACATTTTTCGAACTTTTCAGGCAGTGCCCTTGCAGGATAAGCTGGGCACTGCCTGATGTCATATCATCGTTATATTATCAATAAACCTGAATTATTCATGAGAGTAAATCTCGAATGAAATCTACATCTCGAAACTTGAAATTAGGTATTTCATCAGCAAATGGGGCTGAGTTATCCACAAA
>CADABA010000022.1 GCA_902785985.1 uncultured Lachnospiraceae bacterium
CATCGCGCTGGAAGGAATCATGGTCATCGGCGCGCTCTGCGCAAGCTTTGCACTGAAGGGATTTGACAGCGCCGGATGGGGAAAGGAACACCCTCAGATTGCTATGTTCTTAGCAATTCTTATTGCCGGAATCTCCGGTATGGTATTTTCTGTTCTTCTGGCCTTTGCGGCAATCAACCTGAGAGCGGATCAGACGATCGGCGGTACAGCGCTCAATATTTTCGCTCCGGCTTTTGCAGTCGTTATTACCTGGGCTGTGCAGGGACAGGGCCTCACAACGATCCAGATCCCTACCTGGATCCGTATTACGCAGGCTAATTTCGGTCTGGAAGCCGGAAACGGTTTTCTGGATTCGCTGATCTTCAAGTACTTTTACCTGACGACTCCGGTCGCAGTCGTGCTTTTCATCATCGCATGGCTCCTGATGTACAAGACGAGGTTCGGACTCCGGCTCCGTGCGTGCGGAGAACATCCGCAGGCGGCTGACTCGGTCGGCATCAACGTATATAAGATGCGCTATGCCGGCGTCCTGATTTCAGGGTTCCTCGGGGGAGTCGGCGGCATTGCCTACACGATCGCGGTCGGAAGCGGCTTCAGCGCGAGCGTCGGCGGATATGGTTTCCTTGCTCTCGCCGTAATGATCTTCGGTAACTGGAAACCTTTCCAGATCCTCGGATCCGCATTTTTCTTCGCGCTGTTCAAGGTCATTGCAGCCTATAATTCCTCGATTCCTTTCCTGCCGAAGTTTGAAGGACTCAAGGATATTTCATCGCTCTATCAGATGCTTCCGTACATCGTCACAATGATCGTCCTGGTCTTCACTTCCAAGAGGTCTCAGGCACCGAAGGCGGAAGGCATACCGTACGATAAGGGAACAAGATAATGGCAAAACTTTATTTCCGCTATGGGGCGATGGGCAGTTCGAAGACGGCCAACGCCCTCATGGTGTGTTATAACTATGAGGAGAAAGGCCAGAAAGCGATCATTCTGAAGCCCCGGGTCGACAAACGGGACGGGGATGTGACGATCAGATCAAGGATCGGGCTCGAGAGAGAAGGGATGTACGCCGAGGAATTTCTTGAGAACGTCAGGACAAACTGGCTCCCGCTTCTCGGTCCGGAAAATGAAAGACCTGCAGAGGGCGAATGGACACAGTATCAGTGCATTATCGTTGACGAGGTCCAGTTCCTGAAAAAGGAGCAGATCGATCTTCTTGCGGACATAGTGGATTATTTTGATATCCCGGTCATCTGCTACGGGCTGCGCACGGATTTCACGAGCACTCTCTTTGAAGGGTCAAAGAGGCTTTTCGAGGTGGCGGACCGGATCGAGGAGATCCCGACGGTCTGCTGGTGCGGAAGGAGAGCGCATTTTAACGCGCGGTTCTCGGATGGGAAAATTCTCCGGACCGGTGAACAAATCTTTCTCGGGGCGAATGAGAGCTATGTTTCTCTCTGCAGGAGGCACTTCAAAGAAGGGAATCTGGGCGAAAAAGGCAGGTAAAACGTGACAAATGTGTATCGAATGCAATTCGATACCTGCAGAGCTGCTGCACGATTGACGGAGTGCGGATTTCGGATGGCCGGGTGTGACCGGCCATCCCGGTCTGCACCGGAAATCGGGCAGCGGCTCTTTTTCCGGAAATGAACATAAAAAAGGATGTTGCTATATTCAGCGGAACTTTTATACTTATATAGGATCAAAAATCACACATTATACACAGAGGATTAGTAAAATATGAGAATTCTGATTATCAGGCACGGCGATCCGGATTATGTCAATGACTCGCTGACTCCGCGCGGAGACAGGGAGGCGGAGCTTCTGGCCGGGATCATAGACCGGTTCGGGATCGACGAGGTCTTCCTTTCCCCGCAGGGAAGAGCGCAGCGGACTCCAGGCTGGGGCTTTCCGGCACGACGCTTCAGTGGCTCCACGAATTTGTGCCGCTCATACGGCGTCCGGACCGGGACCCGGTGAAGACGATCGCATGGGACTGGAGACCGTCTGACTGGACTGTCCATCCGGAGTTTTTTGACAAGGATCGGTGGTTCACGAATGAGATCATGACTGCAGGCGGGGTCGAAGAGGAATTCGTGAAGGTCACGGAAGGTCTCGACGAACTTTTGGCCGCGCACGGATACAGAAGAGACGGCCTTGTCTACCGGGTGGAGGAGAGTAACCATAAGACGCTCGCGTTCTTCTGCCACTTTGGAGTGGAATGTGTTATTCTGGGGCATCTGCTCAATATTTCTCCGATGCAGCTCTGGCATGGTTTTGCGGCTTCACCGACTTCTGTCACGAGCCTGTATACGGAGGAGCGTGTTCCCGGGACTGCAAGCTTCAGAGTGAACTTTTTCGGAGTGACGCCGCATCTTTTCGGTGCGGGGGTGGAAGTGTCCCGCCGGGCAAGGTTCGTGGAATGTGCCGGAGACCCGGGAGACGGATTCGAGAGGTCCTGAAATTCCGGTGCTGCTTTCCGATGTTTTTGCCGGCACGGGTCTTTCACAGATTACCACAATAGAATTCCACGTCAGAGATTATCGGTGCCCGTGTAAAGGGGGAATGATGTATGTCGGCACAACACCCTGGAAATGACAAAAGAAATAAGAACAAGTCAGCCGGCAGCACTTTTGTGACCGTCATTGCGGGACTGCTTGCGGCAGTGATTGCCTGTGCGGTGGGTATGATCATCTATATTCTGGTGGTGGATGACCCCATCATCGGCTCCGGATTCTTAAGCTCGGAGGAGGAGTCCGCAGATGTATCGGAGATCCTTCCTGTATTTGCTGATCACGATCCGGATTTTTATGACAATATCAACGCGTCCAGAATTCCGGAATACGGGAACGGGAAAAAGTATATAGCGATTCATTATCTGGGAGTGAATGCGCAGAATAATACGATCGAGGCAAATGGTGAAGGTGCTCATTTCTATATTTACTGGGACGGAACGATTTATCAGGCCGCCGGTCTGGATGCAGTGACCTGGCATGTCGGGACTTCCGGCGGGACCTACACCCAGATTCATGATAAGGCAAACAATTATAATACGATCGGCATCGAGATGTGTGCAAAATGCGACGGGGATGCGACGAACGACCGTGATGAACAGTGGTATATCACAGAAGAGACGCAGGAAGCCTGTATATTGCTTGTGAGATATCTTATGAAGGAACTGAACATCCCGAAGGATCATGTCCTGCGGCACGGAGATATCGTCAATAAGTGGTGCCCGGCACCTTATTTTACGGATAACGGATATAATGGTACATGGACATGGGATATTTTCCGGGAGAAGCTTGAGGCAATTCCGAGATCCAGGGTGCCGGCTTTTCCGGTCCGCTACGACAGTGACTGAGTCCAAGAACGCTTCAGCGTTCCTGCCGCGCCGCGCTTACGTGCGAAGCACCTTCTACTTACGCGGCTGCGATCCGCCGGATCGCGTACCGTGCGCTGCAAAAAAGCGCCGGCACGCCGCGGCAGGAACACGAGGCATCTTTGAAGGGAGGCATCTTTGAAGGGAGAGAAGAAGAGAACGATGTATTTTACGTATCAATCTTTCAGAAAATTCTGCAAAGAGAATATTCCTCTGCTTATCCTGGTCCCGATCATAACCTTTATGGCGTACGGAGGAAAAATCTTTTACCAGACCGTTTCGTTCGATCTGGAGATTCTGATGGACAGTCCCGTGGAGTTTTATAATTCCTGGCTCACTCTGCGACGGTGGGCGCTGCTTCCCTATAAGTATCTTTCAGGGACGTGGGTCTTCAGCATGCCGATGGAGATCATCTATCTGATCATTAACCTGATGGCTGCCATGGTCCTTTTTGCGTGGCTGCTGGATGTTCTGACAGATGGAAAGAACCGGCTCGGCAATGCAGTTTTCCTGACTCTCTTCCTCACGCATCCTGTATGGGGAGAACAGTATGTCTATATGCTTCAGGGGGCAGCGATTTCCTTTTATACGGCACTGACCGCTGTCGCGCTCATGCTGTTTGCGGACGGTGCAGTCCATAAATCGCTTCCGCGATTTCTCCTCGGGCTCGTTGCTTCGGTTTTCTGCTTCGGAGCGTATCAGTCCTTTGACTCGCTGATCGTAGCCGGTCTTTGTGCTGTGTTTATTCTGGTCATGCGAAGGGAGAAAATGGACGCCCGTGCCGGCTGGATCCTTGTCCTTAAGTGCGCAGTCTGTATTCTGGGTGCTTTTGCGATTTCCCAGGTGATCGGGAATATTCTGGTCAGGGTCACAGGAGTTCCTGCCAGCAGTTATTTCGACAATATGATCTCCTGGGGAAAGTTGCCAGTGGGGGAATGCCTGCTCAAGATCCGACGTTCGATCGGAAAGATCTTTTTCGCGAAGGATTTTTACTATAATCTTCTTTATCCGGTCTGCACTGTACTTGGAGCTGCCCTTATCTTTATCAGAAGAAAGGAATACAAGTGCGTTGTGCTTCCGTTTCTCGCCTTCTGTCTCCTGGTTCTTGCACCGTTCTACCTGATTTTTCTTACAGGTCAGTCGCAGCAGTCCAGATCGCATTTCGCGGGACCTTTTGCGTTCGCATTCCTTGCATTTTTCGTGCTGCTCGAACTCAGGGGAAAGATTTTTTACATAATCGGGGCGGTACTGGCTTTCGTGATCAGTCTGTCCCAGATCGAGCTGATCGAGAGGATCCACTACACGGAATATGTGCGCTATGAGCAGGATCTGGCCCGGGCAACGGATATTTCACGCAGGATCAATATGATAACGGGTACGGAAGAGTGTCCTCTTCCGCTCGTGTTCGTCGGAAACTGTGCAAATTCCATGAACGAGACCTGTGTGCCGAAACATGACGATGCTTATGTCGGGACTTCGCTCTTTGAGGTGGAGCAGATCGCGCCGAATAAACTGAATTCTTTTATGAGTCAGCATGGAATGCTCTATGGATATGCGTCCCATGATCAGATCAGGCGGGGCTATCAGCTTTCCGCCGAACGGGGACTGCCGACCTATCCGGCAGACGGGTCGATCGCAATTATTGAAGACATCATCATCGTTCGCCTGAGCTGATCGGGACTTTCGGAGGAAGCAATTTTGATAGAAGTCAGAAATCTGACAAAACGATACGGAAATCGTATTGCCGTGGACGATCTGAATTTTACGATCGGGCAGGGCCGGATCTACGGCTTTCTGGGACCGAACGGAGCCGGAAAATCCACGACGATGAATATTATGACAGGGTATCTGGCTCCGTCGGCAGGGGATGTGCTGATCGACGGGGTCAGTATCGTCGATATGCCGGAGAAAGCGAAGACACATATCGGCTATCTGCCTGAGATCCCTCCGCTCTATTCGGATATGACGGTTCGGGAATATCTGTCCTTTGCTGCGGAACTTCGGAAGGTGCCCCGCAGGAAGATCAGGGAGAGATGTGACGCCGTTATGGCCGATCTCTCTCTCGTTGAGTGTGCGGACAGATTAATTCGGAATCTCTCCAAGGGGTATCGGCAGCGGATCGGGCTGGCCCAGGCTCTTGTGCATGAGCCCGAGACACTGATCCTGGACGAACCGACGGTAGGTCTTGATCCCAAACAGATCATTGAGATCCGGGAATTGATAAAAAAACTCGGGAAGAAGCATACGGTAATTCTCAGCTCCCATATTCTCGCGGAGGTCAGCGAAATCTGCGACACAATTCTCATTCTGTCCGGGGGAAAGCTTAAGGCGTCCGGAAGTCCGGCAGAGCTGACAAAAGGACAGAGCGGGGCGATCGCTGTTACAGTGACTTCTCCCGCAGACGAGAAGAAGATTCTTGCCGCACTCTCACCGAAGCTTTCGAAAGGGCAGGTCCGGTTCAGCTCTGATCCGGCAGGTCTGGTCCGGGCGGAAATTACAATTGGCGAAGAGACTGTCAGGAACGATCCGGAGCTTGCTTCCGATCCCAGAAGATTCGTCTCGGGTCTTCTCGCGCAGGCTTCCTGTCCGTACTATTCTGTCGAGATCATGGAATCGAGTCTGGAAAAGATTTTCCTGGAGCTCACGGAAGAGCAGGAAACCGCTGCGGAGAGGAAAGCAGCTGCGGAGCCGGAGAATGGGAAGGAGGCCGGAGAGTGAGAGCAGTTTATAAAAAGGAACTCAGGTCGTCTTTTACCACCATGACAGGCCCGGTCGCAATTGCCGTGATGCTGTTTATCGCTGGCTATATGTTCAGGACGTATAATCTGGCGAATGGCCTCTCTTCCGTAATCTATGCGGTCTTCAACTCGAGTCTCATTTTCTATTTTGTCGTCCCGATTCTTTCCATGAGAGTTTTCGCGGAGGAACGCAGACAACGGACGGACCAGCTGCTTTTCACCGCGCCGGTGCGTCTGATTGATATTATTTTAGGAAAGTATTTTGCACTCGTGACGGTCTTTGCAGTGCCGGTGCTCGTACTTTGCACGATGCCGGTCGTGCTGCGCCCGTCAGGCGGCTCGACACCTGCACTCGACTATGCGGGGATCCTGGTATTCTTCCTCATGGGCTGCGCCTATCTCTCAGCGGGTATGTTCATCTCCACGCTGACGGAGAATCTGATCGTTTCCGCCATCCTGAACATTCTGTTCGTCGCTGTCACGATGATGATCCACAACGCGTATTCGATGATCAGCGGGACTGTGTTTACGTCGATGATCTTTTTCGTTGTGCTTTCGTTCCTGATCGGGATCGCCGTGTATGCGATGACGGGTTTTTACTGGCTTTCGATCGGTGTGCTGACCGTGCTGGCCGCTGTCTCGCTTATTCTGTCCTACATGGAGTCAGGGTTTATTACGGGATCCGCGGAGAAGATCCTGGGAATACTGGATTTCTATTCGCATTTTGAATCCTTTGTCTACGAGACTTTCAGCCTGACGGATATCGCGTATTTCATTTCCGCCATCGCTGTGGGAATCATACTCACCCACACGTCTATCGTGCGGCGCAGGTGGAACTGAGGAAATTCGGATCTCTGCAACGGGGGAGGATGTTTCGGGAAGCCTCAGGAATCCGGATGCAGGGAGTTTCAGCAGATGATCATCGCGTGGCAAAGCACAGAACACAGGATCTTCCTGTTTCTGACGGGTCTGTACCACGATTACCGAAAGGATTTTTTTGATGAAGAAATTTAAAATGAAGACCGGAGATCCGTCGGCAGACGCAGGTGAAAAGCGCCCGGGCTTCAACGCCCGCTCGGCGCTCAACGGTTCCTACGCGATGGGTATGACCGGAATGATCCTCGCACTGATCTTAGTGATCAACCTGATCATCGGAGCGCTGCCCCTTAAGTATACGAAGTTCGATCTGTCAAAGTCCGGTCTTTATACGATCGGGGAGGAGACAAAGGCGGTCCTCGCGGAGCTTCAGGAGGATGTCAGTCTGTATTTCCTCACAAAATCGGGGAGTGAGGACGCCACGATCGAGACGCTGCTTGGGGCATATGAGAGCGGATCTGCGCATGTTCATGTGAAAAAGGTCGATATTATTGCTGACCCGACGTTCACTTCTGCTTATACGGAAGATACAGTGTCTGCAAACAGCGTGATCGTTGAATGCGGGGACAGATACAGGATCGTCGATTATTACGATATTTATATGACCGATATGAAAAACGGATACAGCGCCGAGTTTGACGGGGAAGGGCAGATCACATCAGCGATCGCCTCCGCAGCGAGCGGAGAGAGCTCTGTGGCGTACATCACGACCGGCCATGGGGAGATCCTCCTGTCCGCATCGATGGAGGACGCGCTCGGGAAAGCCGACATAGAGACGAAAAACCTGAATCTGCTGTCTCAGGAGATACCGGCAGACTGTGATTTTCTGATCATTTTTGCGCCGATGCAGGATTTTACCCCTGAGGAGGCGGCAAAAGTCCGGAGTTATCTGGGCAGTGGAGGACATGCGCTGATCGTTTCCGTCCTCGGTGCCCATGAGGCGGAGAATTTTGAGAGTATTATGGGTTCCTATGGGGTGCGTGTGGTTGATTCGCTCGTCCTTGAGAGGGACACGGATCATTATATGGAGATGCCGTATCTGCTCCTGCCGAATGTGTCGTCCCTCTCCGAGGTGACGGACAGCATCTCCGGCATGAACCTTGTTGCAGGCTACGCGGAAGCCCTGTCGACAGCGGAATCTCAGGATTCCTCTTATGCAGTGCTTCCGCTGCTTTCCACATCGGAATCAGCATATCTGAAACCGATTGAAACGGATACGATCGAGTACGCGGAAGGGGATGTGACCGGAAGCTTTCTTCTCGGAGTGCAGGTGGAACAGACAATGTCTGTGACCGGTCACGGTACACCTGACGTTGATCTCTCCGGAGCAGACAGCGGGGAAGAGAACAGGGAGGATGTTCCGATCACCAAAATCCTGTGCTATTCGACACCCTGTATTTTCAGTTCGGACGCTCTCTCATCGATCCTGCAGACGCAGGTCTCGATGCCGGAGGGCAATATGGCGCTCTTTGCCGACAGTATCAGCTATCTCGCTGACCGAAAAATCACGGTCTCTGTCCCGGCAAAGTCGATGATGAATGCGACGATCACCGTATCTGAGAAGACAGCCAACCTGCTCGGAAATGTTTATATGTTCGTCATTCCGGGTGTGATCCTTGCCGCCGGTGCATTTCTCATGATCCGCAGGCGTGCAAAGTGAACAGCTGCAGCAGGAACTTTTTCAGCCATTATTCGGACAGTCGGGGAAAAATGACATGAATAAAATCAGGAATCTGCGTCTTTGCGCGGGGCTGCTCCTTGTAGCCATAGGAATATTTTTCGCACTGACGAACGGACAGAAAGTCAGCAGGAAGAGGGAGTTACTGATTGATCTCACGGCAGATAAGATTGCCGGGATCAGCTGGACAGATGAGAATGGAGAGACTCTCTCTTTTCAGCGCGAGGACGGAAACTGGATCTGTAAATCGGATCCGTCTGTCAAGCTCGACCAGACAGAGATGAATACGCTCTGCGCCGGAATGACGGGAATTGCTGTTTTCCGGACGATGGAGGATGTAGAGGATCTCTCGCAATACGGACTGGATATTCCGGCTGTGACAATTACGGTGACGGATGTCTCCGGAAATGAAATTACAGTTGCGCTTGGGAACAACAATGATTCTGCCGGTGTGATCTATGCGGTCCGTGAAGGCGACAGGGGATGTGTCTATGCGGTGACTCCTTCGATCAGGACTGCGGTACAGAAGAAGCTCGGGGACCTTGCGGAGAAGGCGTAATGTGTGCAGGTGATACGGCCGGCATTTCCCGTAAACGGGGAAGGGAACTTGCTTGCGTCAGAGTTTTATCTCAGTGGGGAAGACCCCCGCTTCTACAAGCGGCGGGAAAAACAATATCCTGCTCGTCTCAGTGGCGGGTTTCAATCCCCCACTGAGATAAACGCTCCGCGAGGATGCGCAGGGATTCGGCTTGGAAGATGTCAGCTTACGCTGACCCGAATCCCGCGCCAATTCTCGCGAGCGAGAATTGAACTCTGACGCCGAATTCTCGTGATTTCAATCATGAGATGAATGCGCAAAGTGAAACCTGGCTCTGACATGGGTTACAAACCTGCGTCAGTAATTTATCTCAGTGGGGAAGACCACCGCTTCTATAAGCGGGGGATAGGTCAATATCCTGCTCGTCTCAGTGGTGGGTTACAATCCCCCACTGAGATAAACGCTCCGCGAGGATGCGCAGGGATTCGGTTTGGAAGAAGTCAGCTTACGCTGACCCGAATCCCGCGCCAATTCTCGCGAGCGAGAATTGAAGCTTCCGGCGGATCGCAGCCGCGCAAACAGGAAGGTGCTTTGCACCCTGCGCGGCGCGGCAAGAACGCCGAGGCGTTCTTGATATGAGTTATGTTAACAGAAACCTTGTTTTACGGCGTTCATATGCCGGGGAGGAAAGAGAATGATCAGAGTTGGAACGGGATATGATGTACACAGACTGGTCGAGGGCAGGAAGCTGATCCTGGGCGGAGTGGAGATTCCCTATGAAAAAGGGCTTCTCGGACATTCGGACGCAGATGTCCTTCTGCACGCGATCATGGACGCGCTGCTGGGCGCTGCTGCGATGGGCGATATCGGTCTTCATTTTCCGGATACTGCGAAGGAATATGAGGGGGCGGATTCCCTGAAGCTCCTGTCCATCGTGGGCGGAATGCTTAAGCGGGAAGGATATACGATCAGCAATATCGATGCAACGATCATCGCGCAGCAGCCTAAGATGAGGCCGCATATTGAGCAGATGCGTAAGAATATTGCCGGAGCGCTGCGGATCCGCGTTGAATATGTAAGTGTAAAGGCCACGACTGAGGAGCATCTCGGGTTCACCGGTGAGGGTCTTGGTATCTCCGCGCAGGCGGTCTGCGCGATCGAACGCGCGGGGGATGCGAGGGCAAGAGGATTCAAGCTTATGTGATCCGGCGGATCGCAGCCGCGCAAAGAGGAAGGTGCTTTGCACCTTGCGCGGTGCGGCAGGAACGCTGAGGCTTTCTTGAATCTTCATCGCGAGATTGTACGCAAGATGAAGGCATGTTTCACTTTGCGCACGTATTTCACGACTGAAGCCGCGGGGAAAATCGCGATGAAGAAAAACCTTTCGTAAACCTCTGAATGCAGTGCAGCAGAAAGGAGCAGACAGTATGGCTCTTCGCGCAAATTATCATACGCACACGACCTTCTGCGACGGGTCAGATTCCGCGGAGGACGTCGTCCTTGCCGCGATCGATAAAGGGTTTTCTCATCTCGGGTTTTCAGGGCACATGGATCCTGACATCCATATGGACTTTGATGCTTACTTAGCAGAGATCGGGAGACTCAGGGAAAAGTATGCGGACAAAATTGAGATCCTCTGCGGGGTCGAGCTCGACAATCTGTATGATCCGCACTGTGCGGACGGAGCAGAGTATGTGATCGGGTCGACGCATTTTCTTGACGTACAGAGCGATATTCCGATATCGGTCGACAACAGCGTGGAGATGATGAGAAGGCTTGCTGAGGAGTTCTTCGGAGGTGACTATTATAAGCTTGCGAAGTCCTATTATGAGCTTTCTGCCCGGGTATATGACAGACTGCACTGCACGTTTGTCGGCCACTTTGACCTGGTGACAAGGTTCAACGACAGCATGCATTTTCTTGATGAGGCGGATCCCCGTTACATCATGCCGGCACTGGAGGCCATGGAGTATCTCGTAAAGGAGGGCGTGCCGTTCGAGATCAACTGCGGGGCGGTGAACAGGAACAGAAAGAAGGAGCTCTATCCGAATATGTTCCTCCTGAAAAATCTCAGGGAATTTGGCGGAGAGATCCTGATCAATTCGGATGCGCATCAGAAGGAGCTGCTCGACGGCGGATTTGAAATAGCGGTCGAGCGGGCGCTTGCCTGCGGTTTTACGCATGTGAATATTCTAACGCGCCGGGGAACGGGAAAGATCCACTTTGAGCAGCTGGCGCTGGACGCACTTTACTGACCGAGGGGCTTTTTATCTCAGTGGGGAAGATCCCCGCTTCTATAAGCGGGGGATAGGTCAATATCCTGCTCGTCTCAGTGGCGGGTTTCAATCCCCCACTGAGATAAACGGCAGCCGCGCAAAGAGGAAGGTGCTTCGCACCATGCGCGGCGCGGCAAGAACGCTGAGGCGTTCTTGAAGTGCCGGGCGGTATCGCCTGCGACAGAAGGACGGGCCGAAATATTTTCAAAATACACTGTTCGTTGTTTGGAGTCATATTTATGAAATACTATTTTGCTCCGATGGAGGGAATCACAGGATATATTTACCGGAATGTGCATCGCAGGCATTTCCCGGAGATCGACCGGTACTATATGCCGTTCATTTCCGCACATGCAAGCCATTCCATGAAACACAAGGAAAAAGAGGATATCAGGCCGGCCAATAATGCCGGCCTTTTTGCCGTCCCGCAGGTCCTCACGAAAAATGCGGAGGATTTCGCCTGGACGGTCCGGGAACTCTGTGATCTGGGATACAGGGAAGTCAACCTGAATCTGGGATGTCCGTCCCCGACTGTGACGACAAAAGGGAGAGGGGCTGCATTTCTCGGAAGACCGGAGGAGCTTCGGGAGTTTTTTTCCCGAAGCTTCGAGCTGATCGGAAAGGATACTCCTGAAATGAAAATCTCGGTCAAGACGCGTCTTGGGACAGAGGATCCGAATGAGATCCATGACCTGATTCGGCTGTATAACGAATTTCCGATCTGTGAAGTCATCGTCCATGCGCGCACACTGCGTGAGATGTATGAGGGGGAGGCGCATACCGGAGTGTTCGCATCCATTCTCTCCGAGAGTGTTCATCCGCTCGTCTATAACGGAAATATTTACCGTTCTGAAGAGGCAGCTCGTCTTGAGGAACAGTTTGACGGAGCCTCGGGCATGATGATCGGGCGGGGTCTCCTTCGGAATCCCGCCCTGGTCCGGGAAATCCGGGGCGGAGAGCGGCTTCAGATGCATGAGCTTGCGTCTTTCCACAGGCAGCTTTTCGAGGCATATCGGGACGTCCTTCCGGGACCGAAGCCTGTCCTTGCGCGCATGAAGGAGCTCTGGTGGTATATGAGTATGCTCTTTGAGGACAGAGAGTATGTTCTCAAAAAGGTAAGGCGGGCAAAAACGCTGACGGACATGGAGATCGTAAGTGAGAGGATCTTTATGGAGCAGCCGTTCGCGGATGAAGGGGGAGAGGTATAAGCAGGTGACTGATGTAAACACAGGCATTCGTGCGGGACGACACGGATCCGGGAACGCCGTGGCATCCATGAATCCGGGAGTTAGATCGGTCATAAATGCGGGAAAGATTCAATTGCTTAGCGGACTGCGAACAGCTGCTATACGGCAGGTGTGCCGGGGAGGGCAGGAGTATAAAAGAGGCTGCCGTTTCAGAAAATGAGACTCGATCAGCGTCAGACAGCAGATGTCTGTCGGCTGAGCCGGTCTTTTTCTGAAATGACAGCCTCTTTTCCCGGGACGCGCAGGAACGCCGGGGAGTTCTTGATGGGACTTCATTTGTCAGCCCTGCTGCTGAGGGGATTCAGCGGGGTGCCCGTGTCAGCGAATTTGTTCAAAGAAGCGGAATTCTTTTCCCTGAGTTTGCTCTGCTCGCGGTACTCCTTTGGTGTCATATGAAAATGATCGCGGAAAGCCCTGTTGAAAGTCCGCTGACTTCCGAACCCGGCGTTGGAATAGGCTTCAGTGATCGTCTGCTCCGTGTACTCAAGCAGGTAACGTACATATTCCAGTCTTGTGATATTCAGATACTTGTTGAAATTCATGTGGAAAGTACCTGAAAATATGCGCGACAAAGAAAACGGACTCACAAAAAGATCGTGCGCCATCTTGGTCAGGGAGAGATCCTCCTCTGTATAATGCTCCGCGATATAGGAGACGGTGCGGTAGACCAGGTCTTCACTGTTTGCACTTCCTTTTTCGATCATGGTAAGATACGGGAGCAGCCGGGCGAGAATGATCATGACATAAGCCTGATGCAGGACGTCTTCCTCGGGACTTTCCTGATCATCCAAAAGTGTCTCAAGCGCATAATAGATATCCGGATGGACATCCTTCGCATGCACGATAGGATTTTTGGGGCTCAGTGTGGTAATCGACTGAAGAAAAGGACCGCTGAGCGAGGGTGTCGCGAGCATATAAAGGGAAGTTCCGCTCTGCTCAAAAGCCTGGTAGTGATGGATCTGTTCGGGAAAAATGATCGCAATGTCCCCTTTTTCCATGCTGTACAGATGCGTTCCGATCCCGACTGCCAGTGTTCCTTCAAGAACATACACGACTTCCAGGTTCTTGTGGAGGTGCGGCGGAATATGCTTTGACTGCATCCGAAAAATTTCAAAATCGTTTTTTTCTTTGTAGAACAGGGAATACATACTTGACCTTTCCTGTCGGAGTGCAGAATGCAGGACGATGTTTTCTGCAGCGGTGATATGCGGGCGTATCATACTCAGATCCCGGAGATTTTTCGGCAGCCATATGCCGGAAGGGACCTGAAGCGACCATATGCATATAATAAATTAAGGGCGGTATATTCAGCAAGGAAAAAAACGGGATTTTATAAAAAAATTGCCCGAAAAACAGAAAAAAAGGAAGAATTTGAGTGAATATGCTTGATAATGCAAATAATGGCTGAATTCAGGGGAGTTATTTGCAGTTTTTTTATTTCATTTTTCTTGCCTTACGGCTTTCCTTGGAAAAGGCCATAAAAAGAATCAAAATAAAGAGACAAAATGGCAAAACTGTTTCTTTCTGAGTTGATACAGAAAGACATAAAAGAACCGGTGGACCCGATATCATAAAAGAAGTTGACATTGAGACTCTGATTCGTTAAGGTTTAAGCGACAACAGCGCTTTTGCGCATGAAAAGTTAAATTGCAGACAGAGCAGCGACATTTGACTCCAAACGGCACAATGCCGGAGCATGTGCCAGCGTAAAACATCCGGCGGATCCTTCGTCTCTGCGCGGATCGCAGCGGAGCAGAGAGCAGAAATAAATCGGCTTGATAGCTGTCAGCAAATGCAGACCCGAATCCCGCGCTATCGGCATGCGGGCGAGACTTGAAACGAGACCCGGTGCTGCCATTGAGTCTGCGCGAAATTCCGCAGACGGGACTGGAATGAGGTATTTATGAGTGATAAAGAATTTGATATAAAGAAGGCATATGAGAGATGGCTCCGGGAAGAGCAGAGGAGCAGCCGGGGAAAAAAAGGCAGCAGGGAAGAAGGTGGGAACCGGACTGATAAGAACAGCCGGGCAGAAGATGGAAAACGGACTGATAAGGGCAGTCGGGGAAAAGGGCCTTCTGACAGATCCGGAAAAAATAAGATTCAGGGTGTTTCGGTCCTGCAGGGAGACCACGCAGCCGATGACGGGACAGCCGGCAGAAAATCTGCAAAAAAAGGCGCTCGTGGGAACTCGTCGGGGGAAGGGAAAAAGGCTGAAAGCCCGGACAGAGGGAGAAGGCCTGCCCGGGAATCCATGCGTGTGAAAGAAGGGACGCGTGTGAGAATTGAACAGCGCGCGAATCTTCAGGGTGAGAATGCCGGAGGGAACATTGTATGTCCCTATGCAAAGCGCTGCGGAGGATGTTCCTATATTAACAGGGACTACGAGTGGACGCTTGGTTACAAAGAAATGAAGATCCGCAGGCTCCTGAAGCCCTATGTCAATCTCTCCGGGATCGTCGGTATGGAGGATCCGTTCCATTACCGAAACAAGGTCCATGCGGTATTTGCCCATGTACGGGACGGACACAGAGAGCGGAATGTAGCCGGCATATATGAACAGGGAACGCATAAGGTCGTTCCTGTGGAGAAATGTATGATCGAAAATGAGAAGGCGGATGAGATCATACAGGATATCCTCAGGATGCTTTCAAGCTTTAAGATCAAGGTCTACGATGAAGATACCGGGTACGGTCTTCTCCGCCATGTCCTCGTCCGGACAGCCCATGTCACGGGACAGATCATGGTCGTGCTCGTCCTCTCCTCGCCGATCCTTCCCGGAAAGAATAATTTTGTCAAGGCTCTCAGGGAAAAGCATCCGGAAATCACAACGATCATTTTAAATGTGAACGATGAGCAGACCTCTATGGTCCTGGGTGAGCGGGAGACCGTACTGTATGGGAATGGCTATATAGAGGACAGGCTATGCGGGCATACTTTCAGGATCTCGGCAAAATCGTTTTATCAGGTCAATTCCGTGCAGACGGAGAAGCTGTATCGGAAAGCAGTCGAGTACGCAAATCTCACGGGACATGAGCGTGTGATCGATGCATACTGCGGGATCGGAACGATCGGGATCACAGCGGCAGCAAAGGCGAAAGAAGTCATCGGTGTCGAGCTGAACGGAGATGCAATTCGGGATGCGGTGAGAAATGCGCGGGAGAATAAGATAAAGAATATTTCCTTCTATACCAATGATGCGGGAGATTTTCTCTCTCAGATGGCGCAGAATGGAGAGAAGACGGAAGTCGTTTTCATGGATCCGCCGAGATCGGGATCGACGGAGAAGTTCATGTCGGCTGCGGTTTCGATGTCGCCCGGCAGGATTATTTACATTTCCTGTGAGCCGGAAACGCTTGCGCGCGATCTCAAATGGCTTCAGTCGCACGGCTATAAGGCAAGGGAGGCAACTGCATATGATATGTTTCCCTTTACGGAAAATGCGGAAGTCATCGTACTCCTTTCCAAAAACGGGGAAGGGAAGCAGTCCGGCCGAAAAATGCGGCAGTGAATAAGATCAGGAAGCATTGGTGTTCCTGCTTTCATCAGTTGAACAGGAGGTCTGTATGAGCCTTGCAGAAATCAGAAAAGAGATCGATGCGATCGATCCGAAAATCCGCGCGCTTCTTATGAAGCGGCTGGACTGTTCGCGTCGGATCGCCGAGGCGAAGAATGCGTCAGGGGATCTCAGGATCTATCGCCCGGATCGTGAGAATGAGATTCTTGCCCGCCTTTCAGAGGAAGTTCCGGAAGAGAAGAGGGCAGGGTATCTGGCAGTCGTCCGAAAAATCATGCAGACCAGCCGTATGTACCAGTATGGTCTTCTCTATGACTGGAATGATGGCCTTTTTGCCCCGTTGATCAGGGATCTTGCAATTCCTGAAAATGCAGCCCGGGTAAGAGTTCGCCTTTCCCGTCCGAATCGTCCGAATTCCATGTCCGAGATCCTCTCCATGATCGGGGATTACGGGTACAGTATGGAACGCATGGAGCTCATTGAGGATAACAGGGATGAGGGGACGGTTACATTCGAGCTTACGATGCTCGGGAATCTGAACGAGATAAATATGAAGAAACTCATGTTCCAGCTGTCTATGGAGAGTATGGATTTCAGAATCGAGGCAGTGGGATAAGGATCGGAGCGTCCGACGCAGAGGAGGGACTGAGCACGCGTATCTCACGACGGAAGCCGCAGGTATTGCGCGATGAAGAATAGAAAAGGAGCTGTGCAGCGCACAGCTCCAAATATCAGTTTGACACTGTAAAATTCTAGAAGGCCGCTATGAGGGGTTGCGGCCTTCCGGGGATGCCGGCATAGCCGACATTGAAAAAGTGAGTGCTGTTAAGCACAATTCTTTTATAGCATGAAATTATTAAGAAATCAATATAAAAGACCATGATAAATTAAAATAAAGACCGTTTTTTCGTTGATTTCATGTTTCTGAAAAGTTTTTTCAGACAATGAGACGCAGATCAACTGGTCAAAACCAGGTATTTTGATGATAGAATAGATAAAAAGGTCCTGCAGACCTCTGTGAGTACATAAGCGAGGAGGAGTATATGCCGGAAGCGATCGTTACACTGAAGAAAGGACAGGGCAGGCTTTTGAAGGCCGGCGGAGCCTGGGTCTTTGACAACGAGATTGCCGGAATCAGCGGTAGTTTTCTGAACGGGGATATTGTGTGCGTACAGGATTTTGACGGATATCCGATGGGCAGAGGCGTTATCAACATGAATTCGAAGATCCGGGTAAGGATGCTCACACGTAAGGGGAGTGCCATGATCGATGACGAATTCTTAAGAGGCCGTCTCATGGACGCCTGGAGTTATCGCAAATCGATCGTTGATACCGGATGCTGCCGGATCGTTTTCGGAGACGCTGATTTTCTCCCCGGGATAACGATCGATAAGTACGGGGACATTCTTGTCATCGAATCTCTCTCCCTCGGTATGGACCGCCTGAAAATGAAGATCCTGGACATCCTTGTGGAGATTCTCGCTGAAGATGGCATTGTGATCCGGGGGATCTATGAGCGGAGTGATGCGAAGGAGCGCCTGAAGGAGGGGATGGAGCGGAAGAAGGGGTTCATAGGAGAACCCTTTGACACACTCGTTCCCATCACGGAGAACGGGGTCCGTTATCTTGTGGATGTGGCGGAAGGTCAGAAGACCGGCTTCTTCCTTGATCAGAAGTATAACCGTAAGGCCTGCGGGAAGCTCTGCCGGGGAAAGAAGGTCCTTGACTGCTTTACACATACAGGTTCTTTCGCATTGAACGCTGCACTTGCAGGAGCGGAGAGTGTTCTTGCAGTCGATGCATCAGCGTCCGCGCTCTCAATGGCGGAAAGGAATGCTGCGCTCAACGGATTCTCATTTTCCGAAGATGCCGGGGACGGGTGGATGCGGAATGAAAAAGGCACATGTCTGCGGTTCATGGAGGCAGATCTTCTGGAACTCCTCCCGGAGATGGCAGCGGGGGATGAGCGGTATGATGTCGTTATCCTCGATCCGCCGGCGTTCGCAAAGAGCCGGCAGAACGTGAAGAGCGCGGTGAAGGGCTACCGAAAGATCAACGCGGCAGGGATGCGGATCACGCGGGACGGGGGATTTCTTATGACCTGTACCTGCTCTCACTTTATGACGCGGGAACTGTTTGAGAAGATGCTTCTCGAGGCGTCGCGCGAGGCGCATGTGCGGCTGCGCCAGATCGAGGCCCGGGCGCAGGCACCGGATCATCCGATCCTGTGGTCGGCGGAGGAGAGCTCGTATCTCAAGTTCTACATTTTCCAGATCGTGCATGAGCGCTGAGAGGGGAAAGCAGGAAATGTGCTGACCCGGTGTGTGCGAATAATCTTCGGTCGGTGCGTGACCGGCTGCACGGTGCAGGGCTTCCGGGGATGAGGCAGGGATGCAGGAGGAGCGGGGTCCGCAGACGGATCCTGAATGAAGCAGTCGGTGCAAAAGAAAAGCTCCGGCATTTTCAAGGAGAAAAAAATGAAGTATGAAGATGCAGTAAAGAAGCTTTCGGCTTACGGACAGGAGCATGTGCTCCGCTTTTATGAGACCCTCGATGAGGGAGAGAAGGAAGCGCTCCTTCGCCAGATCGATGAAATCGATTTTTCTGTTATTTCCGCGCTTGGAAACGAGAAGGAGAACATAAAGCGCGGTGTGATCACTCCCCTTGCGGCTATGCGTGCGGATGAGATCGAGAGCAGGAAGGAGATCTTCAGGGAGGAGGGACTTGCTGCCATCCGAGCCGGAAAAGTCGCTGCTGTTCTGCTCGCGGGCGGTATGGGAACCAGGCTCGGAAGTCCCGACCCCAAGGGAATGTATGACATCGGGATCCATAAGCATGTATATATTTTCCAGAGACTCATAGAGAACATGCTCGACGTGGTCCGGGAAGCCGGATGTTTTTTCCGTCTCTATGTCATGACCAGCGAGAAAAATGATGCAAAGACCCGCGCTTTTTTTGAAGAACATAAATATTTCGGCTATGATCCCGCATATATTGCATTTTTCTGCCAGGATAACGCCCCGACGGTAGATTTTGACGGGAAAGTACTGATGGAGAGTAAAGGCCGTATCTCCACATCCCCGAACGGCAACGGCGGATGGATGAAATCGCTCGAGCGCGCGGGGCTTCTTCAGGAAATGCATCGGGAAGGAATTCAGTGGCTCAACACATTCAGCGTCGACAATGTTCTCCAGAAGATCTGCGACCCGGTCTTTGTGGGTGCAACGATCCTCTCAGGCCGAGATTCGGGATCCAAGGTCGTACGGAAGGCAAATCCGGAGGAGGCGATCGGAGTGATTTGCAGCGAGGACGGTAAGACCGCGGTCGTCGAGTACTCAGAACTCTCGGAGGAGATGCGCTACGCAAAAGACGAATCCGGAGATTACGCGTATTATTACGGCGTGATCCTCAATTATCTCTTCAGCCTCTCTGCGGCGGAGAAGGTCATGAATGAAGAGATGACAAATCATATTGCACGGAAAAAGATTGCCTGCATTGACGGGGAGGGAAATGCAGTAAGACCCGAGGTTCCGAACGGATGTAAATTCGAGCTTTTCATTTTCGACCTTCTGAAGGGAATGAACGGCTGCCTGCCCTTTGAGGTCGTGCGGAATCGTGAGTTTGCGCCGGTGAAAAATAAGGAGGGAGCGGATTCCGTTCAGACAGCGAGAGAACTTTGCCGTGAGAACGGGATCGAGCTGTAAGCGCTGTACAGTGCGGGCAGCGTTTCCGCAGGTCTTCCGGGATGGAGGAAGACCGACCGCCTGACCGGTAACAGGAAAAAGTATAAACGAGGAAAAGAATATGGAAGAAAGAGAAGAGCGCAAGCTGGCGCTCCTGATTGATTCCGACAATGTCTCGTCGAAGTACCTGAACGGTATCTTCGATGAGCTTTCACAGTATGGAATCATCACATACAGAAGAATCTACGGAGATTTCACAACGCAGGCCAATGCCCGCTGGAGCGACCGCCTGCTCGAAAAATCCATTATCCCGATCCAGCAGTTTTCAAATACCAGCGGCAAAAATGCGACGGATTCGGCTCTCATCATCGATGCGATGGACCTGCTGTACACATCCAATGTCGACGGTTTCTGCATTGTCTCGAGCGACAGTGATTTTACCCGTCTTGCCTCCCGCCTGCGCGAGTCAGGCAAAATAATCATCGGCATGGGAGAGAAAAAGACGCCGGATTCGTTCAGGTCGGCCTGTACGATCTTCACGGAGCTTGAAAACCTGCTTGAAAATGAAAACAGCTCGAACGGTAATGACAAGCAGGCGATCGAGGAGACGATCGTCAATATCATCACGCAGAATGACAACAAGGGGAAAGTGACCGGTTCCGGCGAGATCGGAAGCAAGCTCCAGAACAAATATCCGGATTTCGATATCCGAACTTTCGGATATACTCAGCTCTCAAAATTCCTGGAGGATATCCCTGCAATCGTTCTCAATAAGGACAGCAGTCAGATCACGGTCAGCCTCCGGGATGAGAAGAATGATGAGGATCCCACGATCCAGGATATCCGTGAGATCGTGAAAAGGCGCGGGAACCGCGGAATTGCGCTCGCAACGCTGGGTCTTGAGATCCGCAGACGGCACAGGGAATTTAATGTCAAGCTCTACGGCTACAGCCAGCTGTATCGCTTCATCGAGAGCATACCGGATCTGGAGGTGATCGGGGACAGGGCTGACCGGAAGGTTGTGTACAGAGGAAAGAGCTGAGGAGTCCGATCATTGAGACGTGAAGATGCACATGCATCGCATGGTTGAAATCGTAAAATGGCTGAAACAGAGACGAATGTACGCAACAAAAAAAGTGAAGAAGTCCGGATCTCCGTGAGATCACTGGTCGAATTCATCAGAAGGAGCGGGGATATCGACACCCGTTCCGGGAGCAGCTTTGATCCGGAAGCCATGCTTGCGGGAGGACGCGCCCACAGAAGGATCCAGAAGGGAATGGCCGGTGACTACCAGGCAGAAATGTCACTGAAGGATTTGTTTGACTGCGGTGACTACCGCATAAAGATCGAGGGGCGGGCTGACGGTGTTTTCACGGAGAAGACGGGTACGGAAGGCGTCCGGCGCTTTGCGGTCGACGAGATCAAGGGGACTTATGTGGATCCTGACAGTCTTCGGGAGCCGGTGCCGGTCCATCTGGCGCAGGCGAAGTGCTATGCGGCCATTATTTTGAAACAGTATCCGGTAAAGAGAGGGGATTTTCGAGAGCTGTTTGCCATCCCTGACGGGACGGAGATGTCCGAAAATGAGATCGGTGTGTGCATGACCTATGTGCATCTCACGGAAAATGAAAAGATCAGGCGCTTTTCTTTCATTTTCAACAGGGAAGAGATCTTCGGATGGTATGAGGAACTCATCGCGGACTTTAAAAAATGGACGGATATGCAGACGGCCTGGAAAAGAAAACGCGATCTTTCAATGGAGCCGTTAAGCTTTCCCTTCGAGTACAGAAAAGGTCAGAAGATCCTTGTATCTTCCGTTTACCACACGATCCGGGAGAAGAAGGAGCTTTTTCTCATGGCTCCGACCGGTACGGGGAAGACGATGGCGGTCATCTATCCGTCCGTCAGGGCGATCGGTCAGGGAATCGCAGACAGGATCTTTTATCTGACCGCAAAGAATCAGACGCACCGTGTGGCGGAGGAGGCCTTCGGGATTCTTAAGAACGCAGGGCTCTCAATGAGGACGGTCACGCTTACAGCAAAAGAAAAAATTTGCCCGATGAATGAGGTTTCCTGCAATCCGGATGACTGTCCGTACGCGAAGGGCCATTTTGACAGGATTAATGATGCGGTCTTTGACCTTCTGTCTGAGAAAGAAGTGTTCGACAGGGAGACGATTGCGGATTGGGCTGCCGGGCGCACTGTATGTCCGTTCGAGCTCGGACTTGATCTCTCGACGTGGTGCGACGCAGTCATAGGGGATTACAATTATGCCTTTGATCCGAACGCACACCTTGCCCGCTTTTTCGGAGAGGGGAAAAAGAGCGATGCGATCCTTCTGATCGACGAAGCACACAATCTGGTCGACCGTGCGAGGGAGATGTACAGCGCAGAACTCGTCAAGGAGGATGTCCTGAAGGCACGGAATCTCGTAAAGAATGTGAGCCGGAAAGCCGCGCGTGCTCTTTCCCGCGTCAACCGGAAGATGCTTGCGCTCAGGAAGAGCTTTGACGCTGAGGTGCCGGATACGGGGCGTGAGCGATGGATGATTCTCCCTGAGGGCGGTGATCTCTATAACGAAGCGCTCAGGGCGTTCGGTGAACTGCAGGTCTTTTTTAAGGAGGAGAGGGATGCGTCCTGCAGGGAGGATCTGCTTGATTTTTATTTCCAGATCTCCGGGTTCGTGTCGACCTGTGAGGCGATGGATGCCGACTATGCGACCTACGCGTTTGCCGATGAGAAAGGGCATTTTCATGTCCGGCTCTTCTGCGTAAATCCGGCGAGAAGGCTTGGGGAGATGATCGACCGCACAAGGAGCGCTATTTTTTTCTCCGCGACACTGCTCCCCGTCGGATACTACAGAAAGCTCCTGTCCGTCAGGGAGGATGCCTACACGGTCTATGCCGAGAGCTCTTTTAAGGAGGAACAGCGGCTGATCCTTGTCGGAGGGGATGTGAGCACGCGCATGCGGAGCCGGGGAAAAACGATGTATCGGAAAATCGCGTCTTATATCCACGAGACCGTGACAGCACACAGGGGGAATTACATGGCATTTTTCCCGTCCTACAAATTCATGGAGGACGTGCTTGCGATCTACAGGACAGAGTTCGATGAACCGGATGTGAACTGGGTCGCCCAGTCGAGGTACATGGACGGGATGGACCGGGAGATATTCCTGGAGAATTTCTATGAAGCTCCGGAAATGTCCCTGGTCGGCTTTTGTGTCATGGGCGGCATCTTTGCGGAGGGGATCGATCTCACCGGCTCGCGCCTTGTCGGCGCGATTGTTGTAGGATGCGGACTGCCGCAGGTCGGGGCAGAGACAGAGCTGCTCCGGAAATATTACGAGGATAAGGACCATACCGGATTTGCATCCGCCTATCTTTATCCGGGAATGAATAAGGTCCTTCAGTCTGCGGGGCGCGTGATCCGGACAGCGACGGATCGGGGAATCATTCTCCTTCTGGATGACCGGTTCCTTACGCGTGACTGCCTTGGCATGTTCCCGAGGGAGTGGAGGCACTTCATTTCCTGCAGGGAGGGGCAGGCGGGGACGATCCTTCGCGAGTTCTGGGAAAATGAAAATCCGTCAGACCCGGGTGTACAGACATAGATGAGAGACCTGCAGATGAAAGGATGTGAACATTCTTTGAGAGACACAGAGGAGATGAGTATCCGGGAAATGGCCGAAAGACTCAAAAGGAAAGATGCTGAGGAGATAAGAGTACGGGAAATGGCCGGAAGACTCAACAGGAAAGATGCAGAAGAGATGAGGATCCGGGAAATGGCAGAAAGCTTCTTTAAGGAAGATCTGCAGGCAGATGCAGGACCGGAAGAAGACAGGAGGAACCGTGAGGCTGTAAAGAAAGCGCAGCGGGAAAAGAATCTTCAGAAAATGAAAAAACTGCTTCTTCTGCATGGGCAGGATATCCTCTTTGCGCCGGGCATGCAGCAGGAGAAGAGCTTTATACAGCACGGAAAGGTAAGCGTCTTTGAGCACTCTGTCGGCGTAACTCTCGTAAGCCTTATGCTGGCAGAGAAATTTAAAATGAAAGTCGATACAAGATCTCTCGTCCGAGGGAGCCTTCTCCACGATTACTTTCTTTATGACTGGCATGATCCGCATCCGGAAGTCGGGCTGCACGGTTTTACCCATGCAAAGATTGCGATGGAAAATGCCTGCAGGGATTTTGATCTCAACGAGATCGAGAAGGATATGATCGCGCGGCATATGTTCCCGCTCAATCTGAAGCCGCCGAAATACGCAGAGAGCAGAATTCTGTGTCTTGCGGATAAGATCGCGGCGACCTGCGAGACGATCAGGATTCCCTATTGCGCGGAAGTCATAAGGGAACTGCTGGAAGCCGTGTGAAAAGAGATGGAAACTTGCGGAACGGTATGTTATGATACGAACGGCAAAGTCATGCCTGCCTGTACCCGATGCATGATGCGTGGGTGCGGTATTGACAGTAAAAAGGAACAGATGTCGCGGTTCCTGTCATCATAATTCGACCGATACATCGGTCTTTTATTTCCGGTTCGGCCAATGAAGGACTTTCATTTTTTCAGGAGACATATTTTGCCCGCGAATGCCAATTTGGCATGAGTGGCTGCAAAATAGTCATCCGAGGCCATTAGTCAGACATCAAAACTTCGCTTTGGGAGGTGGAACAATGGTACGAAGAGTTTACGTTGAGAAGAAGCCGGCTTATGCGGTCCAGGCAAAGGAGCTGCTCCACGAGGCAAAGTATTATATGCACATCGAGGGAATCGAGAATGTCAGAGTATTTATCCGCTATGACGCAGAGAACCTCACAGATGAGACCTATGAGACTGCAAAGAAGTCGGTCTTCGCGGAACCTCCGGTAGATGATCTCTACGAGGAGAAACTCCCGGATTGCGGGAAGAGCCGCGTCTTTTCCGTCGAATATCTGCCCGGACAGTTCGATCAGAGGGCTGACTCTGCGGAGCAGTGCATCCGTTTTCTTAATGAAAATGAAGACCCGACCATACACACAGCAACGACGTATATGCTGATCGGCGATATTTCCGACGAGGACTTTGAAAAGTTCATGGCTGACCGCATCAATCCGGTCGACTCCCGCGCGACGGATGAAGTCAAGCCGGAGACGCTCGCAGCGGATTATCCCGAGCCTGCGGATGTGATCGAACTGAAGAATTTCCGCACGATGGATCTTACGGAACTTCGGGAGCTTTACAGTTCGCTGAATCTTGCCATGACATTTGCGGATTTCGAATTCATCCGCGCGTATTTTAAGGATACAGAGAAGCGGGATCCGACGATCACGGAAATCCGCGTCCTTGATACATACTGGTCGGATCACTGCCGTCACACGACTTTCTCCACAGAGCTTAAGAATGTGGAATTCAGGGATGGCGATATGCGTGCTCCGATCGAGGACACATTCAAGGCGTATCTTGAAGATCACGACGAGATGTACAGGGGCAGGAGCGACAAGTTCGTCTGCCTGATGGATCTTGCCATTCTCGGTGCGAAGAAGCTCAAAAAAGAAGGAAAACTCGAAGATCAGGAAGAATCTGATGAGATTAATGCCTGCTCGATCGTTGTTCCCGTCGATGTGAACGGAAAGGAAGAGGAGTGGCTCATCAATTTCAAAAATGAGACCCACAACCATCCGACAGAAATCGAGCCGTTCGGCGGGGCTGCCACCTGCCTTGGCGGCGCGATCCGTGATCCGCTCTCAGGGCGCACGTATGTCTATCAGGCGATGCGCGTGACGGGTGCCGCAGATCCGACTCGCCCGCAGTCTGAGACGCTTAAGGGCAAACTGCCGCAGAAGAAGATCGTTCGTCAGGCAGCCCGGGGATACAGTTCCTACGGCAACCAGATCGGCCTTGCGACCGGTCTTGTAAAAGAAATCTATCATCCGGATTACGTCGCGAAGCGCATGGAGATCGGCGCGGTCATCGCGGCTGCTCCCAGATCCGCGGTCATCCGTGAGAACTCTGATCCGGGCGATATCATTATCCTGCTCGGCGGGCGGACAGGCCGTGACGGAATCGGCGGTGCTACCGGCTCCTCCAAGGTCCATACTGAGAAGTCCACGGAGGACTGCGGCGCTGAGGTCCAGAAGGGAAATGCGCCGACGGAAAGAAAGCTGCAGCGTCTCTTCAGACGCACAGATGCCGCCCATCTCATTAAAAAATGTAATGATTTCGGTGCCGGCGGTGTCTCTGTCGCGATCGGCGAGCTCGCCCGCGGTCTTGACATCGATCTCGACAAGGTCCCGAAGAAGTACGCGGGACTTGACGGGACGGAGATTGCGATCTCCGAGTCGCAGGAGAGAATGGCTGTCGTGATCGACAAAAAAGACGTAAAGAAATTTATGAAGTATGCGGACGAGGAGAATCTCGAGTCCACGATCGTGGCGACCGTGACAAAGGAGCCGAGACTGGTGATGCACTGGAGAGGGAAGACGATCGTAGACCTGTCCCGTGACTTCCTCGACACGAACGGAGCGCATCAGGAAGCCTCTGTCCTTGTGGATGTCCCGTCGAAGGCGGATTCCGTGCTTAATACGAATCCGTACTGCCCGACAGATGTGAACGATTCCGGGAATATCGAGCGCCAGTGGAAAGAGATCCTTGCTGATCTGAACGTGTGCTCACAGCGCGGGCTTGTCGAAATGTTCGACGCGTCCATCGGCGCGGGTACGGTCCTCATGCCTTACGGCGGACAGTACCAGCTCACTGAGACACAGGCGATGGCTGCGAAGGTCCCTGTTCTGAACGGGACAACAGAGACGGTCACGCTCATGAGCTATGGATTTGATCCTTATGTGAGCTCCTGGAGCCCGTATCACGGAGCAGCCTGGGCTGTCACGGATTCTGTCGCGAAGATCGCGGCTGCGGGCGGTGACGTGACGAAGATCCGCTTTACCTTCCAGGAATATTTCCGCAGAATGAGTGAGGATCCGTCCCGCTGGAGCCAGCCGTTCTCTGCATTGCTGGGCGCTTACGCCGCTCAGATCGGGTTCGGACTTCCCTCGATCGGAGGAAAGGACTCCATGTCCGGTACATTCGAGCATATCGATGTGCCGCCGACGCTCGTATCTTTCGCGGTGGATGTGGCGAAGGAGCGGGATATCATTTCCCCGGAATTCAAGAAGGCCGGGAACAGGATCGTATGGATCCGTGTGCCGAAGGATGATTATCAGCTTCCGAAGTATGCGGAAATCCTTGAAGTATACGGAAAGCTCCGCGAGGATATTCAGGCGGGACGTGTCGTTTCGGCCTATGCTCTCGGAAGAAAGATGGCTTTCGGCAACCGCCTGGGCGTGAAGATCGAGCATAATCTTGATCCGCGTGATTTCTTCTCGCCGGCTTTCGGAGATATCGTCTGCGAAGTGAAGGACGGGCAGGTCGGAAATCTGGCCTCCTCCTATACGCTGATCGGCGAGGTGACAGGCGACGACACATTCCGCTACGGGAACGCAGCAGTATGGCTCGATGACGCGCTCGGGTGCTGGATGGGCACTCTGGAGAAAGTCTTCCGGACGAGGACAAATGATGATAAGACGGAGGTCCCGTCTCCTCTCTATAACTCGCCGGAGATCTACGTGACAAAGCACAAGGTCGCGAAGCCGCATGTCTTTATCCCGGTCTTCCCGGGCACGAACTGCGAGTATGATTCGAGACGGGCGTTCGAGCGTGCCGGAGCTGCGGTCACGGACATGGTATTTAAGAACAGGACAGCGGAAGACATCCGCGAATCTGTGGATGAGTTCGTTAAGCAGATCAAAAAGGCTCAGATCATCATGTTCCCGGGCGGATTCTCGGCCGGAGACGAGCCGGACGGATCCGCGAAGTTCTTTGCGACGGCTTTCCGGAATGCGAAGATCCGCGAGGCGGTTGAAGAACTCCTGAACAAACGGGATGGTCTCGCTCTGGGTATCTGCAACGGTTTCCAGGCGCTGATCAAGCTCGGGCTTGTTCCGAATGGCCAGATCACAGGACAGGATGAGAATGCTCCGACACTTACGTACAATACGATCGGCCGCCACATCTCGCATATGGTCTACACGAAGGTCGTGACAAACAAGTCTCCGTGGCTTCAGGGAGCGGAGCTGGGCGGCGTCTATGTCAATCCGGCTTCCCATGGAGAGGGACGTTTCGTCGCTCCGAAGGAGTGGATCGATAAGCTCTTTGAGAACGGGCAGGTCGCAACACAGTACTCGGATCCGTTCGGGAATGTCACGATGGATGAGGAGTGGAATATTAACGGGTCTTACGCAGCGATCGAGGGTATCACATCGCCGGATGGGCGTGTCCTCGGCAAGATGGCGCACGCAGAGCGCAGAGATCAGGGCGTAAACATGAATATCTGCGGTGAGCAGGATATGAAGATCTTTGAGTCGGGCGTAAAGTACTTCCTGTAAGGCTTTCAGTGAATCGATGATGTCAGCATCTGTACACGGGAATCTGATTTTTGCAGCATTCCCGTGTACAAAGCTGTTCAGACGATTTTTGCAGCAGCTCCGTATGTGAAGCTGCAGAAGATTTACGCCTTGCGGGGTATTTTGTGCGAGTTTTATGCAATTTTTAAAAAACTTAGACATTAAGTGCTTGACAAAGAAAACTCCCTGTTATATACTAACCTAGCGTTGAAAACGCAGGAATTAAATATGGCGAGATAGCTCAGTTGGCTAGAGCACGCGGTTCATACCCGCGGTGTCGAGAGTTCGAATCTCCCTCTCGCTACGTTAGTTAAGACCCTGATACTTTTGTTTCAGGGTCTTTTCGTTCTACCTGATTTTTTCTGCCGAACAGGTTTCCTTTTCGGGGATTTCTTCCCATCATAAAATCGTAGGAGAACAAAGATGAATAACCGGGAACATTCGAAGATCAGGCTGGCGGTCATCGGGGCCGGCTGGCGGGCACACTATTACATTCGCATCGCCAACGCTCTTCCTGATCTCTTTGAAAGACCGATCGTGCTGGTCCGGGACAGGGAGAAAGCGGAAGCCCTTCGCGCGGAGGAAGGACTTTTTGCGACAGAGCGGACAGAGGAGGTCGGGGAATATTCCCCGCATCTGATCGTGTGTGCCGTCCGGAAGGGGGAAATTTTTGATGCCTCTCTTCCCTGGCTTATGAAAGGCTTTAAAGTACTCGGGGAGACACCGGCGGCCATGTCTCTTGCGGAGCTTGTGAGAATCCGGGACGCAAAAGCCCTCGGCGCAAAGTATCTTGTGGCGGAGCAGTATTGTTTTTACCCGGAGATTTCGGCAATGCTGCAGGTCCTTCGGAAGGGCCTGATCGGTGATCCGTACATGGCCCGGGTCTCCTATGCCCACGAATATCACGGTGCGAGTCTTCTTCGGGCGATCCTGAATACGGGAATCCTGCCGTTCCGCATTGCGGGAGAGCGGTATTCATTTCCGGTGACCGGGACACTGACCAGATATGAAGCCTGCCGTGAGATGAAATCCGTGATGAAGCCGTCGGATATCTGCCGCATCGTTTTTGAAAACGGAAAACTGGGCCTCTATTTCTTCAACAGTGAACAGTACAGATCCCCGATCCGGGCAAACAGTATTCATGTACTTGGCGAGAGGGGAGAGTTCAGGGACGGGACATTTTCCTGGGTGGATGACAAGATGACAGCGCACAGGGAATCGCTCGTAATTGAGGAGCGCACGGTCTGCACGGATGATCCGAACCCGAACTTCGCGAAAGTGCGCGAGATTCTTAAGATCACATTCGGAGGAGAGACAGTTTATGAAAAAGCATATTCCGGGAAAGCTGTTCTATCGCAGGATGAGGCTGCAGTTCTCTCTGTGATGCTGAACGCAGTAAGAGAACCGGAGAACGCTGTCAGTCTTGAAGAGACGCTTGAAGACGCATACACGGCCCTGCTTATGAGGGAGGCGATCGAGACGGGTGCGGAAGTCAGATCCCGGAGGATGCCCTGGGCGTATGACTGACTGCACGCTCAGATGGCGTAAACCCGATGAAGTCACGGGTAAAAGCGCGATGAAGGCGAGTTTTGCTTTGCGCACGTATCTCACGACGGAAGCCGCGAGGAAAAGCGCGATGAAGAATAAAACCTGTAGGATGTTCATGTAAAATATGATAGAATAAAAATACTTCTCAAGTGCGGGCGGACAGGAAACTGCCGTGGGGGGAACGCTTCTGCCTGCTCCTGAGAAGTGAGACAGGGGATTAATCAATAAGGGGAGTAGTCTTTATGAAATCATTATATCTGGATCTGGGCATGGGCGCTGCAGGAGATATGATCACTGCCGCGCTGCTCGAACTGTTCAACGAAGGGGAGCAGGACGACATTATCTGGGAGCTGAATGACGCGGGAATTCCGGGTACTTTGATCAGTGCGGAGAAGATCAAGCGGTACGGAATCGAAGGCACGCATGTACACGTGCGTGTTAACGGCACCGAGGAGGAAGATTTTATGGCCTCCTACTCTCGTAAGCCGATCAGGTTTCTGGATCAATATACGGAGCAGAGAAACGGAGGACGGGCGAAAGTTCAGCAGGGAGGAACTTCCCAGGCGGAAAATGAGGAATACGGACATTTTCACGGCCATGGGCCCCATCCGTACACACCCGAAGGCAGTTCCGGTGCTGACGGACAGAGCCACGATGCGCATGAACATGGTGAACACCATCACGGAACAGGTCTTTATGAGGTCACGGACATCATAAATCGGCTGCGTTTTTCCATCAAAGTCAAGACGGACATTGTAAATATCTACAATATGATCGCTGAAGCGGAGAGCACTGTTCACGGTGTACCGGTGACGGATATTCATTTTCATGAAGTCGGAACAATGGACGCAATCATGGATGTCGCGGCGGTCTGTTTTATTATGGATAAGCTGTCCCCGGATCAGGTCTGTGCGTCCCCGGTCCATGTCGGGGCAGGGACGGTCGAATGTGCGCATGGCGTTCTGCCGGTGCCGGCGCCTGCTACGGCGGAGATTCTTAAGGACGTACCCATATACGGGGGCGAAATTCAGGGTGAGCTCTGTACGCCTACCGGTGCGGCACTGGTCAAGTATTTCGTAAGTGACTTCGGCGCAATGCCGACTATGAAAATTGAGAAGATCGGATATGGAATCGGGTCGAAGGATTTCGGACGTCTGAACTGTGTCAGAGCGATGATCGGCGATACCAATGAAGCCCGGGAGAACGTTCTCGAGATGACCGCAAATATCGATGATATGACTGCGGAGGAAATCGGATTTGCCATGGAGAGACTTTTTGACGCAGGCGCGCTCGACGTGTTCACGACCCCGATCGGAATGAAAAAATCCCGTCCCGGAACGATGCTGCATGTTCTGTGCAGACCGGCAAGGCGTGAGCTCCTGGCAGGAGTGATGTTCAAATACACAACGACACTTGGGATCCGTGAGCAGGAAATGAAGAGACACGTTCTGAGCCGGAAAGTCCGGGAAGTTGAGACAGAGTACGGAAACGTACGCGTAAAGATCAGCAGCGGGTACGGTGTAAAGCGGAGGAAGATCGAGTACGACGATATGGCAAAGATCGCAAAGGAAAAGGGGATTCCGCTGAGTGAGGTGAAAAAAAGCGTCGAGAAGGGCATGAAGCCGAGGAAGACGTACAGAATTGATTAAAGCTTCCTGCAGAACGCACCCGTGCAAAGAGGCAGGTGCTTCGCACCCAGCGCGGTGCGGCAGGGACGCCGGGGCGTTCTTGATTCCCTGAATTCATCTTTTCCGGGCATATCCTGATCAGAAGAAGGTGCAGCGGTGCGGAAGAGACCTGAAGCAGGGACAGAAAAATCTACAGGAATATGAAAACCGGGCTCGTGCAGCGGCTCTTAAGAAGCCGGCTGCACAGCCCGGTATTTTTTTATTTGAAGAACTGATTGATTCCTGCGAGCAGACCCTGAGCAAGCGTTGCGAGCGCCTGCTCTGAGTGATCTGAGACTTTGTCTCCGAGCTCAATATCGATGCTGGGAACGGATGAGTAGGAGGTCTGTGTGAGATCCTGCTCGATGGATCCGCTTCCATAAATCTTGACTCCGACACTGCGGAGACCTTCAATCAGGCAGTCTCCAAGCTGATGGCTCCTCTCCCATGTTGATGCCACCGGTTCCATGCTCCGATATGACTGGTCGCTCGGAACAGCCATGTAATAGGCACCCTTGTCAGATTCCGAGGAATCCCAGTGAATCGCGACATGGCATTCTGCATAGTTGTTGGCGAGAACTGTGCGGGCGATATTGTCAAGCTGACGGTCTTCGGTCTCCCTGATCATCAGGACATTGTAACCGTTTTCAAGAAGGAGGTCACGGAGAACAAGCGCCTCTGCGAGAGTGACGGCACGTTCAGGCGTCCCGTCAGCGAAATCCATACCGGAAGCGACGGCCATTGCTGTTGTTGATCCCTCCGCAGTGGATCCGCCGGTCACCTTCGGCGTTCCGTCCGGATGACACTGGGTGCGGACAGACTCACCGCCTGAAGTGCCGTGCCCGGCATTCACGCAGACGGTATGACCGTTCTTGTTTTCCTTATTATTCGTATAAAGGATGGCAGGTTCGGAATGAATGGCAGAGAAAGAAGCATAAGGGAGATCGTCCGAGAGGAATATCTCACTTGTGGTATAGGGCTCGGTCGGTTCCGGCGTTGCAGTCGGCTCCGGAGAAGGGGTCTCTGTCGGTGTCTCTGTCGGTGTCTCCTGCACAGTCGGTGCAGCGCTTACAGCAGCGGATTCTGCAGGTTTTTCCGGAGCGGATGTTACCGACGAGACGGTGGATTCCGGTGCAGGGGATATGACGGAATCAGATATTGTGTTTGTGCTTTTTGACCCGCAGGAACAGAGCAATAAGCAGGCTGACAGAGCAAGAATCATTTTTTTCATGTTTTTTTTGTACATAACTACCTCGTTTCTTTCAGTGAGTGTGCTGTATCCTTAAAAGTGAGCAATTGATCGGATACCTTGTGTATCAGTTGGTCGTGAGGCGGAAGAACTCTGAGAAGGGCGGGCACAGCAAACGGAACCGCTTCTTGAAATCATACTTTATAATCCGGCCGGATAATCGGCCTGATCTATTCTTTACCGCACAATATCCGTGAGTTTCAAGAACGCCTCAGCGTTCTTGCCGCGCCGCGCATGGTGCGAAGCACCTTCCTCTTTGCGCGGCTGCGATCCGCCGGAGGCGTTTATCTCAGTGGGCACTGAGACGAGCAGGATATTGATCTATCCCCCGCTTATAGAAGCGGGAGTCTTTCCCACTGAGATAAATCTTGATTTACATGTGCAATGTGATTACACGTCTTTATCGTGAGTATAATTCCGTGATCAGGAACCGGATCTCGCTCGCAGTTCGTGTCAGAGGCAGCTGACATATTACCGGATCGAATCCCTGCGCATCCTCGCGGCAAGAACGCCTGGACAGTTCTGATATGCTGCGGCAGACTTGTTTTGCACAGCCCGGGTTTTCCGGTCTTCATTTTATCACACAGAAACTGGTTTGTCTCTATCTGAGATGGTTATCATCGCGGATAATCCTTAAAAGATACTGGAGTGTTATCAACTAAGGCCTCCCACACGCATGAACGTGACCGCGACCGGGATTCAAGTCTCGCGAGCGAGACTTGAATCCTTGTGCCTCAGGAATCCGGATGCGGGAAGTTTTTGCTGTCAATCCTTCGGGACTTCGCATTTTTTGTTAACACAAACGTACTTTGCTTCACATTCTTTGCGTTGTATTTTTCCGACATTCGTATTAAAATTGTTTTCGGCAAACAGACAGGTTCCCGCGAGTGAGAAATAAACGAAGGGGCCGGGCGGAATAACCGCTTTCTGCGGCTTTGGTCCGGCCTTCTGCATGGAGGTCATCAGGAGCGATTGATCGGAAAGAGGAATCGTGCGCCGCTGCATGGAGGTTTTTTATGAAATATTTGATTATCGGAGCGGGCGGCACCGGCGGTGTGCTCGGTTATAATATGTCCCGGGCAGGGCTGGACGTGGCACTTCTTGCGCGCGGACCTCATCTTCGCGCTATGTGGGGTCAGGGACTGATCCTCGAGAAGATGTGGAAAGGATCCTGTGAGAACGTTCCTGTCAAAGCTTATGATGAGGAACATTATTATGACGAGCCTGACGTGATCTTTGTCTGTGTGAAGAGTTATTCTCTGAAAGAAGTGATTCCGTTCATACGGAGAATATCAAAGCCTGAGACGGTCGTAATCCCGCTTTGCAACGTTTTCGGCACCGGTGGGATGCTTCAGACGAAACTTCCGAAGCAGGCTGTCCTGGACGGATGCATTTATGTATCCGCAAATATCAAGAGCCCCGGATGGATCCTGCAGCACAGCGAAATCCTGCGCGTCTATTTCGGTCCCCGGAAAGGTGAGAGAGGACCTGAGCTTCGCCAGATTGCCGACGACCTGAACTATGCGGGCATAGAGACGCATCTTTCCGAGAATATCGAGAGAGATTGTCTGGAGAAGTTTTCCTATGTTTCCCCGATCGGTGCGGCAGGCATCTATTACGATGTGAGCGCGTATGCTTTTCAGCGGCCGGGCGAACCGCGAACGATGTTCAAGACGATGATCCGGGAAATCATGGCGCTGGCCTACGAGATGGGATATCCTTTCGAGAGAGATTATGTCGAAGTCAATCTGGATATTCTGAAGAATCAGCCGGGAGATGCCACGACATCCATGCAGAGAGATGTGAAGGCGGGAGGCCCGTCTGAGATTGACGGACTTGTCTATAATGTCGTGAAGATGGCAAAAAAGTTCAACGTCTACATGCCGGCCTATGAGATGGTGGCAGAGGGACTGCGCAAAAGAGGACTTGGTGAAAAGAAGATATGACATATTTTAAACGGCCCGGCTGTAGTTCATACAGTCGGGCCGTTCTTACGCCGGGCAAGGGGTTTTCGCTCGGGTGCGTAAGCTCTTTTGGAAATTTGATCAGACAGAAATGTCTGTTATGAATTTTTCATCGGAAATGCCCCGGCTTTTCTGCCGCGCCGTGCGGGCGCGGGGCTTCTTCCTCTTTTCACGGCGGTGATCCGCCGGACAGGTGTTCATGTACACTAATATAATACTATCAATGCGTTTGGAAATGCAAGATATTGGCTGAAATTTCTCCCATAATCGAGTGGGAAAAAGACGGAAATATTGCGTGACGGCATTTTTTGACAAATAATATAAAAAAAACCCCGGATATTTCAATAAATTGAAGGATATCCGGGGAAAATTCCGTGTTTTTGTGTGTCAAATATTGCAAAATCAGGATAACTTCAGATCCCCTTCGCGGACCCATCCGATCTTTTTCAGAAGAATATTGATGCATGGGCAGATCACCGCCGGCAGGACAAAGGAGATAAAAAGCAGACCGATCCAGTCAAAGGCCGTAACAGAAGACCTGCTCCCGGCTGCAATATCATTCAGCCACCCGGTGTAGACACCGATCTGACCGACAAAGCCGCAGGTTCCCATGCCGCTGGAGACGGCAGCGCCGTTCATTTTCAATTTGAAAATGCAGGTCGCGACCGGACCTGTGATCATGGATGTCACACAGGGAGCGATCCAGATTCTTGGATTCTTTACGATGTTTCCCATCTGCAGCATGGATGTGCCGATGCCCTGCGAGATGAGACCGCCCCATTTATTCTCGGGGAAGGACATCACCGCAAATCCGATCATCTGTGCACAGCATCCTGCGAGAGCTGCTCCGCCGGCAAGCCCGGTCAGACCGAGCGCAGCGCAGATCGCAGCGGAGGAGATCGGAAGCGTGAGCGCTATTCCGACGACCAGAGAGACCAGGATGCCCATGAGGAAGGGCTGAAGATCCGTTGCCCACATGATGATGTCACCGACTTTCATGGCAGCTTTTCCGAGTGCCGGAGCCCACCATGCGGAGAGCGCGACACCGACACCGATCGTCACGAGAGGAGTCACCAGAATATCAATTTTTGTCTCTTTGGATATTGCCTTGCCGACTTCGGATGCGATGATCGCGACGAAGAGAACTGCGAGCGGTCCGCCCGCTCCGCCGAGGGCGTTGGAGGCAAACCCTACTGTGATCAGGGAAAAGAGAACCAGAGGCGGGCAGTGGAGCGCATAGCCGATCGCGACTGCCATGGCAGGCCCGCTCATAGCGGAGGCGAGACCGCCTACCGTATAGTCAGCGCCGGCAACAGTTGCCACAGGAGCTGTAAGAATACCGATGCCGAACTGAGAGCCGATTGTGTTGATAATTGTTCCGATGAGAAGGGAACAGAAGAGACCCTGCGCCATTGCGCCGAGAGCGTCAATACCGTAGCGTTTTGCGGAAATTTCGATATCTTTCCGCTTGAGAAAGGCTTTAAACTTCTCCATGGCATTTCCTCCATTAGACACTGAGTCTGACTGACTAAAAAAGGACTGGTGTCAAGACACATGTATACATTAATAATGGGGAGATGTCAAGTGATAATTCTGTGAACACGGCTGTATTGATAATTCTGTGAACACGGCTGTATGGAATTCTGTGAACACCGGCTGACTGTAATTTACTAAAACTTCCTACACGCATTAACGTGACTGCGACCGGGATTCAAGAACGCCGAGGTGTTCTTGAATCCGGGAGCCCGGGAATCTGGATGTGGGAAGCTTTTGTAATTCAGAATACAGCGGCCGCATGTACGTCTGGCTCGAGGTCCTTTCAGACCTTATTCATCGAGCAGAAATCCGAGTCTGGTGAGAGCTGTGCATACGTTCCTGTAAGCCTGCTCAGTCGGGCAGAGGATCGTATGAAGATGAATTCCGTTCGTGAGGGCGGAAAGAGGAAGCGATTCCGGATGCTCTTTGCATTTTCCGACGAAATCAGAGACATCACGCCGTGATGAGGCATCGATAAGTCCGGTGATCTGACCGTAGATCGGATGCTCGACAATGACATCATGGATGGTGCAGCCCTCGTCAACGATTGCGTTCATCTCAGTTTCCATGTCTTCATTTTCATGCCTCGTCGCGATTCTGTATGTAAGCACGGCACGGTTTTTGGGGATAATATATCCTCTCGGGGTTGCCGCGATTTCATATCCCCCTGCACGCAGAAGAGCGATGTCTCCGACGATGATCTGGCGGCTGACAGAGTAATCCGCTGCCAGCGACGCTGCGCTGACCGGCCTTGCGGCAACGCTCAGTGTTTCCAGGATTCTGTTTCTTCTGTCTTCCGCTTTCATTGTCATAATGCGCTCTCCATACTGATCAGGAACGCCGCGGCGTTTCCGTACACGGTGAATGCCGGGTACCCGGCGAAATTGATTCAAGTGCGGTACTTACGGGATATTTTAGAAGCGGTGCCATTCGCATTCCGCATACGCTCCATGCTCATGCCGCGCTGTCGCGCTATGCGGCTGGTCGCATAAATGCGCTTGTGTGAGCAAGCTCCCACCGCGCAGTATGCTCCATCCTCGCACCGCTCGTAGCTGTATTATTTCACTTCGCCGAAAAAGCGTCAAGAGAATCGGGGGAGAGAAGGCGTAGGACAGAGATTCTGCCGGTCCGCAGTGCTTATAAGGGCAGAAAACCGGGAGATGGAAATTTTCCTGAAAACGATGTATGATGTAAAGACGTATAATACCGATCATCAGAACGTATTATAAAAACGTATCCCTTTATCGCGCGGTCCGGAAAGCGTATGAACCGATACAAACAGTGAGACAGACCTGATCGTTCGGGACCTCACAGAACATAAGAGAATGATCAGATTTCCGGATGGCATTCACTTTAGAAGACAGGTGTTTATATGGATAAGAAGAACCTTGCACTTTCCGTTATCGAGAGGCTGAAAAATGAATACCCCGACGCCGACTGCACGCTTGATTATGATGAAGCCTGGAAACTGCTCGTCAGCGTCCGGCTTGCCGCGCAGTGCACGGACGCACGCGTCAACGTCGTTGTGGAGAAACTTTACGAAAAGTATCCCGATGTCAATGCCCTGGCATCCTGCGAGCCGGAGGATATTGAGGAGATCGTCCGACCCTGCGGGCTTGGAAAGAGCAAAGCCAGAGACATCTCAGCATGTATGCGGGTGCTCCGTGACAAATATGGAGGGAGAGTCCCCGGTAATTTCGAGGAACTTCTTGCGCTGCCGGGAGTTGGCCGGAAGAGCGCAAACCTCATTATGGGAGATGTTTTCGGAAAACCTGCAATTGTCACAGACACCCACTGTATTCGTCTGACGAACCGGATCGGGCTGGTGGAGGGGACGAAAGATCCCAAAAAAGTCGAGATGGCACTCTGGAAGATCATCCCTCCGGAGGAAGGCAACGCTTTCTGCCACCGGCTGGTCCTGCATGGCAGGGAGGTCTGTACCGCGAGAACGCATCCTCACTGTGATCTGTGCTGTCTCTCAGATATCTGTAAGAAAGTGATCTGAGAAGGGATCTCTGAGGAGTACCTGTCTTTCAGTCATGCTGTTCCACATTTGGAGGTTTATCTCAGTGGGGAAGACCCCGCTTCTATAAGCGGGGGATAAATCAATATCCTGCTCGTCTCAGTGGTGGGTTACAATCCCCCACTGAGATAAACGCTCCGCGAGGATGCGCAGGGATTCGGTTTGGAAGATATCAGCTTACGCTGACCCGAATCCCGCGCCAATTCTCGCGAGCGAGAATTGAACGGAGCGGGAGGCTCTGTCAGGCTTCTGCCGGACGATAATTGCCGCATTTTCGCAGCTTACGGGCATAAGCTAGTGCCGAAAATGCAAGATTTGGCTTTAATATTATAGAATCTGACCATACAAATGAAAAAAACAGAGTTATAATGCGAATCGTCACAGAAGAGACCGTTGACGAGCTTCGCGCCGTTGGCGGTTTTTTTTATTGTTCGGAGGTTTTATGCGCGAGGGAGAAGATTTTCTTAAAACATATCCGGTCACGGCAGTGCTCTTTCTGATCAACGTGATCATGTTCCTTCTGACGGAATTCACAGGAGAACCGGGAAATACGGATACGGTGCTCCGTCTGGGCGCTTCATATACACCGTACATTCATGACGGGCAGTACTGGCGCCTTGTTACATCCTGCTTTCTGCACTTTGGGATAGGACATCTGGTCAATAACATGATCGCCCTTGTCGCAGTCGGAAGCATACTGGAGGTATGGCTTGGGCATGTACGGTACTTCATTTTTTATATGATCTCCGGTCTTGCCGGCAGTATCCTGACATATTCCGTTGAGCTTCTGAGAGAGGAGAAGAATATTTCTGCAGGGGCTTCCGGTGCGATTTTCGGCCTGATCGGGATCTATGCGATACTTCTCCTGAAGAACCGCAGCCGCCTTGGAAGGGGAACGTTCCTTCGTGTGGTCTTCGGTGTCACACTGGCAGTCCTCCCGGGGTTCTATAATAAGGGGATCAGCCTTACTGCGCATCTGGGCGGTCTTCTTGCCGGTATCCTCATGGGTCTTACAGTGAAGGCGCCGGAGAAAAGTGTAAACTCCTCTAAAGACAGCGAGGTGCGGTAAGAACACTGAATTTCTGTATTCCTGCACCGTATGCGCAGGGTACGCAGGGAGATTTCTGCTCTAAATGTGTATAAACTGTGTACAAGGACGGAACTGACTTGAGATATTTTGAGAAAAATGTTACCATGGCACATATGAGACGGGGTGTATACCTGAGATGCTTCGCAGAGATACGATCCGTCTGCGTCAGTGAAGGGGATCAATATGGCAGGAAAGCTGAAAAAATTCTTCCGCCCTCAGGAAATCAATCTGAAGAATCCGAAGGTCTGCAGCAACTGCGGCAGTGTAAAGGTAGTCGAGAAGGACGGTATGTACATCTGTAAGGTCTGCGGATTTAAGACGGATGCCGGCAGGGATCCCGAACGGATCAGACAGATGAAAAGAAAGCGCCTCATCATGAATACTCTGATCTTCGTGATCGTGGCAGCCGCGTGCGTGGCGGCAATCTGGCTCGGAGTGGGCAGGAACAAAAATGCTGAGGCGCATATCAGGGAGAATCTGACCGGAACGAGCTGGACAGGCTATTCGGAGTTTGTTCTGGAGGACCCGTTTGCTGTGCAGCATACGGAGACATATATTGTACAGTTCGGGGAAGACGGGAGCTGTTCCATAGACCGCACGCATCTGGCTGTCGATGGAATGGGCAATCAGACAGAGGAAAAAACAGCCCTTGTTTCAAAGTATAAAGTCACTGTCAATGGGAGAAAGGTCTCGCTGTCCCTTGATACGCCGGAGGAGGATGTCGCATCTGCTTTTTCACTGAACGTGGATAAGCAGATGGATGTACAGAATCTCGGTGCTGTCCTTACACAGTATAAGGAGGAGCCGATCCTGGTTCTTGCGAGAGAGTGAAGCATGAGACTTGATAAGTATCTATCCGACATGGGATGCGGGACACGGAGCGAAATAAAGAAAAATATTCGTGCCGGCCGGGTCAGTGTCGGGGTAAAAACAATTCGGGATGCAGGTTTTTCCGTGCAGAGCGGAGATGTGATCCGATATCTCGGGGAGATCGTTCGGTATGAAAACTTTTCCTACTACATGATGAACAAGCCGCAGGGCGTGATCTCGGCGAGTGAGGACAGGAAAATGAAGACCGTGATTGACCTCATCGACGAAGAACACAGAAGGAAAGATCTCTTTCCTGTCGGCCGTCTCGACCGGGATACGGAAGGACTGCTGCTCATTACCAACGACGGACAGCTGGCGCATCGCCTGCTGTCTCCGAAGAAGCATGTTGACAAACAGTATTTTGCGGAAGTGCGCGGTCGTGTGACCGAAGAGGACACACAGCGATTCGCGGAAGGGGTCACGATCGACGGAGAGTATACCTGTCTGCCGGCGGAGCTGGAGATCCTTGAGAGCGGAGAGATCTCATGTGTCAGTGTCATTATCCGCGAAGGTAAATTTCATCAGATCAAGAAAATGTTTGAGGCGTTGGGGAAGGAGGTCCTCTTCCTCAAACGACTGCGCATGGGAAGCCTTGTTCTCGATCCGGCACTCTCGCCGGGCGAATACAGGCGTCTTACGGAGGAAGAAATAAAGGCATTATGAAAAAACCATTTTTTCTGCTGTATCCTGCCGTTTTCGTTGCCGGTGCGCTCTGTGCCGCAGCCGGATACATGACGTATCGGCTTGCTGCATGGACAGCAGTACGCGAGCAGGCTATCAGGGAAGAACTTTTGAATGTGGAACTTTGAGGTGATCCGGAGGAACCAATTTGATTAAGAACATTGTCTTTGATATGGGCAAGGTGCTTCTTCAATATAATCCACGCGCTGTTTGTAAGCAGTATTGTCATTCACCGGAGGAAGAGGCGGTCGTTTTACACGAGCTCTTTGAAGGACCGGAGTGGGTCCTTATGGATAAGGGTGAGATGACGCCTGAGGAGAGCCTTGTGCAGATAAAGCAGAGGGTTCCGGAAAGATTCCATAAGGCTCTTTCGGACTGCCTTCGGAACTGGACGGTCTGCATGATCCCGGTTCCCGGCGCGAAGGAATTTGTGAAGGAAGTCAGAAATGCAGGCTATGATCTCTATGTGCTGTCCAACGCAGCGCCTGCTTTTTATAACTATTTTCCAAAAGAATATCCTCTGGAGATCTTTGACGATATAGTCGTGTCCTGCGATATACACAAGCTGAAACCGGATCCGGCGATTTATCTTCACCTGCTCAGGTCCAATGAACTTCGTTCTCAGGAATGCCTTTTTATCGATGATTCCCCGGAAAATGTCGAGACGGCGAAGGATCTCGGGATGAAGGGAATGGTTTTTGACGGGGATTGGAAGAGGATCAGGGCGGAGCTCGGCGAAGGGATCTCGGAGGAGGAGACCATCGGGGCTACTCTTAAGCGAAGGCTTTCGGGCAGAAGGATCCGTATTGTGCTGGCTGTTCTTATCGTTATCCTGCTGGCTTCCACGCTGCCGCTGGCCGCTTTTTACTCCTCCGACGGATATCGCTATGACAGACATATTCGTCAGGGAATTGCCTATATGAATGAGGAGCGCTATGATGAGGCGCTGAGTGAATTTTCAAAAGCGATCGACATAGACGATTCGCAGGCCCGGCCCTGGGTCCTCCGGGGAGATGTTTTCGTGCTGAAGGGGGATGATGCCAGGGCACTCAGGGAGTACGGTGTCGCGAAGAAACTTGCAGCGGACGATGAGGCGATCCAGGCGAAGATTGACGGCATCCAAACTTCAGAGAGCTCCGCTGAGAGTAAGGCTGCAGAATCGACAGCTGAAACGGAAGTGACGACGCAGACTGTACTTGAAGTGAAGGAAAGCGAAGAATCGCTTTCGCAGTATGAAGTTGCGGAAGGCGTGAAGGATCAGATCGGGTATACTCTGTATCCTCGGAGAAGGACCATTCATATTCGTGTGCAGACGCCTGATATGACCGAGCCTTTTGCGGAGACGTTCAATCAGGATTTCGGAGAGAACGTAAGCTGCAGACTCTATGCGGTCGACCTTGACACAAAGGACAGTTATCGGAACCTGGTCGCGGTGTATACGTTCGATACCGGGACAATGGTGACGCTTTTTGCTTACGGGCAGGGGAAGGTCACGGAGATCCCCTTTGCGGAAGGCGGAGCTGTAAGCGATTTTGTTCACAATGAGGTGCCGGGAGACGGCAGTATGTATGTTTTCCGGAACATGAAATCCCGGATTCCGGGGAGTAGTACACTTGTCGAGAAAAGAAAATTTCTGGTCAGTGATCTGAAGATCTTACCGGAAGATCCGAACGATAAAAATGCCGGTGAATCCCAGGTGGGTTCTATTGAGAAGAAAGAGGGGAAAAGTGTCTTTAAGACTGGGATCAAGGCAAGACTCCTGAAATCCTGTCTTGTGAGTGTAGATAAAAAATGCACGGACACGACGCTCACACTGAATGCCGGGACCGAGGTCGTGATTGACGGCCTGTACCGCATACCGGGTACAGGCGCTGCAGGGGCAGGCGATTACGAGCAAGAACTTATTACTCTGCAATACTATGACGATGAGATAGACGGCTATTATGACAGGTATGGGAATTTCCTGATCGTTTATGAGGATTGGGACGGAACTTATGTGGTATTTGCTTATATAGACACAGCCTGGAATTTCCATGATATATCTGAGTATCCGTATTCTCTCACAGAGGCTTATACGACTTCAGCAGAAGGGACGGATGATGGATTATTTCTTGATGCGGACGGTGTCTTCAGTTATCACATAAGATCCGGAGATTACGATGGCTGGGTCGAAGCGCAGTATATGGATCAGGCATTCGGAATGGCTGCTGCGAATACCTGGGAACAATATGAATGAAAAGGGGGATTTCCGGGAACGTTCACTCGTTTCCGGGGTCCCTTTTTGCGTTCAGACAGGGAGTTTTGTTTGCCTCAGTGTGGGAAGATCTCTCTTTACGCAAGTGGCAGGAATGCGAGGCGTTCCTGATAAAAAATACCCCGGCGAATCCGGGAGAAAGGAACAATCCGATCATCACTGGGGATGACCGGGTCATAGAGTAATATAGATGGCAAGATTTGATTTTGCGTTTTATCAGCTGTTATTCCGAATGCTTGGACGAAGGACCGGAGATATAAGCCGCGTAGAATATACTCCGCAGAAACCCGAATTTCTGGGGCTTCCGGTCAGTCAGCCCTTCCCGAGGGCAACGCCGGAGTCCCAGGGTGTTCGTTCTTCACATGTCATGGAGTATTTTCGGGCACTTGCCGATGACAGTGAGGCCAATCCGCATCACGCGATGGTCCTTCGGAACGGGTATGTGATCGGAGAATGCGCCTTCGGACCATGCGAGCGCGGAATGTGGCATATCACCCATTCCATGTGCAAATCTGTGACAGGGATGGCGATCGGCCTTCTTGTTGAGGAGGGAAAACTGGACCTCGATGAAAAAATCGGGGAGATATTTCCCGAGGACAGTACGACCTGGGGAATCCGCAGGAAGCAGCATGTGACGGTGCGCGACCTGCTCCGCATGACTTCCGGTGTGAGTCTTTCAGAGGCCGGTGCGATCTCCGGAAACAACTGGAAGCGTGAGTACCTGCAGTCGGCGACGAAGGAGCCGGCGGGCAGGAAGTTTCATTACAACAGCATGAATTCCTACATGCTCTCCGCAATTGTCACAAAACGGACAGGCGAGACCCTTTACGAGTACCTGAAGCCGAGGCTCTTTTTGCCGCTCGGTATCGATGAGGTCTTCTGGGAGGCATCTCCCGAGGGATATACGAAGGGCGGATGGGGGATGTTCCTGAAACCGGAGGATGCTGCAAAGCTCGGCCAGCTCTACCTGGACCTCGGGCGCTGGAACGGGCAGCAGATCATTCCTGCCGACTGGGTCCTGGAGTCGACAAAGAAGCAGATCGACAACGATTCCTTCGGATATGGATACCATATCTGGATGGATGAGAGGGAAGGCAGCTTTGCCTACAACGGAATGCTCGGTCAGGATGTTGTTGTCTGCCCGGACGACGGGATCATCCTTGTGATCTTTGCGGGCAACCGTGAACTCACCCAGATGGGCAACCTTACGGATATCATGAGAGGATTCTGGGGCAAAGCCTACGAGCCTTCTGAGGAGGCGATTCCGGAGGATCCTGCGGCTTTTATGCGTCTTGAAAATGAAATACGGCGTCTTGAGGGCAAAAGCCGGAGTAACCCGGTCATCCTCCGGGGCGGGTGGCCCGGCAGGCGGCGTATGTTCGAAAATCGGATCGGAGTATCTTACGATGCCTTCCGTCAGGCTGTAAATGGGAAGAAATATGTTCTTGAGCAGCAGTATGTCGGGTTCTTCCCGCTCCTTATGCAGGTCTTCCACAATAACTTTACCGACGGGATCAGCGAGGTCTCCTTCGAGACGGAGCAGGATGCGCTTTTCATTTCCTTCCTGGAGGGAGAGACGGAGCATCGCCTGCAGGTCGGTTTCGAATCCTGGCAGAGGAACAGGATCCTGGAGCACGATGAGCCCTATCTCGTCGCGGTGAAGGGAAGTCTGAAGACGGATGAGAAAGACAGGTTGACGCTTATATTGGATGTGCATTTTCTTGAGGAGGCCTGTTCGAGAAAGTTCAAATTCTTTTTTGAGAAGGGGAAGATCGAACTCCGCGTCACGGAGGCGCCCGGAGACGATATCATTATGGACGGAATTGCCTATGCAGGGGATCCGGAGTCCCTGAAGGGGATTCCCTTCCTTGGAAATGTAATGGATAAGGGCGGAATGTCCCTGCTTACCGGTTCGGTGATCGATCTCATTCATCCGGTCGTGTTCGGCAGGGAGGAAACAGCGGATCCTTCTGACAATATTCCGGATGCAGATGAGGAGCTTCTGCCTGTTTCAGAAGGAGAGGAAACGGAAGAATCAGACGTTTCGGAAAACAGAGAGGAAGGATCGGTCGGAATTGCGCTCGCGGAGACAGCGGCAGATCAGGCCGGGAAGGCAGACACAGAGGATCCGGCAGAACTGCTTTGAAATTCGGACAGAGGAAGAGGCTTTTTTTGCATTGAATTATTGTCATTTTTACACAAAACATATGCAAAAAGGAGTATAATATATTTGCGATTTTCATAAATTCTGGATGCGAATCCTATATGGTTCTCCACATCCGAATGATGCGTGGAAAGGAGCGGTGACAATGATCAATTATTCGGAGGATCAAGGCAGGCAGTATCATATTCAGGTCGCACCGGGAGAAGTCGGTGAATACGTTCTCCTGCCGGGCGATCCGAAAAGGTGCAGCAAAATCGCAGCTTATTTTGAAGACCCCGTTCTGGTGGCAGATAACAGAGAATATGTTACCTACACGGGAACGCTTGACGGAAAACCTGTGAGTGTGACATCGACGGGAATCGGAGGACCGTCCGCTTCGATCGCCATGGAGGAGCTCGTCCGCTGCGGGGCAAAGAACTTCATCCGGATCGGGACATGCGGAGGAATGCAGAAGGAGATCGAGAGCGGTGATATCGTCATCGCGACAGGCGCGATCCGCATGGAAGGGACGAGCAAAGAGTACGCCCCGATCGAGTATCCTGCCGTTCCGGACTTTGATGTGACCAATGCACTCGCGGACGCCGCGAAAAAGCTGGGTATGCGGTATCATACCGGCGTTGTTCAGTGCAAGGATGCATTTTACGGACAGCATGAGCCGGAGACAAAGGCCGTGTACTGGGAACTCGAAAACAAATGGGAAGCCTGGAAGCGCATGGGCTGTAAAGCTTCCGAGATGGAGAGTGCAGCGCTCTTTATAGTGGGCAGCCTGCTCAGAGTCCGCGTGGGATCCGTATTTCTTGTCATGGCAAATCAGGAGCGCGCGAAAGCCGGGCTCCCGAATCCTGTTGTGCATGACACGGACGGTGCGATCAAAACGGCAATAGAGGCAATCAGGATACTTATGGGACAGGAGAAAGGGGAATAACTATGAGTAAAGATCAGATTCCGACACCACACATCAACGCGAAATACGGAGATTTTGCGGATACGGTGCTTCTGCCGGGAGATCCGCTCAGGGCGAAGCTTGTCGCAGAGACATTTCTTGAGGATGCAAAACAGGTGACCGGTGTCCGCGGAGCGCTCGGATTTACGGGTCTTTATAAGGGAGAGCGCGTATCCGTCATGGGGACCGGCATGGGAATGCCGTCCATTGGCATTTACTCCTATGAGCTTTATAACTTTTACGATGTAAAGAACCTGGTACGGATCGGATCGGCCGGATCGATCAGTGACAGAGTTCATGTCATGGATATCGTACTCGGACAGGGAGCGTGCACGAACTCCTCCTTTGTGAACACCTTCAAACTTCCCGGAACTTTTGCTCCGATCGCAGACTGGGATCTTCTCGAGACGACAGCAAAGACAGCGAAGGAGATCGGAATTAACACGGTCGTCGGAAATATTTTATCGAGCGATGTCTTTTACGGGGATGATCCTTCCGACAGTGACCGTTGGAGAAAGATGGGCGTCCTGTGCATTGAGATGGAGGCAGCGGCCCTCTATATGAATGCTGCCCGCTGCGGAAAGAAGGCGCTCACGATCCTTACGATTTCCGATGAGATTTACACAGGAAAGGCATTGAGTGCGGAAGACAGACAGAACTCTTTCAAGGATATGATGAGACTTGCACTGGAATCAGCTATTCGTTTCTGATGACACGGGCGGCATCTGCTGCTTCGGAACATTGACGATTCATGGAGGTTAATTATGGAAATCAAAGAGATTCTTATGCATGTGGACCATACGGATCTTCGGCCGGATGCGCGATGGGCGGATATCAAAAATCTGTGCGATGACGCGATCCGGTACGGGACGGCATCGGTATGTATTCCGGCGGCTTATGTCAGGCGCGCGAAGGAATACGTGGAAGGGAAAATGAAGATCTGTACCGTCGTCGGCTTCCCGGGCGGTTATACGACCACTGCTGCGAAAGTCTTCGAGGCCTCAGACGCCATCGGAAACGGTGCGGATGAGATCGATATGGTCATCAATATCGGGTGGGCGAAGGACGGCTATTTCGACGCCATCACGAAGGAGATCAAAGCACTTAAAGCGGCGTGCGGAGATCATGTGCTGAAGGTCATCATCGAGACCTGCCTTCTGACAGAGGAGGAAAAAATCGCTCTCTGCGGCTGCGTCACGGAGGCAAAAGCTGATTATATCAAGACATCGACCGGATTCTCCACCGCCGGAGCTACCTTTGAGGACATAGCCCTGTTCAGGGAGCATATCGGTCCTGCCGTGAAAATGAAAGCCGCCGGCGGTATCAGCTCACTGGAGGATGCAGAACATTTCCTTGAGCTCGGAGCGGACAGGCTTGGTACAAGCCGTGTGGTAAAGATTGCAAAGAGTCTGGAGGCTGATTGATATTATGCAGGATGAAACGATCCGGATACTTGTCAGAAGAGCGATGGACATGCTGTCGATGTCTTATGTACCCTACAGCCATTTTCATGTAGGTGCGGCTCTCCTTACAAAAAGCGGAAAAGTCTATGGCGGCTGCAATATTGAAAACAAAGCATATTCCCCGACGATCTGCGCAGAACGAACTGCCATTTTCAAGGCGGTATCCGAGGGTGAGACGGAATTTCAGGCAATCTGCATAGTGGGCGGACCGGACGGAATCGTTGCAGATCACTGTCCGCCGTGCGGAGTGTGCCGGCAGGTCATGTCTGAGTTCTGTGAACCGGATACATTTCTGATCATCCTTGCAAGGACAGAGGAAGACTATAAGGTATATACCCTGCGGGAGATGCTTCCGTTCCGGTTCGATTTGATCTGAATCGACAGTGCGGGAGAGCAGGAGCCGTTCGATCTCAGATACGGGAAGTTCAGTCATTTAGAAGAGGGAGGTAAGCGAATGAGCAGATTTGACCGGGTATTTGTCGTAGTCATTGATTCCATGGGAATCGGAGATGGCCCGGATGCTGCCGATTTTGGGGACAGCGGAGCAGATACATTAGGCCATATTGCCGAGACTGTGGGGACATTCCTGATCCCGAATCTCGTCTCGATGGGAATCGCCGATATAAAACCGCTTGCCGGCATTAAGCCTGCCGGGAGACCGCTCGGATATGCATGCCGGATGACGGAGAAGAGCAGCGGCAAGGATACGATGACGGGTCACTGGGAGATGATGGGTGTCCATACAACCAAGCCCTTCATCACATTTACGGATACAGGATTTCCCCCGGAACTTATTAAGCTTCTCGAGGAAAAGAGCGGGCGCGAAGTTGTCTGCAATGCATCCGCCAGCGGCACCGTCGTCCTGGATGAATATGCGGAGGACGAGATCTATCATAATAAGATGATTGTTTATACATCCGCCGATTCGGTCCTCCAGATCTGCGGGAATGAGGAGACGTTCGGTCTTCAGAATCTCTACGATATCTGTGAATATGCCCGCGAGATCACTCTGCGGGATGAGTGGAGAGTCGGCCGGGTGATCGCGCGTCCCTATGTCGGGAAGCACCGCGGTGAATTCGTCCGGACAGCGAACCGTCACGACCTTGCGCTCAGTCCGACCAATCCTACGGCGCTTGATGCGCTGAAAGAGGCTGGATTTGATGTAATTTCCGTCGGAAAGATCGCAGATATTTTCAATACCTGCGGTATCACGGAGGGCGTGAAGTCGAAGTCCTCTGTCCACGGAATGGAGCAGACGATCGATATCTGCAGGAGAGATGACTGGAAGGGCGTATGCTTCACGAATCTTGTCGATTTTGACGCCTTGTGGGGTCATCGCAGAAATGTGCAGGGATATGCACAGGAGATCGTCCGCTTTGATGTGAAGCTCGGAGAGCTCCTCTCGGAAATGAAAGAGACAGATCTGCTTATGATCACCGCAGACCATGGCAATGATCCGACTTATACCGGGACAGACCACACGAGAGAGCAGGTTCCGCTTCTTATGTACTCCCCGTCCATGAAGGAGGGCGGTGTGCTTCCGGAGACGGACAGCTTTGCGGTGATCGGCTGTACGATCGCGGAGAATTTCGGCGTGGAGATGCCTGCCGGAACGATCGGATCCTCGATTCTCGATAAGCTTGTGTGAGACCGGGATCCGTTGCCCCGGAAGAATGCAGAAATGTACAGGACCGTCCGGGAATCGACACGGGGCGACTGTCCGGCGCTTCGATCTGTGATGAAAGAGTGCATCTGATCCATAAATATGAATCCTTTTTTTAAAATACAGAAGGAAAAACATGGACATCAATGATTTAACGTGCTAAAATCACCCTAATGTTGGTTCAAAAAAAGGAGAATTATTATGGGAAATTATTTTACACCTGAGAAGGAAACTGCGTCCCGTGAACAGATCACACAATGGCAGACTGCAGGATTCCTGGATGCTGTGAAGCGGGTATATGAGAATGTTCCGTATTACCGCGAAAAGATGGAGGAGAAGGGAGTTACGCCGGACGATATCAAAGATCTTTCCGATCTTTCGAAGCTTCCGTTCCTGACAAAGGACGATCTTCGCGAAGCTTATCCGTACGGCCTGATGGCAAGACCGCTCTCTGACTGTGTCCGCATTCACTCCACATCCGGAACGACAGGGCGCAGGGTAGTTGCATTTTACACGGAAAATGATATCCGTATGTGGGATGAGTGCTGTGCAAGAGCGCTCGTCGCTGCAGGCGGAACAAAGGATGACGTCGTCCAGGTATCCTATGGATTCGGTCTCTTCACCGGAGGTGCGGGACTGAACGGCGGTTCCCACATGCTCGGATCGCTCACGCTTCCGATGTCATCCGGCAATACGGACCGTCAGATCCAGTTCATGACGGATCTGGGTGCTACGATCCTGTGCTGCACACCTTCTTATGCAGCTTACCTGGCTGAATCGATCAATGAGAGAGGGGTCCGTGACCGGATCCGGCTGAAGGCGGGTATCTTCGGCGCAGAGGCATGGACAGAGGAGATGCGCCATGATATCGAGAAGGCTCTCGGCATCAAGGCGTATGATATTTACGGACTCACGGAAATTTCAGGACCGGGCGTGGCTTTCGAGTGCGAGGAACAGGCCGGCATGCATATCAATGAGGACTATTTCATCGTCGAGGTCATCGATCCCAAGACAGGCGAGGTCCTTCCGGAAGGCGAAAAAGGTGAGCTCGTATTCACATCCTTCGCGAAGGAAGCGTTCCCGCTGATCCGTTACCGCACGAAGGATATCGGTATCCTGAACCATGAGAAATGTTCCTGCGGAAGGACATTTGTCAGAATGACCAAGCCGCTCGGACGTTCGGATGATATGCTCATTGTCAAGGGCGTCAACGTATTCCCGAGCCAGATCGAGACAGTTCTTCTCAATCATGGCTATGCCGCAAATTATCAGATCGTCGTCGACCGCGTGAACAACAGCGATACGATCGAAGTCCGCGTAGAGATGACTCCCGAGATGTTCTCCGACGAAGTCGGTAAGGTCCGCGTAATTGATAAGAGAAACCTGTATAAGGGCTGATGTGTTTTTGAAACTGTAAATGTACGGCTTTCCAAAGCCTGTTATTCGATGTTCATGGAAGGAGAAAAGCAAATGGCCACACAGCAGATTTCCGTATTTCTTGAGAACAACCATGTGCGTTGCAGATGCGATGGACTTCGGTATCGTCCGTGTCATTGTGGATGATGTCTATTCTACCGTCACGATCCTCAAGGACGAGGGGTATGTCTGCCAGATCACAAAAGTCCTGACAGTCGAGATGGAGGATAAGCCCGGTGCACTCGGGAAGATTCTTTCCCTGCTTACGGATGCAAACATTAATCTTGAATATACCTATGCATTCCTCTCCCGCAAGAAGGCGAAAGCTTATCTGATCGTCAAGGTCAATGAGAGAAAGAAAGCGGAGCAGATCCTCTCCGGAGCAGGAATCCACGTTGTCCAGCAGGATGAACTGTCTGATATTTTCGGAAACTGACCTTAAAATATGATCGACCAGGAACTGTCCCTGACTCATTGCGAGAACAGGGACAGTTTTCGTTTTCACAGGATTCCGGAAAAGAGTTGATTCTGCAGTTCAGGTGGATTCTGAAGAGATTTTCTGATACTATAGTTCAGGTAGACAGGCAATTGCGAAAGTCTGTGCTTCATGGGAATTGTATGAACATTCAAACGGCTTCCGCGCCAGGAACTTCTAACATTCACTCAAGATGTGGAAAGGCATTCGCAAAAATCGTGAGTTCCAAGGCTTGTGCAGATTGTTTGAATTGTTCAAACAATTCCATTACGCACAGAGTTTCGCAAGAGCCTGTCAGTTCAGGCAGATCATGAAAAGAATACTTAATCTCCGACGCAGAATCATTGTGATCCTGATCGTGAGATGAGTGCGCAAATTGAAGCTTCTTTGAATGTCTTAGGGCATCAGTGTACAGCCAGAGAGGGGAAATATATGAAAATCGGTTTCAGCAACGAGAAGTACGTCAAAACGCAGTCCGAGCACATCAGGGAGCGTATCAGCCAGTTCGGCGGAAAGCTCTATCTGGAATTCGGCGGGAAGCTTTTTGATGATTATCACGCGTCCCGCGTCCTTCCCGGCTTTGAGCCGGATTCCAAGCTTAAGATGCTCATGCAGCTTCGGGATCAGGCGGAAGTGGTCATCGTCATCTCTGCGATCGATATTGAGAACAATAAGGTGCGCGGGGACCTCGGAATCACGTATGACACCGACGTCCTGCGCCTGATCAATGAATTCCGCGACTGCGGTCTCTATGTGGGATCTGTGTGCATAACGCATTTCAAGAATCAGGACGGCGCGGTCCTCTTTAAGAACCA
>CADABA010000023.1 GCA_902785985.1 uncultured Lachnospiraceae bacterium
GAGCATATCTGTCGGTTTATTAAAGGCACCCGAAAACCAAAGGAAATAATTTTTGGGAAATATCAAAATAGGCCTTGACTTTTTATTGGCAGGCTTCAGACATAAGATACGTGCGCAAAGTGATGCTTGCCTTCATCGTGAGTACAGTCTCGCGAGGAAGAATAAAAACCTCAGCTGCACAATGCTCCACCGGAGCATTCTTACGCATGCTTAGGCACGGCGGATCGCAGCCGCGCTAAGAAGAAGGAGAGTGATCATCTTCAGCTTTTCGCCGTCCGCTAATAATTTGTGGTATGATATATATAATCTCAAAAACAGAATTACCGTGGCGCGGTTCATGACTTTGCAGACACGAGGATTGCGTGATGAAGTATTAATAGAGCTTGTCCTGGTGCGCAGAACAGAGTAGGCAGACTACAGCATGAAAAGGAGTAAGAATGTCAAAGCTGGAACTCATTGAGAAGCTTCAACAGAGTTTAAATGATTTGAAAAGATTCACATCGAGAGTGGACGCTAATATCACAAATCTGAAAAGTCTGATTGAGGAAGAAAAATTTATACCGTCAGAGCTTAATACTGATATAATTAACGACCTTGCAGAAATCAACAGCATACAAAATGACCTGGAAGCTCGATTAGAAACGCTTGATGCGAGAGTATTTCCCGATAGGATTCCTGATCTTTCTGCAGTTTTGGATGAATATAAAGAAAAAGCTGAAAGTGCGGGCAGGTATCTGCGCGCACTGGAGTTCTTTTTAAGTATCCGTTCTGATGATCTTCAGGCACAGGAAGATATTGAAAAGAGAAAACGAATCATTCGGGAGTCCCATCCGGAAAACATGGATGAGTCAGAATTAAAGGAATTTGCAGAATGCTATCTGTGGATGTATGAAGTAAAACAGGAAAAAGACCCTGAAAGAAAGTTTTCTTTAATGTATAAAATTATAGGCACTTTTGAAGAGTCAATTATCAAAGCAGCCCATTTTGGTCATTTGATTTTTCCTGAAGAAACCGTGAAATCCGGAATAGAGAAGACAGTACCTGCGGAAGACGAGACGGTACCGGCAGGGGAAGAGGCAGCACCGGAAGACGAGACGGTACCGGCAGGGGAAGTCGCAGCAGCTGAAGAGGAAGCATTACCGGCAGTGAAAGAGGCTTCTGCATCTGCAGTGGAGGCATCGGCAGCAACGGAAGAAGCTGCTGCACCGGTGGAGGAAGAGAAAGCATCCGCTGAGAAAGAGCCTGCACCGAGAGCGGAGGAGACAGCGTCTGCCGTAGAAAAGAATACCGAAGAGCCGGAGGAGACTGTCGAGCCTTGTGATGAAAAGATTCCCGAGAAACAGGATACGCCCGGGACTGCTGAATCGGGAGAAGACGGTGCAGATGATAAAAAATCTGATTGGAAATCGATAGAGATTGAAGATCCTGATGCAGTAATAACATATGAAGAAGACAGGCTTTCCTCTGATCAGTCGGTAAAAGCGACCGCTAAATTCAGCTCGAAAGATTTTAAGAAAAGCATTACTAAGCAGGTACCGGGTGAAAAAATAGACTGCCTGGTCGAAGCATATGAAGGATACGGTTATACAAAGAAATCTCTTTGCCTAAGGTACAGAGAAGAGGAAGGATTATATGACTTTGCTACAGAGAAACTGTGGCAGTCTGGCTTTATAAAAAGATATTCTGTAAAAGATGTGGGGGAATTTTACACATTAACTGCACGTGGAGAAAAAGCTTTTTCTTCTAAAGAGTCTTTTTCATTCATTAACAGCCATGTGGATCATAAAATCAGTTTAAGTCATGCAGCTGTGGAGAGGATCGAGGACACTGCGAATTCTGCCATAGCCCGAATCCTTGCATTTCATAGCCTTGAAATAGCAGATAAGATCCATCCCGGGTTTTGGTTTAAAACCAGGGGAATTCATATGTCGACAGATTATGCATTCGTGATGCTGCCGGACGTGATCAATGAGAAGAATGTCATCTTCTTTGCAATTTCATCGGAAAACATTGAAGAATTCAGGAGTGCTTACAATATTGTTGCCGATAATAAGACGGGAGCAGATCTGTACATTATTTCTTCCATCACACGTGAAAAGGCCAGGGCAACTGCCGAATGGATATTGAAAGCATGTAAAGGCAGTGTGCCTGTCTGGTACTGCAGCATTTCAGATGATGCCGTTTATGATGTAATGACGGAAGAAGCAATTGACCTGCCTTATGTCAGAGAAGACTCTGTTTCGGAGATAAATGAAGACGGATCAGACGCAGAAAAGAATGCAGAAAGGCAAGAAGACGGGCAGGAAGGATCTTCCGCAGACAATTCCGTAGATGCTTCCGCAGATGATCCGGAACAGCTGCATGCAGAAGAGGGTGAAAAAACCTTAGAAAAAGAAGCTTTGCATGAAGCATCCGCAGATAAAAAAGAAGCGATTGAAAAAACTGAGGATGCAGAGACGGCAGCGATCAATGCAGCGGTTGAAGCAGCCGCAGATAAAGATGCTTCGAATAATGAGGCAGCCAATGAAGCATCCGCAGATAAAGAAGACCCGGATAAAGAAGCAGCAGATAAAGCAGGCGCAGATGGAAAAGCAGCAGATGAAGAGACTGCAGATAAAGAAGCTTCTGGCGTAAGTAAAACATATGGCGCAGCAGTCACGAAAGAAGTTCCGACCGGTATTTCGGGAAAGGCTCCCTCTGTTTCATTTACCGGTGTTCTTACAGAAGAGCAGAAGCTGAGATATAAAGAAGAATATGAAAAGATGCTGGCTGCAGGACATTTCTACGGAGCTGCGGCATATGTGAAATCTCTTTCCGGAGAAATGCCGTACTATGCGAACATATATCGTCAGCTGGCCTATTCTCTGAATGATCCGATGGGAGGATGCAGTTATAACTCGGCCACTGTTTACAGTGTTTATTATGGCGATACGGCTCCTGAATCTGATTATTTTACAATATCAGCGGTAATGAGAAATTACTTTTATGATCAATATAGCTATGACTATTCATTGCAGGATCTGCAGGGTGTAATATCCGGCAATCCGGTGTTTCAGGAAGAGCCGCTCGTTGAATCTGTTGCTTACAGATTACAGCAGTTCAAACGGGATAATCACAAGGGAATTGACCGATACGCTGACTACCGTGAAAAGGAGCGCATTTCTCTGATGAGAAGGCTCCAGGAAACACGAAGAGAAGCGAAGGGGTATTATGAAAATTACAGCGTCGGGAAAGTGAAGGAAAATGCTTCACATAAACGCTTTATTGAGACACAGAGACTTCTTCTCGGACCGGGGAGCGAACTCAGTGAGTATCTTCAGGTAGTCGTTAATGATGACAGGGAGATGCTTGATCTGCTGGTGGAATTTCTGACACACAACTATGTGAAAGAACAGGCCGAAATCAGCGAGGAGAATATCGATCCATCTAAAATTTACGCAGCGATTGATTACAACTGGAATGAAGCCGCTCAGAACATTCGACTCGTAAAGAAGTCATCTACGCTGATGAGCAGTTTGCGAATGAATCTTTATAAGCGAATTGATAAAGTGGTGGCGGCCCTGTGCAGATATGTTTTCCTGATAACAAGCGCTATTCCAGATGACGAAGATCCCGTTCTCATCGAGTATAAGAAGATAAAACAGCCTTTGCTGGACGATATAAACAAAGCAATCGAGAGACTGGATGCCTTTGAGGAAACAGATCGATCAAAAAGAGCCGGAAAAATGGTTCTTTTAAATACATTATGTGATTTCAGGAAAAGACTGGAAGGGAATTATACAGAGGGCGATAATAAATATTTCTATATTAATTTCCTGAGAAATGACAAGGTCCTTCTGGATGAAGACTATCTTCCTGTCCTGGATGAGGTTCCTGAATTGCCGGAGTTTTCTGTGAGGAATCGAATTATAGAACACTTCCTTGAACCTGAGCTCGAGTGGGGAGAGAGGTTAACGGAAATTGTGAATGGCGAAGATGACTACGGCTCAGCAGCATTGATTCTGAAGTATGTAAAGGAACACGATATCGAACTGAAAAACTTCGACTGCGATGCATTTTCATTTGCCGACGCGATTGTATATCCGCAGAAAGATACGGAAAATAAGCGGGCAGGCTTCATCGAAGACCTGGAACTGGCACAGAGTTATGGCCAGATCGATAATACGAATGAGAACAGCAAAGAAGCAATCATTCAGGTGATGGAGACGTGGTTCGTATGGGCCAATGAAACGAAAAACTTTGGTTTCTTTGCAAAGATCCTGGACCGCTTCAAGGAAAAAATCCACAGAGATGCACAGGCACGGGCGGTTGAATTGGAACGTAACCTGTCAGTATATCTGGATAAGACACCTGACTGGGAAGAAGATGCACTTATTTCGAAGGCTGTTCAGCAGGTAAGGGATCGGATCGATCAGCTCAATTATGCCGCAGCAGAAGACTTGCTGAATCGTTTACTTACGAACGATCTGGATTTTGAAGCAGACCTTCAGCAGGTCGATTATCTGAAAGATTTCTTTGATGAATATGATTTGAATTATCGAAAGTCCGCCAATTCAAAGGTGACTTTGAGATCGTTAGTGTTTTCATCAAAGATCAACAAGGATACAAAGGGTGCAAATCGCTTGCTGGATAGCTGGCCTCGCGGAGCAGGGGCCGGCGTGAACGCGCTGCGTCAGCTTCTTGGCGCTCTGGGATTTACTGTATCGACAATTAAGGCCGAAGCTCCTTTGCAGGGGAAGATTGAGAGCTATCTGGTGAAATTGGAGCGCCCGAAGAACGGAAGAAAAAGTAATTATAAGCATCCGATTTCTGTCTTTGGTTCCGAAGCGGAAGATAAAGGGTTCAGAGTGGTCTGCCTTTTTGGAAAAACGGATGCCGGCAGATTGATTGATACCTTCAAAGATATCGGAAATGCACAGAATACGATCGCTCTTGTCGATTATGCATTGACCATGGCAGACAGGAGAACCCTTGCAAGGAAGACAAAAACGGATCTGAGCGGCAAGGTCTTTGCTGTTATTGACAGAGTTGTTCTTGTTTATTTGGCAAAGCACTATACAGATACAGCCATCAATAGAATGCTCATGTCAGTGATTATGCCGTTTGCTTCGTATCAGCCATATATTGATAAGTCAGCAGATGTTATGCCGCAGGAGATCTTTATCGGCAGAAAAGCAGAGCTTGAGAAAATCGAATCTCCGAAGGGTGTGAATATTGTTTACGGCGGACGTCAGCTGGGCAAAACAGCTTTGCTCAGAATGGCCAGAAAAGATATTGACAACGATGAGAATGGTGACCGGGCAATTATTGTCAATGCCTGGAAAAAGGACTGCCGGGAAACAGCCAGGGCAATCTCTGCTGCTCTTTATGATGAGAAGATCCTGAAAACGGAAAACATTACAGAGGACTGGAGCGTACTTGCCCGTGACATTAAGAATCGCCTGACAGATGACTCGGACCCTATTCCGTATCTCCTTCTTATGATCGATGAAGCAGATGTTTTCATTGAAAGCTGCGAAGCTGCAGGATATCAGCCGTTTAATGAATTGAAGGAGATTCAGAGTGTCGGATCCGGAAGATTTAAGTTCGTAGTAGCAGGTTTGAGAAATATTGTTCGGTTTAAGCGGCAGGCTGCTCTGGGTGATAACAATGTTCTGGTTCATCTGAGTTCATTAACGGTAAAGCCGTTTAAGGCTATGGAGGCGAGAGAACTGTTAGAGGTTCCGCTGTCTTACCTTGGATTCAGATTTCCGAAGAATAATGAGACGGAGGTGCTTATCTCGACGATTTTCGGAACAACAAATTACTTCCCGGGGCTAATTCAGCTGTACTGTACGAAGCTGATTGAGGCAATGCGCCGTGATTATGCAGGCTATTCGGAAAGTGAGACGCCGCCGTACTATGTTCAGAAAGAGCATATTAAAAAGGTGCTTGCAGAACAGTCACTGCAGCAGGATATTCGTAAAAAGTTCTTCATTACATTAAAAGTGGACAATGATGACTACTATTATATCATTGCTTTGATCGCTGCTTATCATTACCATGATGATAAATCTCATAATGGGTGTACCGCTGAAGATGTTCTTGCAATTGCAGATGAGTTCGGAATCAGTAAATTGACGGCGCTGGATGCCGAAAAAGTGAATGCCCTCATGGAAGAGATGCAGGAATTGAATGTTTTGCAGCATACAGGAGATGGACGTTACAGATTTACACGGCACAGTTTCTGTCAAATGATGGGCAATATGCAGCAGATCGAGGATGACCTTCTGAATAATTACATGGAGGCTTGATATGGACAGGCTTTGGTGGATGCATATAACGAAGGCTCACAAATTCAAGGAAGATATTGTAAATGCCGCAGCAGGGGGGAGGAGCGTTGTCCTCTCCCTGCCGCAGAATACTCCCTGGAAAAATACTTTAAAAGAACTGGTAGAAGATCGCCTCAGAATGGAAAACCCCAAGAACAGGATGGAAGAGTTCAGATGTCCGGAGGAGGATGTCGGTGCTTTCCTTCTCCGGAAGTATGTTCGGAAAGAAAGAAGGGCTAACTACCGGTATGGTATGACGTATGCGGCATTTCTTGGAAAATGTGAAGATACCGTACTGAACGACAGATATATCTGGGTAACGGATGTATCGCAAAAAAAGCTTGAGGAGTGGCTCGGATTTATTGCTGAATACAATAAAAATGTGGACACCAAGACCCCGGCGATATTTATTTTGGAAACACAGGAAGGGACTCTTTCCAAAAAGGCGAGAAAAGGGATCACGAATTTAGTATTTGACCAAAACATCAGTGCTTACGACAAATTTACTTTCTGTGCTCTGGCGACAACAGAAAATGCATGTAAGGAATACATTCGGCCATATCTGGCTGAATTGGTTTCGACGATATGCAACGAAGATATAGAGCTTTGTGCGGAGTGTGTAGCAGCCGGCAATGCATTTTTGAAAAATCCGGCAAAAACGATCGCAGACATCGCGGAAAACAGTTATCGGAGTGATGGTGAGAGATTTACCTTCTCGAGGACAGAGGAGGAAATGAAAACATTGATATGGGAAACGCAGTTAAAAAATGTTTTTCCCGTTATCGAAAAATATCGCAGTCAGTTTATTAAAAAGTACAGTCAGCAGATAAAAAACGGATTACCGATCACAAATGCGTTCGACGAAGTAGTGGATACCCCGGAGGATGTTGAAATCGGTACGCTTGTTTTGATGGCCGGCAAGGGAAAACTTGTACTGAATGAACGGGATTATCAGGAACTGATTACTTTTTGGAATGCGAGGAACAGTTTGGCTCATCTTGGTACCCTGGATCCGGAATCAGCAGAGCGGCTGCTGAAGAGGGGCACTTCCCTGTGAGCCATTGCTCCACGCAGAAAAGCGCGACTCGGAGCGGACAGTAGAAGGCACTTCCCTGTGAGTCATTTCTCCACGCCGGCATGTTTCCGGAGAACTGAAGCGGGAGTCAAATGAGCAGGGGGCTGTCGCATTAAGCATTATATACATTAATAGTTCATCCAGAGACCGCTCGCGCTTAGTCCTCGCGCTGCGGTACTAATAAATTTTCTGCACTTTCGTTTGAAAATTTAAAGTACCGGCGCTGTGGATGACCCTTCATGAATATTTATGCACTTTTTCTGCTTATTGCGACAGCCCCTCTATAACTTATAACAAATCTTATACCAGTTTTATGGGTTACACAAAACCTGAAACAGTCTCGCTCAGAACCCCGAGAGATGTGTTTTATGTAAATCGCCGTCCTTTTACGAATCCATATAACTGCTTCTTCTCACAGGCTTCGAGAATTTCCTGTCTGTGTACAAGAGCTTCTCCGAAATCCAGCTTTTCTGCTCCGGTTTTATTCGGGACAATACACATGAGGTTTTCACCCATCACCACAAGAAACGCTTTATCTTCAACAGCAGCTGTCTCAAAATCAGGCGGCGCGCTCAGAACATTGCCGCATCTTTTCTCGACGATTTTTTTAATCTCCCTGAAATCCGACGGATCAGCGGGAGTAAGGACCAGCATAACATGATCTCCCAGTACAGCGAAGGACACCGCATTATCAAAACACTTTTCTGCCAGGAAGATGCTGGCCTTCATAGCCTCGGTAAACGGAGCGTCCGTGGATTGATAATATTCAAAGCGTGCACTGTCTTCCGGATCATTTTTTAAAGATATCTTCTCAAATAGCTGCTGATCCTGCAGGGCATACTTACAATGAGCTTTGACCCACGCTGCGGAAAGCTTTTTCTCTTCTCCGATGCTTTCAAATCTGATCACCAGATTATCTGCTGTTCCATATGCCTCTGTGCATTTGATAATTCCTTCGCCGTATTTGGGGTGGGTAATAATATCTCCAATTTTAAATACGGGTTTTCTGCCGGCATCTTGATTTACAGGGACACTGACAGGTTCTCTCCTGATTTTTGGCCCGGTCACCTCTTTGCGTTCCCTGACGCCGACGCAGCCAATGCCCTTTTTTAAAATATCGGAGAGAAAATCCACATCTGTCAGGGCCTTTTCCAGTTCGCCCTTCCTCTGCAAAGTCACATATACTGCACATGCATATGCCTGGCAGTTTATGGATTTCTGAGGATTAAATGCAATATCTGTAAATGCGTCGAACTGCAGCAGTTCACTGGCAATCTCCTTATTTTCCTTCAGCGCATGCAGATACAGCCATGTATAGAACAGTGTTAACGGATCAGTCGGAAATCTCATCCCTTCGAATTCAAATCCCACGATCCTTCCGCTCGTTCTTAATCGCTCATCTTTTTTCGCATTTTTCGGAGATTCTTTTAACAGATCTTTGTACGGGCCGCCGTTCTCGAAAATCTTTCCCCCCTGAAAGGCGGTTTCCACCGGGATTTTTGTTCCGTCTTTCAGACTGACCGGCAGATTGAACGCACTCAGTTTATTTCCTAACGGATTATCGGAAAAACTTGACACTTCCAACACGTTTGAATCAGCATAAGATCTTTTGAATGCTTCGTGTAAGCTTTCAGAGCTGCGCTGCTTCTGTGCTCTTGAGAGACCATTAAAAAATTTGAATTCAGTATTGACGGTCTTAACGTACAGAACATCATCCGTTACAAACACCGGTCTTCGAGCCATTTTTCTCACCCCCATTATTCGATTTACTGAATGACAATTTCCACACTCTTCCGGGAGACTTTTATCCGCTTGGAGAACGTGTTCTGAAGTCCCCGTTCATTATAGACGATTTGAGAGGGCTGCGAAAGAGAAAGAAATGCAGACATTCACTGGCTGCGCTGCAGGAACCTGAAGCGTTCCTCACAGGAATACCGACGCAGCAGCCTCTGAGAACTGTCAATGTTTCGATGACATACAGGGAAAAGAAGATCATTTCAGTGCCATCTGAATTTTGTTGTAGAAGGCAGCAGTAAAACGTTTTATAATAAAAAAGAATGTAATTTTGGACTTTTTTCAGATAATTGTTTTACACTGTAAAGCGCATTCGGCCTGCGAATGAGACCTCGGGAATACTGTATCAGAGAGGAAAGGTGTCATCTGTCATATTTTTCATGCCATCTGTCAGAAGGAAAAGCAGTTTGTTTTCCACATGGTATGATCATATCGGGATGATGCATCAGATCTCTTTCATCGAATCAGTTTCAGACGCAGGAGAAGTACAGGGACTTGCCTGGTTCAGAAAGGAAATCAGGAAGGCATACGAGAACTTTTATCGGCTCTGCTCCCGGAGCGGGCTGCGGAAGAGATCACGAATGATTGCTTTTGCAGGATACATGTATTCTGTTAAAAGTACAGAGTTTACTGCATTGTCACTATATGAGGGATAAAAGAAATGGCAGCTGATAAAAGGTATAAAAAGAGAAAAAAAAGAAGCTGGTGGCCGGGAGCATTAATTGCTGTACTTACAGTGTGTATTGGAGGCGGACTTCTTGCAGCGATCGGGGTACACCGAATGGCAGATGGGAAAAAGAGCGCAGCGCAGCAATCGTCATCCACTGTTATAAGCAATACCGGGAAGGAACAGGATCCTTCCATCGAACCGACGGACAGTCAGGCTGAAGATGACTCCGCATCCGTTCCGCAGAGTACTGTCAGTCCGGAAGCTGAGAACACCGGGAATACTTCAGAGAATTCTGAACAGGATCGAGATGCATGGGTTGAAGAGCAGCTTGCCGGGATGGAAATGAAAGAAAAAGTTGCCCAGCTGTTTTTTGTGTCACTCGATTCTCTGACTCAGACGGAAAACACTGCGACGGTCGGGGATGATTTTAAAGAACGTTTCGGAGAATATCCGGTCGGAGGAATCGTACTTTCAGACGGGAATATTGCGGATCCGGATCAACTGAAGGCCCTGACCCGGACTGCAGGAGAACAGAGCAGGGAGACTGTCGGAATAAATCTTTTTATCGGGGTTGAAGAAGAGGGCGGCGAAGTACTGAAGATCGCGAACAAACCGGAATTTGGGTTAAAGGACGCAGGCAGCATGACAGATATCGGAGCCCGAGACGATCCGGAAGCAGCATATCAGGCCGGAGAATATATAGGAAGTTATCTCAGCGAATACGGAATAAATGTTGATTTTGCTCCGGTAGCAGACGTGATTTACAATAACCCGAACAGTGTGGTAAATGGTCGTGCATTTGGCAAGGATCCTTATCTCGTTTCAGATATGGTCACAAAAGAGGTCGAGGGTCTGCTTAAATCGAATGTCAGTGCGGTCCTGAAACATTTTCCAGGACACGGGTCTACCGAGGGAGATCCGTCAGAGGGAGATGCAGTTTCATACAGTACGCTGACGGAACTGGAATCATCTGACTATATGCCGTTCAGAAAGGGCATTGAAGCGGGAGCTGATTTTGTCATGGTGGGCCATATAATAATGAAGAATGTGAATCAGATTCAGGAGCCCGCTTCGCTGTCATCTTATTTCATGACAGATATTCTGAAGAAGGAATGGGGATATGAAGGAATCGTTATAACTGACGATTTAAGCATGGCTGCTATCAGGAATCACTATTCCCCGTCAGATGCTGCTGCAGCAGCAATTAACGCCGGAGCAGACATGATATTTATAACATCTGATTTTGGGGAAGCGTTTGACGGAGTCATGAATGCGGTCAATGAAGGTGTAATATCTTCAGAGCGGATCGATGAATCTGTTCGGAGGATACTCAGGATAAAATACATGAGACAATCTAACGGATAAGGACTGAGGCGTCGATTCAGGGAACGCACGGGCGCTCTTGCTGCACCGCACATGGCGTGCAGTGCCTTCCGCATTTTTTCCTGTGAACCTTCAGCGGTTAGTGATAGAATAAAATTGGCAGATAATTTTTTGTGATCTTCAGAGGATCAAAGGATAAGAAGAGGATATTATGTACTGTAATAAGTGTTTTGAGGAGATCCCGGATGGTTCGACCAGATGTCCGTACTGTGGAGCTGATTTAAAAACAGTGAGCAAAGGGAAAAAGAAGTCCGGCGGGGGGCTGTTCGGCGGTGCGAAAAAGAATAAAAGAAGTCCGGGCGGACAGCAGGTTGACGAGACCTGGAATATAATGGGAAACAATTCTTACGCCAATGATAATTATGATTCCGGCATGCAGGGCGGCGAAATGTACGGCGGCGGAGGCATGCAGGGCGGAGAAATGTACGGCGGCGGAGGCGTGCAGGGCGGCAACATGTACGGCGGCGGAGGCGTGCAGGGCGGTGACATGTACGACGGCGGAGGCATGCAGGGCGGCAACATGTACGGCGGCGGAGGCGTGCAGGGCGGTGACATGTACGGCGGCGGAGGCATGCAGGGCGGTGACATGTACGGCGGCGGAGGCATGCAGGGCGGCGACATATACGGCGGCGGAGGCATGCAGGGCGGCGAAATGCCGGACCCCGGAAAACGGGGCAAGGGCAGTAAACGCGGCGGAGGAAAAAAATCTGGCGGAGGCTCGAAGTTCGATCCGAAAATAATAATCATTTTGGTGGTAGCACTCCTGCTTACAGCAGCTATTGTTGTCGGTATTCTTATTTTTTTGAAAAACCGTGGGGATGGCAGTACCCCGCCATCTAGAAATACCACTGTGACTTCGTCAGAAACAGAGGAGACGACATCCGTAACGCCGACGACATCAGCAGCACCGACGACATCAGCAGCACCGACGACATCTGTAACGCCGACGACATCAGCTGCGTCGACAACATCGAGCAGTTCTGTACCGACCCGGCGGCCCGACCCGGACAGCAAGGCGGAAGTAAAGAGCTCTTTTGAAGAAGACACTGCGGATTCATATTTCTGGCCGAACAGCAATGTCCGCTTATATACATACGAGGACCTTGAAAACCTCAGCGTTGAGCAGATCGAATTTATAAAGGCTGAGATTTATGCGAGAGAAGGGTGTATTTTTAAAGATAAAAAATACAGCGACTATTTTAAAAAGAAAAGCTGGTACAAAGGTTCCATTGATGAAGATAAGTTCAAACCGGACAAATATCTTAACTATTACGAGCTTGAGAATATTGACACCATCAATAAGTATTTAGAACAAAAGAAGTAATCGACCGGTAAGCATAAAAGGTAAGTATTTTGCTGATGGATTATTAACTCTGAAAAGAACCGTATATGAACGCAGGCGGATCGAAGCCGCGCAGTGAGGAATATGCTCCCTGCCTGCGCGGCAGGAACGCGGGGCAGCTCCTGATCAACGGAATGTGCAGGATTTACTGTATTTCACGGGAATAAGAGGAAAATTATTGTCAGAAATCACAATGAATTTATGGATTAGTAATTAATTGAATGGTATTATTAAACATTATCAGGACTGACTGCGTCAGGGTTCAGGGCGGTCTGTTATGGATTTTTTGTTAAGGAGGGGACTCATGAAAGGTGGCATAAGGAAGGCAGCTGCTGTAATAATGACAGTAACGCTGCTGACGATACTGGGGGCAATATCCGTTTCGGCGAGTGCTGTTCAGCCGTATTCGCATGGAAAACTGTCACGATTTAATATTCAGCTGGTCATCGATGGCAGCGGATCGCTGGTCAACGGATCCGGTGCAACAGACCCTAACGGACTGCGTTACGACGCCATTAATATGTTCCTTGCACTTCTGACGAATGAAGGAAATAACGTCGGCGCCATTGTTTTTGATGATAAATCCAATCCGTTCATACTTAATACAGGTCTTAAACCTCTTTTGGGAAAAGAGGAGAAGATCGATCTGTCCGAGCAGATCAGAAAGGCGGGTACCGGAAACGATACAGACATCGGCTCAGCGTTATATGCTGCAGTAGATGAGCTTGTCAACGCAGGAAACGGGCTTCCTTCGGCCGTCATTCTGATGAGTGATGGACGTACTGATCTTGGAAGCGATAAAGATGCGCTTGAGAAGTCACTTGATCGAAAAGAGGAAGCAATTGAGCTTGCACAGGAAAACGACATACCGATTTACACGCTTTGTCTGAATGCCAGCCCTGTTGCCGATCCCAGTGAGCTCAGTGAAATTGCATCCAGAACGAACGGTGAGGCGATAGAGGTCAACAAGGCGGAAGACCTTTCCGATGCCTTCAGACAATTCTATACGTTGATCTTCTCCACTTCTGTGGAAAATATTCAGGAAGATACGTTCCCCGAAAGCGGTCAGCTGGGATATGATTTTGAGGTTCCGCAATATGGAGCTGAAGAAGTCAATATCATCATCAATGCGCAGAGCATATCGATGGATGCTTTATCCTCTCCTTCGAGGGACTGGACAAGAGAAGAAGTCCAGGACTGTACAATGAAGGGTGGAAATTATTGGGTCATCAAGCTTGTTAATCCGGAGCCGGGACCATGGCATATCGATCTGAAGGGTGTCAAGGGCGATAAGTCCATGATTAATATTCTGTATAATGTTAATACAGAAGCCGTCCTTGAAACTGCCAATGGTGCAAGCGAGTACAGTCTTGGAGAAAAAGCGCAGCTCAAACTGTCTCTCGTGCAGGAAGGCAATGCCATAACTGACCCCAATGTGTCCAAAGAATATCAGGCTGAGGCAACATTTGAGAATCTGAGCACGGGGAATGTCAGCACGGTCACGATGACGCCGGATAATAATGGCGGCTTTACCTGTGAACTTGCTCCGACAGATTATTCTACCTATAAAGTTACCGCGAAAGCATGGTGCAACAGCATCTCAATGGATTCGAATGAACTCCAGCTGAATTTCGGAAATTCGGCACCCACGCTAACAAAAGAGGCAAATGATGCTGTTATAAAAGTAGTAGTAACACCGCTGACAGGGAGAAAAAAGACGGTCGATGTCAGCAAGTATTTTACGGATGCGCAGGATTCTGACCTTACATATTCGATTGTCTCATCGACACTTGTACAGGATACAGCGGATCTTGACGGCAGTACACTGAAGGTGAATACGGCAAAGAGTAAGAGCGGAGACGTAATTATTCGGGCTACAGATTCACAGGGATCCTATGTTGATACGAAGGTCAGGTTCAAGGTCACGAATTTGACGATTCCGATTATTGCTATTATTCTTGGCGCAATTCTGATAGCTGTGATCATTGCGCTTACAGTTCGTAAACTTTCTCAGCCCGCATTCCGTGGCACGGTGCGTGTTTCCAACAAATCGAACGGTATGGGACTTACTCTGGGTGCGTTCAAGGGAAAACTTAAATTGTCCAAGTTCCCGGTCGGGATATGTGGACTTGATGCGAAAACGACATATTTTGAGGCTAAGAGAAATAACGGTCTTGAGATTTGTTCAAAGCGACCGTTCTATTTTGAGGGAAGAGCAGTCACTCGAGCAAGACTCTTTGAGGGAAGAAGCGAAGTATGGGCGGATGAAGCTCAGACCATGGGAATTGATATTGATGTGATGGTGTAATCCTGTGAAGGACTCTTGAAAGGGGATGAAAAAATGAATGATTTTAACACATTGAATGATATGCCGATGGGAGCGCCGCAGGGAGCGCCTCAGATGGCACCTCCGACGGGAATGCCCGGACCGGGACCGATGGCGCCTCCGACGGGAATGCCTGGACCGGGACCGATGGCACCTCCGTCGGGAGGAGCGCCGCAGGGAGCACCACAGATGACAGCACCGACAGGAGTGCCCGGACCGGGACCGATGGCACCGCCGACGATGGATTCGCCGATGGCACCGCCGACGGGAGGAGCGCCGCAGGGAGCGCCTCAGATGGCACCGCCGACAGGAGTGCCCGGACCGGGATCGATGGCAGCTCCGCCGATGGATTCGCCGATGGCACCTCCACCGGGAGGAGCGCCGCAGGGGACACCTCAGATGGCACCGCCGCCGGGAATGCCCGGACCGGGACCGATGGCACCTCCGCCCCATGAACCGCTGTCCCGTAACAAGGAAAACGACTTCGGTTCACCTATACAGGAGTTTGACCCTTCCGTCAATATGGGTGCAATACTCTACGGTCCGCCTTCGCTGGAATTACCGCCGATGGGAATGCCGACAGGAGTGCCCGGACCGGGACCGATGACTCTTCCGCCTTCGGGAGGAGCACCGACGGGAATGCCAGGGCCGGGACCGATGACTCTTCCGCCGGAAGTGCCACCGACGGTGCCTGCGAGAATGATGCCGAAGCCGATACGTGAAGGAATTGTAGGTCCGCCTCTCCCTCCGATGCAGCTTATAAAAACAAGAAATGGATATGGATGGATCATCGGAGGAGATTACAGCAGGGTTTGGACAGGGACAGAATTTGAGAAGTTGTAATAGTTTCGTTGTGCCGAAATTCGTGAGTATGTCAGACTAATCACGGTGCATCACAATGAAAAATGGGGGTATTGAGATGCCAGCATATGATCGGTTACTGCTTGAATATGGCGGGGGTGTTATAAACCCACACTCCCGTGCGGCAGCAAACAAAAAGGATGCGTGTGTTGCGATCGGAATCGGCGGAACCGGTATTGCAGCTTTGAGAAGTCTTAAGAAAAAGGTCTTTCAGCAGCTGCTTCCCGATGATCCGAATGCTCCGATCCCGACTTATTCGCATATCAGATTCATAGCTGTCGATACAGATACTATTGATCCCGGGTATGGTGAGGGAAAACTTTCGAACAGTGAAATGTTTTCTATACAGAACCCTGAACTGGCAGGAGTACTGGGAACAGAGAAAGGCAGGAACTTTGTCAGGAATGATCCCCGTATGTTCTGGATGGACATAGATAATATATCTGTGCTTCTCTCTTCGGGATGGGCCGGCGGCATCCGTCAGGCAGGTCGTGTCCTCTTGATTTCAAAAGCTGATGAGTTGAAAATGAGGATTCAGCTTGCATGTGCTTCTGCAATGCAGGCAGCGAAGACCGATTCAGTGACAGTTTATATATTTGCGGGCATTTCCGGTGGAACCGGCGGCGGATGTTTTATCGATACATGTTATATTGTCCGTCAGGTGATGAACGAGAACGGCTGGGCCGGAACAGGAAAGATCATGGGATTCTTTTTCCTGCCGGATGTAGTGATTTCCAAGCCCGGAGTGGCTGCTTCCCGGGCAATGGTCAGGTGGAATAAGTGCAACGGTTATGCGGCGATGAAAGAACTGGATTACCTGATGAATCTTTCTTCTGCAGAGGATCGTTTTTACCAGAAGTACGGTGCTTTCACCATTGACACACAGGACCCGCCGGTCGATATGTGCCATCTGATTTCAGCTACAAAGGCTGATGGTAATCTGCAGCCGGATGGGTTTAATTACTGCATAAATGTTGCTGCCGATTATGTCATGTCTTATCTGATTGATCTGTCAGATGAGCCTGAAGATGCGTATGATCCTCAGGGACTGACTCTGCGCGGTCATCTGGCCAACGTTAACGTGGGGACTATGGCACTTGCCCGGACGCATGGAGCGTCTAGAATCTATCATGCGGTAGGAGCATCGAATGCGGAGATCCCGATGACGCAGATCGCTACTTATCTGGCTGCCGGGTTCATGAGACGTTTTGACAAAATGATCGGCAGGGAAAAGGTAAATGCCGGCATTACGAAGCAGGTAGTTAATGAGTGGGCGCAAAGGTTGAATCTTACTCCAAATATGATTCTTGGGAGGATCTGTAATGGCGCAAATGGCGTACAGCTTCCGGATGTCGATAGATGTTTCCTAAGGCAGCTTGGCCCGATGCCGAGAGGGAAAGCACCGGAATGCTGGGCGATACCCGGAAACGATTTTCTGGATAGAGCGGAAGGGAAGAGAACAGTCAATTGCTATCGTCTGAAGGAAGATATTGAGGATTTCTCTCCGGATAAATTGCTTACAGGCCAGACAGAATCGATCATCAGCAGTATTTTTAATTGTCTGTATTCGATCAGTACAAATCCCGAACTTGGGCCGTATTACGCTGCTCATTTGATTCATAATTACGGCTACGACCTTGGTAATGTGATTGACGGTCTTGTTGAGACATTCAGACAACAGAAGGAGACGCAGGAACTATATCTTTATGGCAGAGGGACAGGCGGCATTTATGATGCGATTCCCCAGGTGAGTGCTGAT
>CADABA010000024.1 GCA_902785985.1 uncultured Lachnospiraceae bacterium
TTTCCGGACACTTTAACCATTAGTGTAAAGATTCGCAAGCATCGGAAGGATATTGAGATTCGCGGTCCAGATATCCGGGAATGCCGAAATATCGACCGGCGATGTTCCCTCCCCGACGACCAGGCTGACCGCAGGAATTCCCTTCTCAATAAAATAGTCCGCGCATCCGCCCGCATCCGTCGAATCATATTTCGGCAGCACAGTGAGCGGATATCCCGATCTCGTGGCAAGCGACTCGGCAAGATGCTGACCTTCCTCGTGTACGGTTCCCTCCGAACCGTAATCCCAGTAGATCACGTTTCCTGTCGCCCGGTAAATGACGATCCCCTTCGTCCTGTCGTTCGCAGCATTCATAACGGCCTGCGTCTCCGGTTCGCTCCCCGCAGAGGGACCCTTATAGCCCTCAAAGGAAGACTGCACAGCCCCGCCGGTATACTCATCCCAACCGGCCGGAAAATTCTTGCTGATATCAACGCCTGAAGCATTTGCCCCGAATGTCAGGAGATAAGCTTCCAGAGACTGGTCCGTCAGACCTGCTGCCTTGTCATACTTGTAGCAGGCTTTCACAGAATCCTTTGCTGCCTTCGTTCTGAGCGATTCGATCCCGAACTGGCTGAGCGTCACCCCGTCCGGATTCACCATCGGAAGAACATGGATACAGACATCTGCGAAGATTTCCTTATAATTATGGTTCCTGTACACATTGCCCTTCGAGCGTTCCTGACAATAATATTCAAGCTGACGCATCGCGAGAAGAGTGGTGATGTATTCGTCTCCGCGCATTCCGTATGTCACAACGACATGCATGGATCCTTCGGGATTGCCGATGAGGACCTCATAGACAGCGCGCTGATCAAGCGTTGTCGCAGCTATGTTCGTCCTGATGATATCGGGATATCTGTTCGTCAGGAAATACAGATCCTTCACCATCTGCTCATAGCTGTAGACCGCATCGGCCGTGCTGACGATCTCCGTTCCCTCCGCCGGCATCTCACTGAGATAGGCCGAAAGATCCTCCGTGCTGATATCCCCGACATCCTCAGTCACGGCGCTCTCAGTCGAAGTCCCATCGCTTTCTGTGCCGGCTGACTCCGATGTCCGGCTGCCGTCTTTCTCCGTGCTGCCGGAGGCAATATTTTTTGAAGTACCGGAGTCACTCTTTCCCGAGTCGCGGATAAAGGTAACGTATGTAAGCAGAGCTCCTGCCACCAGCATAAGTGCCATAAAAAGGAGGATCCTTATAAGGCGGTCCTTTTTTTCCTGGCGCTCCCGCTCCTCCTCCATCGGGTCGTAGCGCTCGCCTTTGAGCGGTTCGTTGACCGGTCCGCTTTTTTCATTGTCATCTATTGCGATATCCGCATAAAATGTATCCTCGTCCGCCAGTCTCTTCGAATCCGTTCCGGCACTTCTGCCGGATGCATTCTGTGCGCTGTTCTTCTCGAATTCCAGACCGATCTCACTGAGATCCGGACGCTCATTCTTTCCTGATCCGGAGGACGGCTCCGCTCTGACATTCAACAGTTCACGTTCCAGATCGAGCGAGGAAACGGTTCCCGTCTCTTCTTCGGGATAATTTCGAGATGCTCCATGGAGCTCCTCCTCGAGCTTACCGAGTCCGGAGCCCTGAGGATCCTTCTTCTGTTTGAATGCATCCGAGCTGACTCTCCGGCCGAAGGCCGAAAAGATTCCGTTGTTGTCGGGTTCCTTTTTCGGTCTGACTTCTGAAGGACTGTCTGCCTGTACGGAATCCGAAAGGATCCTGTTGTTGTCGGGTTCCTTTTTCGGTCTGACTTCCGAAGGGCTGTCTGCCTGCACGGGATCCGAGAGGATCCCGTTGTTGTCGGGTTCCTTTTTCGGTCTGACTTCTGAAGGGCTGTCTGCCTGCACGGAGTCCGCGAGGATTTCGGTCGTCTCCGGTTCAGCATCTGTTACAGAAAACTTCTTTTCTGTCTCTTTTTTTTCAGTCGATGGCTCATCCGGCAGACTCCCGGATTTGCCTGCTGTTTCTTTTATCCGTGCTGCTTTCCTCTGTGAGATCGTCCTGATCCGATTCTTCCACGCCTTCTGTTCTGTTCCTTCGGTCTCTTCTGTCTCTCTGTCTGCTGTTCCGGGAATCTGCGATTCCACTTCCCGGACAGACATTTCAGATAATTCTGCAAACAGATCGCGCTTTTTCGGGTTGTCTGGCACTTTGTTCTCCCCCATTTTACTTGCGTTCCAATGATGATCCAGGATTAATCTTCCTCGTTATACCAACCGCCCTCTGTTATTAACTCTTCCTTCGTAAGCGGGTGGAAATCCTCCGGTTCAAATTCTTCCTCTTCATCTTCCTCAATCTCAAAGCTGTCCTCTAAGGCGGCTTCCCGGTCAAGTTCTTCCTCTGTCAGCGGATGGAATGTGTCCGGTTCGAACTCATCCTCCCATTCCGGTGCATAGTCCCAGGAAAATGCATCTTCACCGGCAGCCTCCCGGTCAAGCTCTTCCCCGGTCATGACACTGAATCTGGTCATGAACTCATCTTCATCGAACAAATCTTCATCAAAAAATCCGTCTTCCAGTTCCGGCATCAGTTCTCCGGCGATCTCCGGCACATCTTCATTCACTCTGCTCATGACTTTTCTCCGGCGCTTTTCCCGCCCCGGTCTCCTCCTCTTCCAATAGCGGATGGAAGTATCCGCCGCTGCTTATTTCAGCGTCTCGTCTGGCACTTTGCAGGTCATCAGGTACAGCCGCTTCCAACGCATACCGCCTTAATTTGTAAAGTATAACATACTGCTGCGACGCATAGCAAGCAGCAGGCAGAAACTGACGCTTTCCATTCACGGTCCTGCCGGCACAAAAGCCTCAAGGCCGTTCAGAAAATGTCTGAAAGCAGCCGCCTGGCAAAATCGCCGCCGTCCCCGATGCAGGCAGGAGAACACACAGCCTTTACCCTGTTGCCCCGTCCTTTCGGTATCTCTCCTGCAGTTCTGCCAGGAACATCTCATAATAGTCATCCGCTCCCGCGAGCATCGGAGAATTCTCGCCTCCTCCGTTGGTACTTCTTCGGATCGCGGCATAAGCCTCCTCTCCGGCATCAACAAGATCCATTGAATAAAGAGTAAACCCAAGATCCCGGCACAGGGAACAAAAAGAATCCACCGGATGTTCCGCCTTTGATGTCTGAAGAATACGATGCAGGAGCTCCTCGTCCTGTCCTGCCATTTCTCTCACTTCTGTGAGTATCTCGTCGACTGTCATATACTTTCACCCCCATATAGTATTCAACGCAAACTTCCAACATGTATTCACGGGGCAGTGACCCGGATTCAGGAACATCTCGGCGTTCCTGAATCCGGGAACCTTATAGTAAAGGATGTTGGAAGTCCCGGTATTCAGTCTTTATCGCACAATATCCGTGCCTTCAGATTTCTGAGTCAGAGATTAATCGCAAAACGGGCTGCCGGATCTTATTCCAGCTCCGGCAGCCCCTCTTCGTCACTTCATCACTTCTATTCCATTCTCATCGCACCACATCCGTGCGATCTCCTCGTAGCATTCATCGCGAAACTCTGTCCACTCTGATTCCATCTCAAAGTTCCGGATCATTTGCCTGAACTGTCTGGACGCACTGTTCCCATCCTCATCCAGTACCCTGAACAGGGCGGATGCAATCGTGCTGTCATCGACCTGCTCGGCAAAATCAGCCATCATCGCTGTCTCGTCCACTTCATACTCATTGGGAAGCGGCAGATACTGATCCGGATGCGCATCAATATCCGCATTCAATTTCTTATCCTTCCCAACACCATAGATGGAATCGAGGAGCATCACGACCGATTCGCTCTCTGTATGATAATAAAACTGTGTCTCCGCATTCGCGTACAGGATACCGTCCACGACGTCCTGCAGATTGACTTTCATTCAATTCCTCCGTTATTCCAAAAGCGCGTCAATATACCCAAGAAGCCTCGTACGCTTGGATTTCGAAAGCCTGTGGTACTTTTCGATCAGATCATATTCGTCAGACCCGGTATCGATCAGAACATGTTCCGTTCTCGATTCGGCTCTCGATTCCGTCTCCCCAAGAAGTTCATATGGCGTGACTTCCAGAACATTGCAGATGAGCATGATCTTCTCAGCGGACGGATTCGTCTTCTTCCTCTTCCAGTCACTGATCGCGCTCTGCGAAATGTCGGTTCGGATAGAAAACTCCCGCTGAGACATGCCGCGCTCCTTCAACAGCTCAAAGATTCGCTCACTTATTATCATTTATACTTCCCCCGACTAATTACCCGACTCTATCGCTTCGTCATGCCCTCCCCTGACCTGACGAAGCTACGGTCCTCCCCGAACCGTCTGTTTCGATAAGACACCGCTCTCTTATAGATAAGCGAACCGGCTCTTATCAGTATAACATACGCAGGAAATCACTGCTATAAGAAAGAATCCGAGTCTTTAAAAAAATCCCGGCTGAGATGAACGACGTCCCCGCATTTTTCACTTCTCTGCTGCCGACAAAGTATCCGATAATAACGGCAAGAATGAAGATGATTACCAGAATACCGATAAAAATCACGCGATTTCGCTGTCTCTCGGCCCTGATGCGCTCCTGTTCCCTTCTTCTTCTGCGCCGCTCCGCCCTTCTTGCCCGTTCCTCTTCCTCAGACATCTGGTCCCTGGAATAGTCATTCTCTCTGTAACGGTTTCCCGTACCGGACGATCTTCTTCTTCTCTCATCATATTGTGCCATATGTTGCTACCCTCCTACGAACTCAGGAATTGTCAGATACTTTTTTAAAGAGCGTGTCCGCTGCAGCTCCGCCGATCTTTTTCGGCCAGCCTTCGGAAGGATTTCCGGTCAGCCGCACAAGACCTTCTCCATTCACGTCAAATTCAATATATGTCTCACCGTCGGAACGTAATACCGTCCATCGTGAACCTTCCTTGAAAGTCCTGCTTTTTTCCACCGGCTCTCCCGTGTCCGGATCGATCAGGTCGGCTTTCAATTTCAGAAGAGACTCAAGGACCGTATCCCCGAACGCCATATAAACTTCACCGGTCTGCTTCGGCAGACCTTCTGCGTCCATTTTGTATTCCGTGACTGCAGGGAATGAAGTGATCAGATCCACCGTCGACTCCAGAAGGAATGCTTCCGGATCCCCGGGCAATATCTCCGTCCATCCGTCCTCCCCTGCGAGATACGGTATACCGGTGTTCCCGGTCGGGATTCCCATATTTTCAGGTATATCCTTCGAAATATCAAATACTGCGATGTTTCCCGGTCCTTTACTGTCTTCACAGGCAAGATACAGCCAGCAGCCGTCTCCTGTTTTCATGACGACCGGGACAATTCTGTCCACTGTGAACGCTGTAAAATAACACTGAGCGGACTGTCCGTTCAGAGTCACTTCCGCCTTTTTGTACAGGCCTTCAACAGGATTTGCGGAAACACGGATCCGGTCAGCCGTCCCGTCACTGTCACGATCAAAGATATGATCCTCGTTGATTTCAAAGACCCGGGCAGCAGAATTCGGAACAGACGTCCCTTTCTCCCTGAACAGATCTTTATTGGCAGACCGGAGCAGAAGTGTCCTGTTGACGATTTCTTTCTTTTCCGGATCCGGGAAATAAAAAATGCAGCCGTCCGGACTGAGGGTCCAGATATACTGCTCCGGATCCAGTTCCTCCGCCGTGAGTGCCGGAAGATCCGGATAGTCCTCTCCATACTGAGTCTTTAATGCGGACGCAAGTTTATCCGTGTCCGAAAAAATATCGGAAATCGTCAGAAAATTGCCCGTCTCCGTGTCAATATTGACGGACGAAAGTTCTGTGCTCCCCGGCTCTTCCCGGATGATCAGGCTCACGACATTCGTATCCGCCCGAACCGGAAGGGCTTCCCCTTCCGGGATCTCTTTAAGCGCCCTGTTCAGCTTTTCGTATTCCGGAGAAATCTCGTTCGTTTCCGTCGAGATCGCGAACAGTTCAGTGGAAGTTTTCCCGTCCTTTGCGGTAACAGTACGCGAAAAAGTCAGTGCCGAGGCGCTCGCCGGATCCTCATAAATTTTCTCCGGCTCCGTTTTCCTGCTGTCTGTCTTTGTGCTTTCCGTATCCGAGCTCTCTGTCTTCCCGGATTCCGGCTTTCCGGATTCCGTCATTCCCTGCGCAGCTTTTGATTCTGCAGCCTCTCCGTCATCCGGCAAAGAAGGCTTTGACGAGTCTTTCTTTTCTGTGCTCTCCCTGCTCTCTTTCCGGGAATCCTCCCGAAAAATGGGAGAATCAGCATTATCGAATGACATCTCAGGCATTCCACACCCGGAAAGAAGAACGGCTGCAAGAATCCCCGAAAGGATTTTATGTACTTTCATTTTTTTCACGCTTTCGTTTTTCAAATGCAGCATATGCTCTCTTCACGATCTGCCACGCTGTGAAGGACCCTGCCATCCCGATCAGGGCTCCGGCAAGCACGTCTGTCGGATAATGGACCCCAACATAAAGCCTCGAAAACGCCATGAGGACCGCCAGGATCCACCCGAAGATCTTCAGCCACTTTTTCTCTGATGCAAGCTGCCAGCCCATGGCCATCGCGAACACTGCGGTCGTATGGCCGGACGGGAAGGAATTCGGGTCGGATGACATATCGACCAGTGCAGCAAGCTCCTCGATCGACACATAGGGACGCGGACGCATAATAAACGGTTTCAATAAGACGATCGTAACGAGTGATCCCAGAATCAGTCCCAGGGCAGCAGTGAAGAACGTTTTTCTCTCCGACTTAAAAAACAAGGTCAGAAGGATCAGAGCGATCACAATAATGCCATGGTTCCCGCTCTTTGTAATCGGAAGCAGGATCGCCGAAAGGACCGGATTGCGGATACTCTGCAGAAACAGCATAATGCTGTTGTCGATTTGCTGTATATACTCCATGATTGCTCTCCATACCAAATCATTCAGATCACGAATATCCAGGCGTTCCTGATGAATACTCCGTCGTATACCGGAGATGCCACTCACTCTGCAAAGAGCTCCATCTCCGAGATACAGCAGTCATTGAAATCGATACCGTCGTAAGCTGCCGTGATCGTGATCAGAATATCCGCTGCAAGGACCGGTCTGTTAAAGACAATATAATGATTCTGCATACTGTCTGTAAAGGACACATTTACAGTTTCTCCGCCCAGTGTCAGCTGCATCCTGCTCGGCCTGCTGTTCTGACGATACAGATCAGGGGTCCTCCAATTGCCGAGCTTAAAACAGATCGCCCGGATACTGGCAGTGTTAAAGGTGAACCGAAGCTGCTGGCCGGTCCCGTTCCCTTCCGTTCCATGCTGCCAGGATGTAACCGAATCTCCGTCATACATCATCTGAGGAGAATTATCGTAATTTCCTTCCTTCTGATGGAGCTCTGAGCTTGCCTCTCCGTCTGTAATCGTGACCTTGAAGAGAGAGGCAATCACTCCGGGCGTACTTCCGCAGGAATACGAAGCGGCAAGCTGAGGGATCGGAGTCGCTGTGGGGGGTTCTGTCGGAGTCGCTGTGGGGGGTTCTGTCGGGGTTTCTGTCGGAGTTTCCGTCGGCTTTGCAGACGCACCTTCTTTGGTCGGTGCCACTGTTTTTCCGGAATTTTTCGATTCAGCTTTTTCACTCTCCACGGAAACGGAAGAATCCTTCTTCGTCACAGTGCCCCCGTCTCCGACCATGTGGGTCATAATAAATACCGCAATTCCCACTGCTGCGAGAGCAAGGACCGTCCCGATCGCGATCATTAATATATCACCTGGGGACCTGCCCCCGTTTCCGTGTCCGGAGTAAGGATTGTAATTGTTTCCTCCTCCCCGGCTGTAGGGGGAAGACTCTCCACCCGGCTGGCCATTTGGCATTTGCCCGTTCTGTTGTATATGATCGATCCGCTCCCCGCAGTGCCTGCAGAAACGTAAATTCGCGTCTGTCTCTCCTCCGCAATTAGGACATCTCATAAGCTACCCTCTCATTGAACCATTTTTTCAAAATGCTGATAATCTACTACGCTCTCCCAGTCTCCTCCCCAGGTAAATCCGTGCTCGATGACGAATATACGGTAGGCAGGGTCCTCATGCGTGATCACATGAGGCATTTCTGTCGACCTGTTGTAAAGATACTGCCGTGATTCCTCATGGATCGTATACAGGCTTCCATCTCCCGAAATCGTGGCGTAGGGGTTTTCAAGAGGATTGAGATCGATCGCGCAGCCATACGCATGGCGGGACAGGCTTGTCCCGTAGGTGATAACGCGATAACTGAACGCAGATGTGTTGTCCGCGTCGATCGAAGCGGTATCCGCATCATCAGGATCTCCACTCTCCTGCCAGTAATTGTCGACCAGATACATGGATCTTATCTGATATTGAATCGCAAAGAACTCCTTGAATATCTCAATAAATTCTTCAGCCAGCCGGGTATTGACAATAATCTCCCCGACCTGTATTTTCCCCTCAAAATTATAATGCGGAACCATCAGATAGCGCAAATCTGAAAGTGCAACGTTTTCATTCTCATAATAAGACTTTCCGTTTATGCGTTCAAAGATCCCGTCTCCCGGAACAATTTCCCTGATCACAAAATATCCGTCGAGCGCTTCGAAGTCAAATTCGCCCTCCGCAAAAACATAGCCGGGCGGCAGCGCCGTGATGTCTTTCAGCTGCGTCGGTGTCGGCTCCGCCGTCGGGACTGCGGTCACTTCCGGAGCAGGTGAGACAGTCACTACCACTTCCGGCGAGACTGTCGCCGCAGACTGATCCGGTTCCCCGGCCGGACCTTCCGGAGCCGGACTGACATCCTCATGAGAAGGCGTCTGTACGGCATGGTCATTGCCGGTCTTCTGCCCGAGCAGAAAACCGAGAAGGATCCCTGTCAGAAAAACAAGGACGATCCCTGCCCAGATTCCTGCGGGCGGCAGGCTGCCTCCCTGATTCCTTTTTTTCATTGATAACCTCCATATCGGCGGCTGCGCGGCAGCGCCGTTTCCTTTGAAAAAGGACACTCGCATTCCCGACCGTCGGACGATCTCCGGCCTTCTCAGAACGGGTACTATTCTATCAGTATAACACAACTGATGGAGTGTACAAAGAAAATAAAAAACCCGATCATGCTGATGAACTCATGCAAAATCGGGTTAATTATATGGAGATAGTGGGATTCGAACCCATGACCTCTTGAATGCCATTCAAGCGCTCTCCCAGCTGAGCTATACCCCCATGGACGAGTGTAATTATAGCACAGACATTCCGGAAAGAAAAGACTAAAAGTAAAGAACTTTCTGCTATTATTACCACGGTATCACGCTTCAGCGTAATTCCCCAGGAACACGAACTCCGGGCAGGTCTCGCTGAGTTCATTGATCATCCCGGCCACCTCCGGATCCGCACAGGACGCCTCGGCATCGATAAAAAAGCGGAATTCAAAGTCCCGCCCGACGATCGGACAGCTCTCCAGCTTTATGATATTGATCCCCCGGTTCGCAAATCTGCCGATCGTCTCATAGAGAGCGCCCGGTGTATGGCTGACCGAGAGGATCATGGAGATCCTGTTCGCACCGGGATAAATCACCGGCCGGGTCGTCACACAGACGAATCTTGTATAATTATTGTCGCTGTCCGAGACTCTTTTCTCGAGCGGCACAAGTCCGTAGACCTCTCCCGCCTCAGGAGATGCGATTGCCGCAGCACCTGGATCGTCCGTCTCAGCGACATAGCGGGCAGCGACGGCCGTATTGAGAACAGGCACTACATGAATGCGGTCTTCCACCTCCCGCAGGAAGGATGCGCACTGCCCGATCGCCTGTTCATGAGAGCGAATGCTCGTGATATCTTCCGGTCTCGTTCCGGGCTTGACCAGCAGCTGATGACGGATCAGGATGCGGTCTCCGTGGACGATATATACCCCGGCATTGCGAAGAGTTTCATAGACGCCCCGCACCGAACCGTAGGAATTGTTCTCGATCGGCAGGACTCCGAACTCGCACATGCCGCATTTTACGGCATTGATGACCGCGCCGAATGTCTTAAAGAACATCGGCCTGGTCTGATTGAAAATCCTCTTCGCCGCCTGCTCCGAGTAGGCCCCGCGAACTCCCTGACAGGCCACGCTCCCGATCTTCGGGAATGTGACGGTATTGTCCAGAAGGGTAAATTCCGTTCCGGCGATCATGATCTTGTCACGCATCTTCTCATTCTCCTTGCTGTACGATCTTATGCAACGAAAAAAGCTGCCCGGCGAGCGCATTAAATTTTCCGGTCAGCAGCTGCCGTTCTCCCTCGCAGAGCGCGTGCTGGGGATCGGGATGCACTTCAATGACGAGCCCGTCCGCACCTGCCGCACAGGCTGCCCGGGAAAGCTGCGGTACCAGACTGTACTTTCCGGATCCCTGACACGGGTCCGCCACGACCGGCAGATGTGTAAGGGCTTTAAGGACCGGTATGCTCGCGATGTCAAAAGTATTCCGGGTATATTGTTCAAAAGTCCTGATACCGCTCTCGCAGAGAATGACATGACTGTTTCCGCCTGCGAGAATATACTCCGCGCTCATCAGCCATTCCTCATAGGTCATGGCCGGGCCGCGCCTGATAAGGACCGGCTTTTTTATCCTGCCAAGAGCAGTCAGAAGGTGATAGTTGCGGATATTTCCGGATCCCACTTCAATAAGATCCACATCCTTAAAGAGCGGCAGCTGCGACGCATCGAGGATCTCTGTCATGACCGGAAGCCCTGTCTCCTCCCGTGCCCTGAGCAGAAGACGCATACCTTCCACTTTCAGCCCCTGAAAGGAGTAGGGAGATGTCCTTGACCGGAACGCCCCGGCCCGCAGGATCTGCGCACCCGCCTTCTTCACGGCATGTGCCGCAGTCAGGAGCTGCTCTTCATTTTCCACGGCGCAGGGTCCTGCGATCAGTGTAAGAGAACCGTCTCCGATACCTGTCTGCCCGACCGGCACGACGGTATTCTCAGGGTGGAACTTCCGGTTCACATTCTTGAAAGGCTCCTGGACGCGTTTCACATCCTCAACGATATCGAGCGCGGCGATCAGGTCCATATCCACCCGGCTTGTATCTCCGACAAGTCCGAGGATCGTCTGTCCTACACCGACGGTCGGACAGACCGTCAGTCCAAGGCTGCGCAGCCAGCCTGTCAGGTCCTCAAGCTGTACCGGATCCGGATTGTTCTTCAATAAAATAATCATCTGCGCACCTTTCTGCCGCTGCAGCGGCATTCCGCCAAACTGCCCGGTCTCTTCTGTTCAGCCCTTCTCTCTGTTCCCTTCATCTTAGCGGTGCTATTCGCATTCCGCTTGCGCTGCATGCTCATGTCTCGCTGTGTGACTGTTCACATAACTGCGCTCGTGTGAGCAAGCTCCAGCCGCTTATTATGCTCCATCCTCGCACTGCTCACAGGTACGCGCAGATCCCGGTCTCCGTCCCGTCAAGGAACGAGCGCATATCCTCCGGCAGGGGGGCCCGAAGGCAGATCTTCTCCCCCGAAAACGGCTGATAAAAAATGATTTCCCCTGCGTGCAGTGCCGTACGGCACAGCCCTGCATCCGCATCCCGCCGAACCGGAACCGGATCCTTTCCGCTCCCGTACAGAGGATCACCGAGGAGCGGATGGCCTATATGCGCCATATGTACCCGGATCTGGTGGGTCCGCCCGGTCCGGATCTCGACCCGGAGAAGGGCATATCCCGCATACTGCTCAAGCACCGTATAGTTCGTCAGCGCATAATCACCGCCCTCTCTCACGATCCGTTTCTGCTTTCCGGCGAATTCCCGCTCGATCGGAATCTCTATGACCCCTTCCGGCTCGTCAAATTCTCCCTCGCAGAGAGCGTAATAGATCTTCCTTCTGATCCCTTTCTCCGCCTGATCGTCGAGCCTTGCTACCGCCGACCGGCTCTTCGCAAAGCAGATGAGTCCGGATGTGTCCTTGTCCAGACGGCCGACCGTGCGGATCTCGTGAGGTTCCTTTTTTTCCTGAAAATAAAAAGCCAGCCGGTTCGCGAGCGAATCGGCAAAATGTCCGTGGGACGGATGCACGACGACCCCTGCAGGCTTATTCAGACAGATCAGATCCTCGTCCTCGTAGACGATCTCTATCTCCGCGTCCGTCGGGACGATCTTATCCGGAGCGTGATCCGTGAGAACAACGCGGAGAGTATCCCCCTCCCGAAGCTTTCGGTCTACAAAGACATTCTCCCCGTTGACCGTGATCCCATGGTCTGTTTCATATTTTGCGCGGGCGACATCGTGCGCGACGAGCTTCCATCTGTATAAAATGATATCCCGCACCGGGCGTCCGGCATCCTCCGGACCGACAGTGCAGGTAAAGATCCGTCTGGAAACGGGCTCCTTATCCGGCTGCTCTGCCTCTTCATATTTCCGCAAAATTCTTCTTCTCTTTCCTGTCTGAATCTGTCCGGCAGTGCCTGTGCTTCAAAAAACCGCTCCTTACGTTCCCACCGGGAATGTAACGGGCGAACGGTATGAATTTTCCCCCGATACCGAAACTCCGCTCGCCTCCTGAACCCCGCTCACCGCCGAAACTCCCGCTCGCTTCCGGAACCCCGCTCACCGTCGAACTCCGCTCACCTCTGGAACCGGTATACGATCCTCCGGACCAGCCGTCTGGGAAGCAGACGAACACCGACCGAGGCAAGAAAATTGAGCACACCCGGTACTTTGATCGTCCTTCCCTTCATGAGCGCCCGGTACCCGGCCTTTGCCACTCCGGAGGGCTTCGTAAAACGAAAAATGTCCGAGAGGCGCGCCCCGGGCATATTCGCCCTCTTTACAAACCCCGTGTCTGCAGGACCCGGACAAAGTGCCGTAATCGTGACGCCTGTTCCCCGAAGCTCCTCGGAGAGTCCTTCCGTGAGCGAGAGAACAAACGCCTTCGTGGCATAATAAAGCGCCATTTGCGGCCCCGGCATAAAGGAAGCGATCGAGGCCACATTGAGGATCCTTCCCTTCCCCGCAGCGATCATAGGCTGAAGGAACAGACGGGTCAGCTGCATGAGAGTCCGGTCATTGAGGTCGACCATCTGCGTCAGCTTCTCATAGTCTCCCTCTGCAAAACTTCCGTAATCGCCGAATCCCGCGTTATTGATCAGGATCTCCGAAGACGGGTCTCTCTCTGTGGCAAATGAAAACACTTCCAAAGCCGCATCCCTCTCCGACAGGTCCTTCTCGAGCACATAGACCGCAACACCATAACGGCGTTCAAAATTTTTTGCTATCTTTTTCAGTTTATCGCCGCTTCTCGCGATAAGTACAAGGTCATATCCATCCCCCGCAAGGAGCTTCGCGAATTCATATCCGAACCCGCCGGAGGCTCCTGTGATGACAGCTGTCATTCCCATATAGATACATCCTCCCAAAGAATGCACCGGCATTCCTGCTGCAATGTGAGCGGGACGCTGAAGCAGATAAAGTCGCTCTGCCGGGCCGGAACCGAACAGAAAGAGGCCGGCACCCTCCGCACTGTCATGGGGATCGCACCATCGTCACGCTTCCTTCCGGCAAAGAAAAGCCCGGCCAGAACACAGATGAGGACGAGCGCTGCAACAATCGCGATCCGGATCCCTGCGGCCCTTTCCCGGCTTATTCCGTCTGTTCTCACAGTCCTGCGCCTTCCGTACTCAGCCGCACGCTTTCCTGACGTGCGCTTCTTTCCGTACTCCGATTTTCCGGATGTGCGCCTCTTTCCGGCTTCTGCTCCGTTCTTACGGGACGTTCGCTTCACACCGGCTTCTGCAGGGCGCTTTCCCGACGTGCGTTTTTTTCCGGCTTCCGCATCATGATATTCGGATACCCGCTGCTTTCCGTCCTCTGCTCCGTTCCTTCCGGATATACGCTTCACACCGGCTCCCGCCTCGCCGCTCCCGGATACCCGCTGCCTTCTCTTCTTTGCCCTGCGCTTTTCTTCCGCTCTCCGCTCAGCATCCCTGAGTTCGATCTCCTCCCAGGCATTTTCATATCTGGGTCCGGAACCCTGCGCAGCCTGTTTTTTTTTCGGCAGGCTTCCGGCACCGATCTCCGCGAAGATTCCTCTGTCCATTGTCGTGAGATCGGGCTTCTGGTTCACAAAGTCAAAAATCTCGATCTCCGAGCGTTCCACGCTCTTTTCCCCGGCGGTCCCGCCGGGCTCCTGTATTCCTGCGCTGAATTCATCCATTTCTCTTTTTACAGCATCCTTCCTATGTCCGTACAGGTAACCGCTTTTCGCTCTTGCTGCCTTTATGTCATCAGAGTTTCTTTCTCTTTCCGTACGGGTGACCGCTCACGGGAGCTGTCATCCGGGGCTCCTGTCCGACTGTTTTCATTGTCTCCGTTCATCAGGCCAGCGGCGAAATCAATCTGAGTAAGAGCTGACCGATTCTCTTTACAGTCGATCTGTGGCGGTACTTCTCCGTGACTTCCTGGCACTGTTCGAAGAGATCATCAAAATCCTGCTTCATATCATCGATGGCTTTAAAGCCATGCATGAGTGTTCCCATCTCAAAATGATGGTAAAGACTCCTGTAGTCCATATTGATCGTTCCGCAGGTCGCGACCCTGTCGTCCGAAACAGACTGCTTTGCATGAATAAAACCGGGGGTGTATTCATAGATCCTGACACCTGCTTCTGCAAGCTGTCCATAGAAGGATCTTGTCATCAAAAAGATGATCTTTTTATCGGGAATCCCCGGGGTGACGATTCTCACATCCACACCGCGCTTCGCCGCCAGCGTGAATGCCTGGGAGAGTTCATCCGTGATGATCAGATAGGGCGTGGTGAAGTACGCGTACCGCTCCGCTCCGTTCAGGATGTTCATGTAGACATTTTCACCGATGCGTTCCTCGTCCATCGGGCTGTCCCAGTATGGCAGAAAATATCCCTTTTCCTTCGATTCATACTCGACCTTCGGGAAATATTTCTGGAAGCTCGCCTGATCAAGCCTCTCGGAACGAATCGCATTCCACATCTGCAGGAACATGATGGTAAAGCTCTGGACCGCGTCGCCGTGGATCATGATGCCCGTGTCCTTCCAGCGCCCGTAAGGGTGGGTGATATTGAAGTACTCATTCGCAAGGTTGTAGCCGCCGGTGAACGCGACCTTTCCGTCTATGATCGTCATCTTGCGGTGATCCCTGTGATTCATGAACATATTGAAGAGCAGGAAGAGCTGATTGAATACGCGGCACTGGATCCCGTCCGCCTCCATGCGGTCCACGAAGTCCGTGTTGATAAAGCTGATGCTTCCCACGTCATCGTAGAAGAGACGCACCTCGACGCCCGCAGCTGCCCGCTCCTTGAGGATCTCATGCAGCCCGGCGAAAGCTTCGGCATCTTCAATCGCAAAGTACTCCATAAAAATGAAATACTCTGCCTTCCGAAGCTCCTCCTTCTGCCGCTCGAACGCATCGGAAGCTTCCGCAAAAAATTCCACATCGGAATTGTCATATGCAGGAAATCCGGCAATATTCTGCAGATATCTGAACTGGTTCGCCACAGCCAGATTCTCTTCAGACAGCTTTTCCACGACCTCATGCCGGTCAGGAAAAAGCGGATCCATTACTTTTTTGCATTTTACAAAACGGCGCTCCATTGCCTTGTTCGCGCCGGACATACCGACTTCCAGATAAAAGACCAGTCCCAGAATAGGAAAGGAAAGGATCAGCATGATCCATGGCATCTTCATCGCCGAATTCACATGACGGCTGTAGATCCCAATGACGATCGCCAGCGCGAGGAAATCCGTGATCACGACCGTTATCGGATATTTTTCAGTGACATATGAAAGCAGGAAGCCTACCCACGCGATCTGGAGGATCGCCGCAACTCCAACAGAAAGGAACCTGAATACGCCGTTCCTGACCTCACTCTTTCCTTCAACCGTCCGTGTGCTTTTCATTTGTTGATTCTCTCCTCTTTAACAAGTTTCTTCTCCTGCCCGGATCAGAGGTCACGGACAGGATATGATCGGCCATCAAATCATTCAAGAACGCCTCGGCGTTCTTGCCGCGACATGCGCGGTGCGTAAGCACCTTCCACTGCGCACATAACGCTTGTGCAGGCATTCAAAGCTGTGCAAGTATGATTGCGGCAAACATCAGAATACAGCCGGACAGTTCTCTGACCGTCATCGACTGGCCAAGGACGACCCATCCTGCAAGCGCCGCAAAGACGCTCTCGAAGCTCATCGTAATCGAGGCGATCGCAGGATTCAGATTCTGCTGCCCGATGATCTGCAGCGTGTAAGCGACCCCGCTGCTCATCACGCCCGCATAGGCGATAGACGGCAGAGCCATGATGAGCGCATCCGGATTCAGCTGCTCGAAAAGGAACATGCAGACCGTGGACAGAAAGGCTGTGACAAGGAACTGCATCTGCGAAAGCCTGACCGTATCCACCTGCGGGGCAAAGAAATCGACCGTCATGATCTGGCACGCAAAGAGAAACGCGCACACAAGCACGACCCCGTCCCCGAAGGAAAGTGTGAGTTCTCCCCGAATACAGAGCAGATACAGGCCTGCGACTGCCAGCGCGACGCATGACCAGATCCTGCTCTTCACCTTTTTTCCGAAGAAAATGGCCAGGATCGGCACGATTACAACGTAGAGAGCAGTGATGAACCCTGCCTTGGCGGTCGTCGTATATCGGATTCCGACCTGTTGGAATGCGCTTGCCGAGCATAAGAAGAATCCGCACGCCGCCCCGCCTGCGAACAGAAAGCGCCTCTGCGTCCTGTTGGCCGGTTTCACCGGCGGACTTCCCTTCTTCAGGAGGATCCTGTCCCGCACAAGGATGACAGGTACGAGAAACACGACTGCGATCCAGTTGCGGACCGCAAGAAATGTAAAAGCCCCGACATACTCTGCTCCGACACTCTGTGCAACGAAGGCCGATCCCCAGATAGCTGCGCAGACAAGGAGGGCCAGCGTGTGCAGGAGTTCTCCTCGTTTATCCAGCTTCTTTCCCATTAGTACCTCCATGACTGTCCCGGTGAGAGCGTCTTCGTGCGATTGTCAGGTCCGCTTCCTGAACTGCTTCCGCATTCTCATTCCTTTATTCTCCGCAGCAGACCGGACTGCTGCATTTTCGGAAAGGCTGACACAGAGTCACAAATCATCTCACTTAAGAATCACAGTCGAAAGACATCATATCATACGTTGATTTAATGAGACAATCCGTTTCTTTTACATCGCGCCCTAAAGCACACCCTTTTCTTCTTGAAATGCGGAAGAAAATACATAGCTATCCGTTTTTTTCCTTCGTCTGCTGAGTAAAAACCCCGTCTTTCGCTTTTCTCCTTCGTCTGCGGGGTGAAGCACCTGGTTTTCCGCTTTCTTTATATTGCCGCCCGGGCAAAATGAATGCTATGATGTTATTATCTAAAACTTCCCGCATGCATCAGCGTGGTGGCGAACGGGAATAAATAATTTCCAAAGGAGGGCGTCCGAGCACGGCCGGCACTTCAGATTTTTAAAGCGAAAGCTTCAAAAATCTGTTAGTACCGCTGCCAGTG
>CADABA010000025.1 GCA_902785985.1 uncultured Lachnospiraceae bacterium
AACGATGCTCGACAATGTTAAGGAAAGCTTTGATGAGGATCTCAGATTCCTCGCACTTCCGAAGGCACAGGCGGAAACTGCTTATACATGGCAGATTCTCAAACTGGCTGACGTGAAGAAAAGCCTTGACCAGGCAATCGAAGAGCTGCAGCCAAAGACACTGATCACTGATTTCCTGGATGCAGTCACGCATGAGTATCAGGAATGGATCAAAGGGGATTCGGACCGGATTACTGCATTTATCAGCAGGTTCATGAGTGATACATTTAAAGAGCAGATGAATAAATCGCTTCAGGATTACCTCATTTTAAAATATCCGGGTGCGGGGACACCGGCGGAACTTGCTGACACCATTGAACGGGAAATTATTACAAGGGTCTACGATATGGCGTCTGCCATGTTCTGGTGTGATCCGAATTTTAATATGCAGACGGATACATACCAATCGACGAAACTTTCCGTACCGGCCTCCGCTTCATCTGTATGCCAGGCAGCCGACCTTTTCAGCCTGCATAATAAAGGCAAGAACTGCGCTGTCAGAAAGACAGGACTGAAGGACAGGATCTTTGCAATGAGATTCTTCAGCGGTATTCCGTTCTATGCTTATCATGGAGTAGACATTCTGAAAGACGAGTATGATGCGAGTAAGAACGATGCAGCAGGTGCGGGAGTTCATCTGTATGCGAAGACCGGAAGAGGTTCCGACGGCTCAGGAGATAAGGACTGGGTGAATTTCCTTCCCACTCCGACTCCGTATTCTAAAGATCCCGAGATGACGGAGAATGCTGAGGAAAAAATCAATCTTTACAACAAGGCCTGTGAACTCGGAATTATCGCCCCCGAACAAGGCAGCGAGGAAAAATGGCTGCTCAAAGTATCAAAGCCGATTGATGAAAAAACGTATACAGCTGAAGACTTCATGACGGTGGATGCGGAAGACAACCCGATGCTCAATCAGGTCGCCATCGCATCGGTAAGGTCAAATATTGAAGCCCGACTCGAACACGGGTGGGAGGAAAAGAATCTGGCCCGTAAGATCATTATGAAAAATGATGGTTTCAAGAAACTTGGAAAAGAAGTCGTGGATAAGGTGAGACTGGACTATTTCCTTTCATTTCCGAACCAGCAGGCAATCGCCGAAGAAGAGATCAGAAAATATGACGTCCTTCAGGGACAGCTGGCACAGCTGGACAAGATTATAGATATAGACGAGATGAAAAAAAAGAATATGGAGGAATTCTGCGGCCTGCTCTTCTACGGTCTTCTTGAATGCAAAGATCACAGTGACAAGGAGAACTACAAGAAAATTGCCCGGATATTCTATCCTTTCAAGAAAGCCGGCGTGCCGACAGAAGAAAAACTGACAGGTCCCGGGAAAGAATTTAAGTATGGTGAACAGTATCCGCTGTACCAGGCTTTCCTTACATATATCAATCTTGACCGAGAGAAAATGCCGCGCGAGGAGATGCTGGAAAAATATGATGCCAGAAAGAAAGGTATACTTCAGAAAGAAGATAGTAGAATAGGCGCTAAACTGGAGAAACTGTGGGATGATAAGGCTATTCGCAACCTGTATAAAAATGTATCTATGCTTGGCGAAGGAAAAGATATTCTTAATTTTTACACAGGACTGGTTCAGCAGATTCAGAAATTCAAGGATAAATTCGATCTGAAAGACTGGGTTGATCCTGATGATCCTGATGTTCTTATACCGACGCCGCCACAGCCGCCGAAACCGACCCAGCCGTTCTATGTGAGCGACGGGACAGAAAACATGACCGTCTATCCGGAGAGATCCATGAGCTGGGCGTGGAGTGCTTCGAGAAACAATTGGGTTCAGCTGACACCGAATATGTGGGTCTATCAGAACGGAGCCTGGCAGGCGATAAAGCTTGACAGCCAGGGAAATATTATTATCTAAACTGAGACAGAGAGGGGAGCGTCATTTGTATAATTTGGAGGAAGTTCAGATTGCAAATGGCGCTTTCTTTTTGGAGGACAAATGGGATATCAGGAAACGATTAAAAGATGCGAGAGTATGATGCAGTCTGCCGAAGACCTGCAGGGGAGTTCGCAGCAAATACGGTATCCGCTGCTGTCTGTTTTTGCGGGAGCGGAAGCTGTTCAGTATGCAGATACGGTAAAGAATGTATACCGAAAGTGCTGGATGCCTGAAACGGTAGATGTAATTCCCTTTGTTGTCAGAGAGAATCTCGGTAACAGTGACATTAAGGACGCTGTCAGACCGGCTCTGACGCATGGACCGTACAGAGAGTATAACGTATTCTATCAGGTCTTTTACTGGGATATTATGGACTCGTCATTTGAAAACAATTTTAATGTTCTTCAGGTGAAGCCATATGTACCGGTCACCTATGAAGTAAGAAGGATTTTTTTCCTTTTTGCGAGAATGAGCAGTGAGCAGGAAGCTGAAATCGCGAAAGAGAGAGGAGAACGGCTTATTGCGTGGGCGAAAGAGAATAACGAACACATCTTTATTCTGACCGATTCCACAAAAGACGGTTTTCTGGGCCTTGAGCAGATTTCAGAGAACTATAGGATGGCGGCGGATATCACAGTTATCTCTGACTCCGTATCCAATGATAATAAATCGCTGCAGCTGGGTTTTGACCTTATGAAAAAAAATGTCTACAGTGCAGGATATTACAGTCAGGGAAAAAATACACGACAGATCGTTGCAGCTTCGATCGTCAGCATGCTGGATTTTTACCGTTCGGCAATGCAGTATAATACCGGTGAGATCACAGGCTATTTTGAGAATTATCTGGGAAGCTACAGCAGTATTTTTGACGGGATATTTGAGAAACTGTATCAGCCGGTGCTGCCGAAAGACACATCTTTTTTCCGCTTCCTTGATTTTACTCCGCAGATGGACGCGTTTTACAGAAGTTTTTCGTCAGCGGGGCAAAGAAGATTCGGGTTCTTCGGACGGACAAATGAAGAGCGGGGAATGGATCTCTCTGCTGCTGTCATGGCAAAGAAGTCAATTGGGCCATTCTGGCAGGCGATCCTGGATAAGTATTATGTGACTTCCGTGAGAGATGTCCTTCAGTCGAATGAGGATGGCGAGACCGGTGAAGATCGACTTCGGTATGAGCTCCGGTCAGCCATTACATCAAAATTCAGCTATCATCAGCTGATGTCCGAATCTGTTAGAGAAGAATCCCTGAGACTTCGGAAATTTACGATACAGGATGTGGATAAGGTGCTTCCGCGTGTAAAGCCGGTATCGACACCGGAAGAATATTTTGCACAGGAAGCCATTCGCGACATAAAAGTGAATATCTATCTCAAGTTTTACCGTGTTTTAAGTGAGGAGCTTGAGAAGCTGTATCTGAATGCCGGCAGTTTTATGGAAAAAATCGAAATGACCCGGAACTATTACAAAGAGATCGTCAAAGACGAGAGCATCAACGAAGCCTACAAAAATATCGTGTCAAGGGCATGTGCTCTGAAGCCGGAGTATGTGAAGGGGATGATCAGCCCATGCGGAAAGGTAGAGGAGCTTCTGGAACAGATCGAGAAAGTGTTCTTTACATTTACAAAAGATATAAAAGAGTATCACTATTCGTTTGCAGACGAACTTAAGTGGCGTATGAACGTACCTGGCGGAGGAGCGGTTGATGAAGTGATCAGCGCCGCGTTTGAAAAAGATGTGTCATCAACGGCGAGGCTGTCCGCATATCAAAGTGTTTCAGGGAAAATGTATTCTCTTATGAAAAAGAGCAATGTGCCCACAGATAATATAAATGCGGAATTGCTGGGAGAAGTTTTCGATATGCCTCAGAGCGATCAGCTGGAAAGACTGCTGATATATTCGCTGGATTCATCAACTATTATATGGATCTAGGAGGAGAATCATGGCGATTGAGAGAGCTATAAGAATGTATCAGATAAAAAATCTGAAACTTGGAACAGATGGAAGAGGAATGTACTTAAGCCTTGTGTGTCCGGCGGCAGACGGGTATTGCCTGTGCTTTACAAAGGGAGCTCCGGTGACGCGTGAAGAGCTGAATGATCTGACAGAGGAAGAGCTCCGTGAGCTCCTGCAGGGGAGAGAGATTGCAAAGGGACGGTATCGGCTCCAGGGCGTTCGGGCAAATGTTTTCCATGCCAATCCGAGTTTCAGGAATTTCAAGGCTGTTGCGCCCGAGCAGATCCAGATATGGAGTCTCAGCTATAAGCAACTTGCGAACGAGGCGGTTCTGCATTTTCCGGATGATCCTGAATCTCAGCTGACATTTATTCCGATGCGCTACAGGTGGAGTGTCAGGCGGGATAACGGGTTTGTTATTCTGAATGTAGAGCTTCTGGACAATGGGGAGTATGAGAGCGGTGTCCTGATGTACCGGGTCGGAAACACACTCCCGATACCGATTCCGGAAGCTAAGATCGGAAAGGATATCAGACTTCGGGTTCCGGCAAATGAAGAAGTCCGTGTGATCGTAAGCGAAGAGTACCAGGGGAAATATTTGCAGGCATAATCTTTTTCGGAAGCTGCGGAACAACTGACGGAAATATGGCTGACACAGCAAGCCGTATTATGAATCCCGGGTCCGCGAAGCAGTTCCGAGGATATCTTATATGGAGGAAATTATGGCTTTATCGAGTGTTCTACAAAAAAAAGCAGATGCAATGGACAGAAAAGAGATCATATGTCCATTCTGCTTCGAAAAGTTTCATGACAATGAGGTCATATTCAGGTCTTCATATCTATACAAAGATAATCAGAGTATAGGCCGTGGGGCCGGAATGGATCTTTTTGACAGCGGAAGTGCTGACAGGAGCAATGTGCTCTCAGGCCGGGATGATGACAAAAAGCTTTTTACCCGTTATGATGGAGCCTATGACAGCGCTTACAGAAAGAGGGATTTTGAGCTTGAGAATTTCTGGGATAAACGCGGCAGGGAAAGCGGCTTCCAGACATTTGATCCGGCATGGTTTTATCCGCATATTGATCCGAAGGATCCGAATTTTGACAAGATGATCAAAAAAGAGGGATCCAATGTTGATGACATGGGCCTGGTAAGGGATAATGACGGCTTCGTTGTCAGAGTATATGAAAAATATGGGGACAATTCAGTCATCATGACAAAGCTCTGCCCGCATTGCCATAACCCTCTTCCGTTTACCGACTATGGAAAATATCCCATCAAATTCATAAGTATCGTCGGAATCAGAGGTTCGGGAAAGACCGTCTTTTTGAAACAGCTGATGACAAAATTCGCCGGTGCCATAGCGCATGTGGATTATACAATGGGTGCCGGTACCCTCGCCCAGGCGACAGGGTCAGAAAAAGTTGCAAAGGGATTTCCTCTGCCGGCTTCCACCGATGATAAAATCATGCGGCGTCCTGTTGCCGTCGATCTGCATAGAAAGGATGTGAATGGAGCAGACAAAAGTATTACAATTGTCTTTTACGATATCGCGGGAGAGCACTGCGTAGATCCGCAGGAGGCCAGAGCGGATACAAATAATACTGTCTCTCAGTTCCTGGCTTTCAGTGACGGACTTCTGTTCCTGATCGACCCTGATCAGGTCCCCATTTTTTCTAATTCTCAGGATGCCAGAGATATTCCGGAAGTACAGCGGGTCATCGATACCGTTAACAAGATCCGTCCGGCTTTTAATCACGAAATGCCTCGCTGGGATACTGTTCCGGTTGCAGTTGTGCTGACGAAAAGCGACACATTGGAAAAGAATAACAGTGATATTGACGAAATCATTTTCAGAGATGTCGATTACACAGAGAGCAAAGGGAAAGGCTTTGCGAGAGACGAGTTCGTAAAAATCAATAACGTTCTTCGAAATGAGTTCGAGCGAAATGCTGATCAGATCGAAGCCAGTCTGAAGGCGTTTTACAGAAGAGGCTATTTTGCAGTCTCTGCGATTACGTGCGGTGTTGAGAACAAATTTGAAAAGTATCGGAACTGGTATACGCTTGAAGAGGAAAATTATAAGAAGTTTGTCGCTACGAAGAAGTGGGCTGAAGGATGGGATGAAAGAACGCCTGACGAAAGAGAGTATTATTATCAGTGCCCTATAGACGACACATACGGAAATAAGATCATTCTCCCGGTGACTGCCGACCTCACGGACGATGTGCTGAATATTGAGACAGAGATCACTGCAGTTACGAAGTTCGCGACCGGAGATGTGAAGGAGATTACGCTGACCCTGTATGATATTTATAAGGGAATCGACCTGCTCGGCTTTCCGGTCGCGAATCCGGATCCGCGGCGGATCGAGGAACCTTTCCTCTGGATCCTCTGGCAGCTTGAGAAAGTTCCGCCGTATTTCTTCATTACAGAGCCCGAGCCTGAGGTGCCCAAAAAGGGATTCTTCGAGACGAAAAATCACTATGAAACGGTAACGCTTCCGGAGTATAATTTTGATCTGGAAAACTGGCGAAGACGCCAGAATGAAAATAAGCAGAGGTACTATTGCCGCGAAAGACGATAAGAGAGGGCGAACTATGAATTTTGAACAGGCCTGCCGTTTTGCAACATCAGACTCAGGTTACAGAATTTTTGCTCAGTCGGAAGGGTTTTCAGAAGAGAATGCCAGCAGCATGACCAGTACTTTCAATGATGTCATGAATTCGATTTTCGGAAAAGTCGGTCAGAGCATGATTACTTTGAAGATCAGTAATAATGACGCGCTTATTGCAAGGCTGACTCTTCGTTCGGATATTAAATCGCGGAAATCTATGTTCACCAATGCAGCGGTGATTCCGAATGATTTTTTCTCGAGAATGATGCTGGAAGACCCGAGTTGGATGCTTCATTTTCCTTATGGGGAGCTTTTGTCACAGCGCCCGGGATCCGAGCGCCTGGATCCGATTCGGATGGAATATTATGAGCCCGATAATGATTCGATACGAAACATCTGTAACGAATATGATCTGGACAAATCGGCATTAACGGATTTTATTATCCGGTTATACAGAGCGGTGATAGAAGGTTCATCACTGTGTCTCAGCACGAATCTCGATTCGTCACATACACCTGAGCTCGCAGTCAAATATGCTGTCCTTGCGGCTGCTTTACTGCCTCCATCCCTCCGGAAGATGTTTACTTTCTCAAGCATGTGCGACGCAAGATGCGTTCTGTGCGTTCAGCCGGCAGACGGCGGTGAGCTTCTCTCCATGGGAAAGGAAATATACCGTTTCCAGACAGATAAGGGAAGCAGAGGTGTTTCCAACAATGAAAGTCGTACAGTTGGTGTGCAGGATGGCCTGACAGATATGTTTGTCAATTTTGCAAACCTTCTCAGCGGCAAACTGACAGAGGGCAGAGCGGAGCTGGAGAAGACCCTGCGCAGGCTGGATGAGACGGCTGATGCGATCGCCGGCCCGAGGAGAGGAAGCTTTTCCTTTGAACTGTTACTGATATCGTATTATCAGGCAGAGGTCAGGGAAGTAAGTCTCATTGAGGCAGTGTATCTCATCAATTCGCTCCTGCGGTTTTCGCAGGAAAATCCGACGAATGACAGCAATGTAAACGCATTACTTGCGAAATGGACGGGTTTGCTGAGCGATGCCGGTGTGTGTGCCAATATTAATATAACAGCTCCTCTTGCTGTCAGGGCAATTGATCAGAAAGACGAGCTTCTGTATGATGCTGTCAGCCGGATGCTGAAATATGCGGCGGATGAGACAAGAACAGGTCTTGCCCAGATCATCCTCCGGAAAGAGTACAGTGAACGTCAGAAACAATTGGTCAATGAACTTCTGATAGAAAATCCGGCTCCATGGAGCGATGAACTCCTGGATACAATCTTTACCTGGAGCTGCAGGTATAACATCACGGACCTTGCCCCTGTGATCTGGAAACGGAAGAATGAGCAGATAAGCAGACAGAACGATAATGTGTCAGAATCAGCACAGCTTCTTCATCGCCTGCTCAGATCCAATGCCGAACAGGAGCAGGGATCACTGCACAGGTCGAAAGCAGAGAAACTCTTTAATGAGTGTGAGATGTTCTATATGGCGAACGGACTCAGGGAAGTCTGTGATTCTGTCAACTGTGCGATGCCGCAGGAGGTTCTGTCTGATGAGGAAGTAACGCTTATCAATGCTCATTACGGCTCTTTTTCAGAAGAATCTCTGCAGAAAATTTCAGAAGAATCACTTCGGAAAAACTGGATATCATACCTTGTCATGTTCAGGTACTGTGCGGGAAAGCCGCTCGATCAGCAGGTTCGTTCCCTGAAGGATATGAAGGCTGCTGCTCCGGCTGTTTTTGAGGATGTTTTTGCTGCCTTGAAAGCAGATCAGGAAAGCAACAAGATCCTTCTCGAAGCGTACTGGACAGAAACACTCCTGGGAAGATGTTCTTCACTCGATGAGCTTGCAGAAGTCTGTAAAAGATATAATATTACGAAAGATCCGGAAGGCGTTATGGAAAAACAGGTCAGACAGAAATGGCTTTCCATGACTGCATTTTATTCAGACAATTCTATGAGGCAGGAGATGGAATCTCTTATGCGGCATTACGATCTTCTGGATAAGGCAAAAATGTCGGAGCAGACCGGTAAAGCGCTGAAGAACGAAATAACTCTCAGATTCTGGCGATGCGTTAATTTGGATACCGTGATGAAAAATGCGCAGAATGAAAAGTCCATACCGTATATCAGGAAATGCATGAAAAGGCTTGAACACGAGCCCGATAAAGACATTTCTACGAAGATGGTGCTTTATTATTATGCTGTTGACGCATTTCTGAAACCCGAAAATCTTTCCAATCATGCATTTTTCAGGTCTCTGGTCGAAGATGGAGAGTGGAGCTGCGAAGAGGCTGCAAAAGATTTCAGTGAATTCAGATCTAAAATGCATCGGGGGAAGCTCCATTACGGGCATTCAGATATCAGTGTGATCCAAAAATACGTTATGAGAATGGGCGTGCGTCACCTGAATGTCCTGAATACCTTTTATATCGATTACTTCCTGTTCGGAACCTACTATAAAGATGAGAAAAGGCCTGATGATGAAGGGTATGATTTTGATGAATTCCGAGCAGTGCTTGATCGTTTGATTGCGGAAAATCATCTTCACGACCGCACGCAGATTCGATTGGAAGATTCGCAGCTTCTCTCCGGAGAAGATGCAGTGCTTAAGTACAGAAAAGATATAAGAAAACTTATCACCAGGAATGATCCGATCTCGCTGAGGCAGTTCTCCGATTATCAGCTGAAGGAACAGAGTAAGGGGTTCCTCGGGTTTTTCGGTCGCAGGAAAAATGACGAGAGCGAAAGCTTTGAAGACGAAGAGGAAGAAAATATGCTGAAAGCCGGCAAAAAGAAGAGGCCGCGGAAGGGAAAATCCTGATGCAGATCTCTCTTTACTTCTAACGTTCAATGAATGTGCAAAGGGAAGTCCCTGATATTAAGATAAGCACAACAGGAAGCGAAATCAGACCGTCAGACCGGGTATCCGGCAGCGGAAAATCAGAATATTCACAAAAATAAGAACAAAGAGTGATCAGGGGTTCTCGGTTTCGCAAAGAAGAAATGATAAAAAGCAGTTGTGCCGTGAAACATAGGACAGTACAACTGCTTATTATTTGGAGGCTTAGCATGAAAGATGAGTGGGTCAGCAGCGATATTCTGGGAAGCAATTATTATAAGCTGATCGATGGATATGCCATTGAGACATCCGAAATGGCCAGGACGAGAGACCTGGATCCCTACAATGATGTGATAGAGTTCAAGCCTGTCAGGGGGCAGGGGGATGCCCGGGAGCTTTCCATCGTGTATGCTCCGTTCGGAATTGACAGCAGATGGGCGGAACTGATCAATCTTGTTGAAGAGTCGCAGAATGAGTTCCTCTATGACAGCGGATATATGTGGCCTGTCGATTGTGTATCAGCGGAGAGTCGGTTTGGATATATTGTAAGAAAGTATTCAGACGAGCAGTATGATGGAATCGCAGAGTACTTTGTCAAACCGCTGGCAGAGCGCTGGAAACTTTCGGAAAAACTGCTGATGTGTGTTGCAAAAATTCATGAGAGCGGCTTTGCTCTGAACGGTATAACCAGAGAGCAGATCAGAGTTGATAAGAAGAGCGGAGATATTTTGCTTTTCCCCGGCTTTTATCTTTCGAGGACTGAGACCTGTCGTTTTGATGCATCAAGGAGCGGTTTCTTTCTGATTCCCGAAATAATTAGAAGAGAAAATATCGGAGCGTTTTCTGCGCAGAAGCATGATCTTTATTCTGTCGCCTCGATCGTGTTTTATCTGCTTTTTTATACGCACCCTTTCATCGGCGGGAAGTTCTGGCCATATCCCCATGATCAGTATTATTCGCAGTATACGAACCATCCGGAATTTATTTTTGCGGATGGCAGCGGCAATTGTCTGCAGAATCTCGAATTTGATAATATTATCACCGATCAGTGGGAGAAGACGGACAAGACTTTGAGGGCCCTTTTCAAAGATCTGTATGAGGAGGTCTGTTCTGCCGGTAAACGGCAGGCTCCCTATGTATGGAATCTGTCTTATTGGCTGGAAGCTGTCAAAGCGGATGCTGCTGTTAACGATAATTCGGGCAGCAGACCCGATTTTCCGTTTGAAACGGTCGTGAATTACAAAGTCTGAAAGGAAAAGAGATGGCTGATAACACTTCTTTAAAAACAGCTGTTGGCAGTATTGTGCAGAATAACGGGGTCGGTATATTCAGAGCGCCGGGGGAACTCAGAAAATTACTGGTAATGCAGGGCATATCAGAAGAATGTGCCATTACCGTAGAACTCATGCTGTCTTCCTGTCCTGCGCTGGCCAATGCGCTTGCCGGGGGAGTTATTACCCGCAGTGAGGCGAACACACTGGTAAGCCTGGTCATTCAAAAAACATCGTTGACTCCCGCTGTCACCAGAAAGATCGTAGGTGAACTTTTTCAGGGAAGAGGGATCGATCCTTCTGAATATTCTATAGCCGGTGAATTGAAAAAGGACAGTGATATTGGTGAGAAGCTTTCTGCAAGTCTGCAGAAAAAAGGGTATCAATGGTCTCTGATCGATGATTCGGAAGAACGGATGGTCACAGAAGCCCGGATAAAGCTTTTTTATGATAAATGGCAGGATGCGGCGCTGTCGGAGCTTGACCGGATGGCAGAAGCGGGGAATGCCGAGTCCAACTATGCGGTTGGAGAATATCTTTACGGGCTCAGCCTGAAAAATGGTGACCAGCTTCAGGGAGACAGTCATTACGTACTGGCTAAACACTATATGGAACGTTCCGCGAAGCTGGGGTACGGACCGGCATTCGGTGCACTTGCGGAAATGGAGATCCTGTCACCCGGAGGATCACTGGAAAAAGCGGCCGGTTATCTCCGGCACCCTATTTCCATTAAAGGGAGAGACGGCAGAAAGTGGTCAGGCACGGTTGATTGGATGATGAATTATCAGTATGATAATTCGAAGAGAGCAAACAGCGTTTTAATAATTATACTGACTGCATTAATTGTTTCAGTATTTGCATGTACAGTGCGGCCGGTGTTCGGGATCATCGGATGCGTTCTTTCCGCACTCTGTCTTGGCAGAGTTGTTTTCAGCAAATTCTGGAATAAGTATCTTTCTCATGTTCCGGAGATGGCATTGCTGACGGTTGTCTGGTTTCTGATTATTCTGGCGTTACTGTGACAGGGGGCTGCATGATGGAGGCAAAAAAAACTTCATTCTATATTTATATCTCCACGGTACTGATATCGGGATTTTTTGCTTTTCGGCTTGGGAAAGAGAATATGACGCAGACCATGCTGACAGCGGCTGTGATCCTTGCTGTTGGAGGATATTTTATAATTGTAAAGAAGAAGGAAGCTTATACACATGTGATAGACATGTTTGTGCTGATGTGGGCAGCTCTGTATCTTCTGGTGCCGATCGGAAAACTGCCTTCAGCGGAGGAAATGGAGGGCTTATTTTCTCTGTGGAAGAGCTCGTTCAAAATCAGTAATTCCCTGATGCCTTATTATTTAATTGCATTGATCATTTTGATTGCCGTAAAAAAATGGAAGACGTCATTAATATACAGAGTGGAGCTCTATATAATCGTATCGTTAATCGCCGTCCAACTGTTTCAAATAGCTTTTCGAATTGATTTCAGTTTCATATATTATGTGGCAGCATTTACGCTGCTCTGCGAACAGATCAGCAAAATCAGATCCCGGTACAGATCTCTTTTTTATCGGTTTCTGTTCCTCTGCGCGGGGCTGTTCACGTTACTGATGCTGTATCCGAATGAAGCGGGTGTGCAGTTAGCCAATCGTATATATAATTTGTTTTATCTTGGTAAAATATGGCCGGGAGTAACAATTATCATACTTCTCAGTGGTATAGTCTGTATCGTAGAAAATTACAGAGATCTTAAGGATCTGCCTGAAGGTAAGATGTCGGAATCGATTCAGACCGGCGCTGCCCTCGTATTAATGGCTGTCTATATCACAATAGGAGAAATATGGCCTCAGTTTTTTAATCATATCGTTATCTATACTGTCGCACCGGCTTTGATCCTGATCATAGAATATACTGACAGGAACAAGATTTCCGACGATATTAAATTCTTTATCTGGAGAGGATTGATTTTATGCATACCTGCAGCCGGAAGAACACTGAATGAGCGAAAATGGTTCTGTTTTGTGATCATTGCGGTCTTTCTTGTTCGTTTTATTCTGCAGAAAATGAAATGGAAAGACGGCAAAGAGAAGATCGTAATGCAGGGCTTCTGGGGGATTGCGGCAGCCGTGCTTCTGTTCTGTTCCAGATATAAGATCCTTAATATAGACAGAATTCGCACGCTCACATTCCCGCTCATTACGCTCCTGGGAAGCTGTGTGCTGTGGGTCATTCTTACACATAATACGTATGCGTTTGATAAACAGCTCAGAGAAGGAAAATATGCAAAAACGGACTATGCAATAGTTCCCATGATGCAGAGAACCGGAATCAGTCTGGCTGTATTAATTACGCTGTTCCGCCTGCTGTTCTGAGAGAGGACCATGAGATCTGTTCAAGGAATCCTATAAAAAACTGATGGCTTACGCCAGTTATCTGGATTCGATCGGGCAATAACAGGGAAGGAGCTCTGTGATGAACGAGCAGACATCCTTACAGAATTTCGTTACTATATACACACTTTAATTATCGTTAATCATTTGCATAACAATATCTATGCTTTTGAAAAAATATTTCATACCATGAGGAGGGGAAAATGGCAACGAAAAGAAGTAGTTCAGGTTCAGGGAGTGATCTTAATATAGGTGTGATTCCTGCATCAATAGTAGCAGGGATTATCGCCTGGTTTTTGGGCAGCATTCTGTACTCGGCGATGCTGGACTCGATCCCGAGACCAGTGGTGATTGGTATAGTATTTACTGTTTTATATCTGTTTATTCTGATCGCGGTAATTCTTGTATCTGTAATCCAGCGTCAGTTCCAGGGAAATGCAGTTACTTTACTGATCTCGTTTCTGGCGGGGACACTGGTCGTGTTTCTGCTGGCTGCTCTGTTTCAGTTCATATACGGTCTGGACTTTAAACCAGATATAACAGGCCCGTCTTCATATGTATTCATCATAGATGATTCCGGGTCTACCGCTGATTCAGACCCGAACATGCTTCGATATCAGGCGATTGAAGATGTACTGCAGGGAGCGGACGCCGGGACGCCTTATATGGTTTATTCTTTCTCAGATACAACGGAGATCGTCAGAGAGATGGGACCTGCAGCAGCCGGCGAACAGCCTCTGCAAGGGCAGATCCTTGGCGGAACATCGATTAAGGGAGCTCTGCAGACAGCCATTCGGGATTATCGGAATGGAGTATGGGATGCCGGAGGAAAAGCACCGAAAGTTGTGCTCCTGACGGACGGATATGCAACGGATATCGGGTTTTTCAGTCCGATCGATAAAGTCCTGGACGAATACGTCGAGGATGGAATTTCCGTAAGTACTGTAGGGCTCGGAAACGCAGATGAGCAATTGATGAAACAGATTGCGGAAGCGACAGGCGGCGTTTATGTCGGTGTCTCCGATGCAAAAGATCTGTCCAATGCCATGGTGTCTGCGGCTCACAGCGTTACGACAAGAGATCTGGTTTCAAGCCGCAGCATGCGTAAACTCAATCTGCTTTATGCAGTATTGCGGGTACTGTTCATCACCTTGTTAGGAACACTGATTGGCGGTTTGATTGCATTTGCTTACGGAAATCAGGACTCTTTTGTTTTCTCGACAATAGCTTCAGCGATATTATCCCTGATCGGAGGCCTGATCATGGAGATTTTCACAGGAGTCATTCACTTTAACGACACGTTTGTATGGCTGATTCTGTGGATTTTCCTTGCAGCGACACTTCTTCTCAAACGTTATGTGAGAGCAATGTCTACAGCTGACTTATACAAAGGAAGTTATTATTGATTGTTCAGCCGCAGGCGGGAATCTTTGGAAGCCGGCATACTTTGATGATTCGGTATTTCGGGGAATGGAAATCGGTTCTTTCTAAGAAGAATTGTTCTGAACGGTTTCAAAGATCGAAACTGAGCCGGATATAAAGAAAGCTCCCGACACCGGTTTTTGCAGGTGTTCGGGAGTTTTTTAATCTCTGAGGCAGAGTTCCCGTGATTTAATCATGAAACACCGTTTCTCATAAAGAGTCTGGACAGGGAGTCTGAAAAGGTGATCAGGATTTCCTGACAGCTTCTGCAGGCAGAACTTCGGAAATGTCCTGCAGTCTGTCAGATTTAGTCTGCTTTTCGTCGGGTCTCTTTCCGGATATATTGCGGCAGATATACAATAAAGAAAATAAAAGTATCTACGTAAGCACAGATCAAAGAGGATGAAGCGATGAGTAAATTTTATATCGAACCTGTCCCGACGAAAAATGCGGTCACGAAAATGCATCGAATAGAGATAGTCCTGGGTCAGTATCAGGAAGATGTCAATCGATGTGCGTCGCATATATATCTTTATATTAACACTTATGAGATTAATGCGGCGCTTAAATCGGTCTCCAAAGAAATTGCTTTGGAAAAAGCACAGTTAAGGAAACTGGCTTCGTCTTTGGAAACGATTGTACAGCTCTATGAGAGTGCCGAAAAACAGGCAGCGGGGCAGGACAGCGGAACAAAAACGACAGAGGCCAAACCGAATAATGAGACCGAGACGGAAGGCGCGATAGAAAAAACTCTGGAAGTGCTGGAGGATATTGTCGGTCATGACTTAATAGCTTTTATTTCTCCTTTTGTAGAGCTTATCCCGAAAATGGGTAAGTTTGGTCTTGGCGCGGACATTGCGGCGGGAATCTTAGATGCTCTCAACTACATGATTGATGATCTTAAGGATGGAGCAACACTTAACGGTCTTGTTGCGGATTTCCTCATGGCTGCTATGGCAACAGCAACGACCGTGGCAGCAGGAGAGGGAGCGGCATTTTTAATTACCACTGTGATAACGGATGCATGTGCCGCAGCGACAGGAGGAATAGGAGCGGCAATCGCACCCTTCGCCGCGATCATCGGTAAGGTCGGAGGAGCCGGTGTGAGTGTGATTACAGGACATGTGATCGATTGGTTCAACGATGCTGACTGGGACCGTGACGGCGAATCTAACCGCGATGAGATAAGGGATGGGTTAGAATTTATTCTTGATTGGAAATATCCGCATGGGAATGATCATACTTTCTACCTGCCGAAAGGCTTCACACCCGAAACAGCTTATTGATTGGCGAGTAAACTATGAATCAGGAGGTAGTCCATATGAAATATCTTCCACTGGGAAGTGTAGTGATGACCGCAAGAAGTACGCATCCTTTTATGATTATAGCAAGGATGTTTAAAAAGCCCGGAAAACAGGAATATTTTGATTATCGGGGGGTTCCTTATCCGGAAGGCAATATCAATCCGGAGAATATTCAATGTTTTGACAGGGAAGACATAACAGAAATCCTGTTCGTGGGATATGAATGCGAGATTGAAGAGAGATTTCAGGAGTATCTTTCATCAAAGCGAGGCAGGACATGAAAAAGATTGTGATCCCGCTGATCTTTCTGTTCATACTTCTCATGATGATTCATATAATTCTGCTGCACTTCGGTACACAGATTGGGAAAGAAGGCCATAGAAATATAATTTTGATAAATTTCTTTTTCATCGCGGAATCCCTGCTTATTTTTGTTATCGGTTTGCTGTGGGGCATAAATCCTGAGGTAAACAGAAGGCCTTATGCATTTGCCTTCATAGTATTCGGGGTTATTCTCTTAATCATCGGAACTGCAGGGATGCGAAGTATATTAAGAGAAACGCCGAACGATCTTGTGACAGAAGAGTTATCTGATGTCCGCATAGTTTACGCAGGATATCATAATCAGGACAGAAAGCTTGAGGGAACGGTAAACGGAGCATACAGCTGGTTCATGCTGCGCGGGGGAGATAAGACTCTGGCGAAACAGATCGAGGACAGTGGACAGACACATGTGACTGTTGTATATCATTCCTCAAATCGCAGAATCGAATCTATTTTTCTGTAGGCTTTTGACAGGGTTCATATTTACTAAGCAGGTATATGAGGAGACGTTATATGAAGAAAGAAGGGTTTTTACCGATCGGCAGTGTTGTAAGGCTCAAAGATACTCCGGATCAGCTTTTCATGATCTTTGGATGGCTTCAGAAAAGCATAAACCTGGAAGATATCTATGATTATATTGCAGTGCTGTATCCGGAAGGCCTGGTAAACAAGGCATTTTGTTTTTATTTTAATGAGACGGATATTGAGGAAGTTCTTTTCACGGGGTTCCGGAACGAAAAAGAGCAGGAATTCAGGGACTATATACGGAATCATGTCCAATAATCTTCAAGAACGTCTCAGCGTTCTTGCCGCGCCGCGCAGGGTGCGAAACACCTTCCTCCGGAATATCACATTTAGTGCAGTCGTCATATGACGGCTGCTTTTTTTGTTCTTCACCGCGCTTTTCCTCGCGAATTCAGTCGTGAAATATGTGCGCGAAGAGATACTTTCATCCATCGCGCAATACTCTTGATTTTAATCGTGAGATATGTACGCAAAGTGATACTTGCCTTCATCGTGAATACATTCTCGCGATAAAGAATAAAAGCCTCAGCTGCACAATGCTCCGCCGGAGCATTGTTACGCATGCTTAGATAATATGAAGTGACCTCACATTTGTAGCATCGTGGATTTACCTGTATACTAAAGATTGCAAAGATCAATGGTAAC
>CADABA010000026.1 GCA_902785985.1 uncultured Lachnospiraceae bacterium
CTTTGTCAGAATATGGCTCTTGTAAGCTTTCATTCTCTTCAGTTTACCGGATCCTGTTACATGAAAGCGCTTGTCTGCAGCTCTCTTTGTCTTCATCTTGGGCATGATGTATAATCTCCTCTCTTTTACTTCCTGTTCTTCTCAGCCAGAAACATTGTCATAAAGCGGCCCTCCATCCTCGGCGGCTTCTCAACGACCGCGATGTCGGAAAGCTGTGCGGCAAAATCTTCCATCATAGGACGGCTCGCGGCTGTATGAGCCATCTCACGTCCACGGAAGCGGATGCTGACTTTTACTTTGTTGCCTTTCTCAATGAACTTGCGGGCTGCGGCTACTTTCGTATTCAGATCGTTGCTGTCAATGTTCGGAGACATACGAACTTCTTTGATCTCAACAATTTTCTGCTTTTTCCTGGCTTCCTTTTCCCTGCGGGTCTGCTCGTAACGGAACTTGCCGTAATCGATGATCTTGCAGACCGGAGGCTGTGCCTTCGGGTTAATTTTCACCAGATCCAGGCCGGCTGCGTCAGCCTTTGCCTGCGCTTCTCTCGTCGGCATGATGCCGAGCTGCTCACCGTTCTCGCCGATCAGGCGGATTTCCCGATCCCTGATCTGCTCATTAATCATTAAGTCGCTAATTTCTCCACCCTCCTTTTATGAAAGAATTTGCCATTTATGCCTTAAGCCGAATGTTCGAACGCCTTTTATGACGGGCATGCACACCTGCGTCCTTCATGATATATGATTTCGTATTACAGAATCATGACAATAAAAAGGAGCGGTCAGAGACCGCCCGCATACACATAAATCCGCAGGAAATTCCGATCCTGCCTCAAGTGTTTACTATCAACACCCGGTCACAAGAAGAATGCCGGGGTGAGAGCGGGTGCTCTGCTTCTTTTTCGAACTTCTGAATTCTACCACCTTGCAGATACAGAGTCAATAGATTTCAGCAAAAACTTTCAGCCAATCATGATTTTTCCTTTTCATTGCCCTGAAAGGTTCTTTATGTTATACTTATCATTTGAAACACAATGCATTGAACCGGCGCGGGAAGAAGTTGTGCTCCTACAGAGTCTGACTTCCCATGCGTCAAAAAATCATTATACATTCTTTTACGAAAAGGAGGGCCAGCTATGGCACATAAGTATTATCCATGGATCGCCGCAGCCCTTGTCTCCGTCATGCTTTTCGCCGGCTGCGGCAAGAAAGCCGGAGACACCTCTTCTGCGGATTCCAGCGGAGTAACAAAAGCGTTTGACGAGAGCCACCCTGCGGGGAACGCGGATGATTCTCTTCCCGACTATCTCAAGGAGAAGCCTGTCGCAGGCTCGCCGACCCCTTCAGAATCAGGAGACGGTCAGGCTGAAGGCATGAATATTCTCCCCGGCACAGATGTCAAGCTGGATGACGATGCCAAAGAGGCGAAGGTCGGCAAAGCAGAGACCTACACTTCCAATACCGGCGAAGTCGAGCTTACGATCGACTCGATCGAACTCACTTCCATTCGTTCGCCCGGACAGGAAGCAGACAAAGTCGTACGTATTACCTACACCTACAGGAATACGGGCAGGTCTGATGCCATTATGCTCGGAAATTATTCTTTTAAGCTTCTGGACTCAAAAGGCAAGGCCTGTACAGAATATTTCTTCGATACAAGCGATCCGGATTTAAATCCCCAGGCTATGCCGATCGAGAAAGGCGGCTCCTGTACCGCAGTCCTCGGATATATTCTGACAGACTCATCCAATGATGTGACCCTTGTCTTCGACGATCTGACTCACAGTACTGTTGAGACAGAGCTCTACTGGAGAGTTACGGTCAAATGACCGTTCTCTCTCCGACATGACAGTCCTCTCTCCGACGCGGAATTCTCCTGATCCAATCGTCAGTTGATTCGCTGAAAAAATTTCTTTATAAATGGGGCTGTCGCAATAAGCATAAAAAAGTGCATAAATATTCATGGAGGGACATCCACAGCGCCGGTACTCTAGAGCTCTGTTTATCTGAGCGCGAGCGGTCCCTGAATGAATTATTTATGCATAGAATGCTTATTGCGACAGCCCCTCATCATTTCTTTTTCATTCTGTTTCAGTGAGGAAAGGCCCCTCTTTCCGCAGAAGCGGAATGATCAAAATCTAAAACTTTCCACCTGCATCAGCGTGGTGGCGACCGGGAATAATTTCCAAAGGAGGGCGTCCGAGCACGGCCGGCACTTCAGATTTTTAAAGCGAAAGCTTCAAAAATCTGTCAGTACCGCTGCCAGTGCGAGCGAGCGGGACACAATTCCCCGATCAGATGAACGTCCTCTCACTTTTTAAGGCGCTCTTTACTTATTACGGCCGTGGCACTGCTTATACTTCTTGCCCGAACCGCACGGACACGGATCATTGCGGCCGATCTTCTTCGGCTTTACGATCGTTCCGGATTTCCTCTGCTCGAGGAAGAGCTCATGCTGCTTCTCTTTTGAGAATATCTCATCCCAGGCAGGAAGCCCGTACAGCCAGTCTGCCCTCGCATCGACCATGTTCTTATAGAGAAGCTCCTTATCAAACCCGAGGTTCACTTCGGTATCCTCTGTCATCGTCTCGATCGGATTCTTCTCCACAAGGCTGTCATTGATCCCGTCCAGGAACCCGACCATGGTCTCTACATCGATCCCATACTTAAGAGCGAGTTCACTGACGGTCCCCTTTACGACTTCGTCGGGATTTTCAAGCAGCTTCGCGTAAATTCCTTTCTCAATATCAAAGTACTTCGCCCAGAATCTGCGAAGGACCTCTTTGTCTGTTTGCTGATTATACGCTTTTTTTCTCCACTGACCGAGCAGTGTTGAAGGATCGACCTTCAGTTCTTCCTCGAGGCCTGTGTTTGTTTTCATTTCTGCCATTGTATTATGCTCCTTATTGCACTAATTTTCATTTTACAGCTAGAAAATAATACCACACAGCATTAAAAGAGGCAAGACAAAAGGACTGCGGGCGGGAAATGGAAATCCCCCTCGCAGTCCTTCTAAGACCTTTTGATTTCTGACACGGCGATCCCGTGTCTTAAAGTTCCGGATGTATACGGAAACCGGATTCGGAGATCTTCTGAGGATCCCGCTTCCGTATCATCCTTCTGCCATGCAGCCGTTGCTCACCACGTGGTAGATTCCGCCGTCAAGAACGGCAAGATAGAATTTCATGCCGAACAGTCCGAAATGATCATCCGCCCCATAAGGGATGCTCAGAGCGATGCGGTCTCCAAGCTGACCGGATGACACCGGTTCATATCCGGATGTATTCTGGCTGTACGGATCCACCGCAAAAAGATATACCTGACCGTCATCCGAGGAGGGTGTATGCCCCTCCGCCCTGATCACAAGATAATTTCCGTCACCGGTGACCCGGCAGTATGTAATATTCATGGATGCAAGATGCCACTTCTGCCCCGCAGAACCGTTGAAAGGATATAATTCAATATTTGTGCCGGATCCGCCCATATTGTCAGCTGTGCCAAGTACATAATTCTGATCCAGCGCGGAACGCAGCGTATAGGATCCGTCATCGTTCACGTCCGGATACCAGTACTGACCTGGTACATTCTTTGCCGAATCCTGAATAATATTCGCGTTGGGCTCCGCAGCATTACCGGATACCGCTATATACTTTCCGGCCCCCGTCCTCAGGCGGAAAAATTTACCATCTACCCCTTCTGCAGTTTCAAGCGTGATCTTCTGTGCATCTGTATGATTTCCCGGGAACAGATCGATGTTCGCTCCGTCGGCGGAGGATCCTTCGAAGACATCGAGTACATAATCCGTATTGAGGAGCGAAGAGAGCGAAAAGACCATTCCGGGAACCAGCGTCGGGGTGATCCCGATCGTAGAGAGCTTGAACCGCTCATTGTTCTGCCCGTCATAGCTGCCAAGCCTGAGTACAGTACCGACATACGGGTAAGAGCCGGCTGTCTCCATGACCATATCGCTCCTGAGCTTCGAAAAGAATGTGTATGAACCGTCTTCATTCCGTACCGGCTTCCAGAGCTGGGCGTCTGATCCGTTCATTTCCCCCAGGATAACGGGAGATCCCTGCGCCGCACTCCGGTCTGAAGCCTCAATGACCAGTTCATTCACCTGATTTCGGATCGTATAATATCCGCCCCAATACAGGGTAAGTTCAAAATGTATTGCATTATCGTCGGAATAATTATCAATCACAAGGGAAGAATCATCTCCGGCGGAAACAGCTCTCTTCGAACCGTTCACCGGACGAAGGACAATGGATCCGCCAAGGTCCCTGCTCTGTGCCTCCTCAAATACAAAGGACTGAGCCGCTGTCCCATTGTACTCGTAGAGTCCCAGACTTGTTCCGTCAGCAAATGATCCGCCGCTGCAGTCCAGAACAAGTCCCGGCCAGCCGGCATTCCACAGCACATAGCTCCCATCTTCGTTTTTTACGGGCTGCCACTGCTGCGTATCCGACCCGTTCCACTCGAACTGGCTGACATTCGTCCCATCCCCGGTCTCCCCGCTTTCGACATCCAGGACCTTGCCGCTTTTGTAATTAAAAAAGACAAGATTCCCGTTCTCAAGCATCTTTACCGTGAACAGCTGCGCTTCCGAATAATTCATTCCGAAAAGCTGAAGGTTTCCTCTGTTGTCAAGGCTCGCACCCTGAATATCCCACACTGCGTTCATATCTCCGGTGCAGTGGACATAATACGTGCTGCCATCCTCCGGATCCATAGGCCATGGGCCTGCGAAAAGTTCCTCCCCGCTCTCCCCTTCGCCCGAGCCGCTGGAGCCATCGGCCGCCGCGTTTCTCCCCGCAGCGGTGCTCTCCGTGTTCTCTGAGGCTGCCGCGTCCGCACCTTCGATCGCCGCAGCATCCCCTCCTTCAGATACCGCTCCCTCTGTCTCTCTTCCCGCGGAATCCTCCGCGGTCACCTGTTTTTCGGTATCCGATCCGGCAGTCTCTGACACTGACAGTTCCCCATCTGTCACTGATCCGGCCTCTGCCTCTGCCAGATCAGGTGTCTCCTCATATCCCGCCGCGTATGCCGGTACACACGGAGTAACCGCAAGCAGCCCGGTCAGGAAAAATACAAGGATTTTTTTCAAAACAATCCCCTCCTTATTAATCTCGTCCGGCAGCGAGAGACATCTAAGCTAAGTATATCTCAATTCCCAAAGCGATTGCAACATACTTTGACAGCAGTTTTCAGGTAGATTATAATGAGGATACGCTTCGAAAGGATGCCGCTGCGGCGCAGCATTTTAAGCGCCTCCTGCAGCCATACGAGGAGTGTTCGGAACAATTCAATTCTCGCTCGCGAGAATTGGCGCGGGATCCGGGTCAGCGTAAGCTGACATCTTCCAAACCGAATCCCTGTACATCCTCGCGTTTCATTCATGACATCATTTCGCGATCGTCCGGAATCATTTATTCAGAAAGGATTTTAAGGCTGTTCTGAGACGAAGCCGGAATGTATTTTCCGGCAGCAAAAAAGCAGCTTTGGGTTTAGAAAATGAAAAAAATTCGGCAGATCCTTGCCATCGCCGCGATCATTCTTCTTCTCGGCGTCTACGCTATCGCTTTTATCTCGGCTTTCGGACACAGCCCTTCTGCGTCCGCATGGTTCCGTGCCTCCCTGGCCGCCACGATCCTTCTTCCTATCCTTCTCTACGCCATACTGCTTGCGGCAAAACTCCTGAGACCCTCTGAGCCGGCCCTCATAGATACCGTCATTTTTGATGTCGGGGGCGTTCTTCTGGATTTTCCGTGGACAAAATTCGCCATGGAAATGGATATCTCCGAGCATGCAAAAAAAGTTATCCTGGAGAAGGTCATCGACTCTCCTCTTTTTGCAGAGTGCGATCTCTCCCTCGAGCCTTTTGAGACCCTTGTTCAGAAGTTCTGTGCCATCGCTCCGGAGTATTCCGCCGAGATCCGCCTCCTGATCGAGAACATGTATACCTGCATCCGTCCCTTCCCGTATACGGACAGCTGGCTCAGCTCCTTAAAGGGAAAAGGATATAAGCTGTACATTCTCTCCAACTGGTCAGCGCATGCATATGAAAAGCTGTGTGAAAACGGAGTCATGGATTTTGAGCGTTACATGGACGGCAGCACCTGGTCCTTCCGCGAGCACCAGAGAAAGCCGGATCAGGCAATTTTCGAGACGCTCCTCCGGAAGAATAAGATCGATCCGGCCCATGCGGTCTTTATCGACGACAATGAGGAAAATATTAAAGCTTCCCGGAAAGCAGGAATCGCTGCAATCCACTTTAAGGATTACAGCGATGCAAAGAAAAAACTTATGGGTCTCGGCGTCCGATAAGGCCGGTCCGTTCATATTCCTATGAAGGCATTTACAATGTTGTCAAAGAGTTCTTCATTTCTGCGGGCTTTATCCGCATACCCCCAGCAGTCGAACTGGTAATAATTGGAGATCCCTTCGACCGCATAAATAATGTATTCGATCTGTACGCCCTCATAATCGGCATAGAGAATCGTCCGCTTTGCAGCAAAATGGCTCGCATCAAGGACCATTGTCTCCGTGCCCATATTCTGCACATTGGTGAGAACTCCGCCCCCTGACACTCCGTTCACGAGCACATTGCTGTAGTCGTCAAGAGTTGTCACAGCCCCCTGTCTTGATTCATAATTCGAAATCACGTACACATTGGTCTTCTGATCGCCGACCATGATCGGGAAATTCGCATCCACGTTCCCCGACGGGTCAAGCTTCCCTGTCATATACTGCCAGTTGGCCGGCACACGGACCTGTTCTGTACCTGTTCCGTCCGTCACAACGACTGTGAGCTCCGGGATCTCCTCGGATGTATCCACCGGGTCAGCGGAAACAGCTTTCGCAGGCTGGCTTTCGGCAGCAGAGACCGTCGTGATCTCAGTCTCCTTCTTTTTTCCGCAGCCTGCTGCAGCCGTTATTGTCAATATGGCGGCAAGCGCCAGGGCGCTCATTTTTCTGATCTGCATATTCATAGCTCCTTAAATCACCGGACCGCCCCCTTCACAAAATGAAAGGGCGTCCGAATATAGTATCAAGAACGTCTCGGCGTTCCTGCCGCGCCGCGCTTACGCATGAAGTATCTTCCCCACGGTAAGGCCGGGATCCGCCGGAGGCTTTCAGCCTCTGATGCTTACTTTGCACCCCATCTCTGACGCTTACTCTGTAACCCATGTCAGAGCCGGGTATCGCTTTGCGCATTCATCTCAGACGAACATCAAGAGAATTCTGCGTCAGAGATCAAAACCGGACGGATCCGTCAGACGTTTATTTCCGATGTATATCCGAGGTCGGAAGCATTGTCCCGAAGCATGGGCTCCACCACCTTCTCAAGGTAGGCAGTCACCTGCTGCGGCGCGCGCCCGACATACTTTGCGGGATCAAGACACGCAAGAAGGTCCTCCCTTGTAAGAGGAAATGCCGGATCCTCCGCGATGAGGTCAAAGAGATTGTTCTCTCCTCCCTCGACCTTGACATGACGTCCGGCCTCCATCGACAGCTGCCGGATCTTCTCATGGAGCTCCTGGCGGTCTCCGCCCGCCTTTACGGCATCCATCATAATATTCTCTGTCGCCATGAAGGGAAGTTCCGCCATCATGTGCTTTCTGATGACCTTCGGATAGACGACAAGGCCGTCCGCGACATTGACGACAAGATCAAGAATTCCGTCGCAGGCCAGGAAGCCTTCCGGAACGGAGAGTCTCTTGTTCGCAGAATCATCCAGCGTGCGCTCGAACCACTGCACGGCAGATGTCACCGCCGGGTTCATCGCATCGGCGATCACATAGCGGGAAAGGGATGCGATCCTCTCGGAGCGCATCGGGTTTCTCTTGTACGCCATGGCGGAAGATCCGATCTGGCTCTTCTCGAACGGCTCCTCCACCTCCTTCAGATGCTGGAGAAGACGGATGTCATTGGAGAATTTCGTGGCGGAAGCGGCTATTCCCGCAAGGACATTCAGGACCCTCGTATCGACCTTTCTCGAATAGGTCTGTCCGGAGACCGGGTAGCAGCTGTCAAAACCCATTTTCTCAGCGATCATCGGATCGATCTGATCGCACTTTTCATGGTCACCGCCGAAGAGTTCCAGGAATGAGGCCTGGGAACCGGTCGTTCCTTTGGAGCCAAGCAGCTTCAGCGACCCGGATACATAGTCCAGATCCTCAAGATCCATCATGAATTCATTGATCCAGAGTGTCGCACGCTTTCCGACCGTCGTCGGCTGAGCCGGCTGAAAATGTGTGAAGGCGAGCGTCGGAAGATCCCTGTACTCACCGGCAAATTTCGCGAGCGCGGCAATTGCGTTGATCAGCTTCCTGCGTATGATTCCCAGGGCATCCCGCATGAGGATAATATCTGTGTTATCGCCGACATAACAGCTCGTCGCGCCGAGATGAATGATGCCTTTGGCCTTCGGACACTGCAGCCCATACGCGTATACATGACTCATGACGTCGTGGCGAACTTCCTTTTCCCGCGCTCTGGCATCCTCATAGTTGATGTCATCCGCATGTGCCTTCATCTCCGCGATCTGCTCATCGGTTATGTCGAGTCCGAGCTCCTTCTCCGTCTCCGCAAGGGCGATCCAGAGTCTTCGCCATGTGCGGAATTTGCGGTCCTGTGAAAAGACCTCCTGCATTTCCCGGCTCGCGTAGCGCTCCGAGAGAGGACTTACGTATCTGTCATAGGTTCTTTTTTCTTCTGCCATAAGTGCTCCATTTCTTAAGAAGTCCGTACATCTGCCGGAAAACAAAGGGAATTCTCCTCCGGCTCCATCACGCAGCAGAGGAAGACGCCTCCGGCTGCTTTACAAAATGAAGGAAAGCCTTTCTCCCGGCCCCTTCGCAAAAATGTACAAGTCACGCTCACTATACAACATCTCGTTTTTTTTGACAAGGCAAATGAGATATTCTCCCGCTGCAGCGGAAACGGGATATCTTTCCAGCGCCATAAAATCGAAAGATTTTCCCACAGATACAAAATCGGGATATTCTCACACAGTCATGCAGTCGGAATGTTTTCCTCAAGCCGCATTAACCCCCGCCGTCAGGGACAGTCCGAAGGACAGCGGCTGCCCGTACGGACAGGATGCGGAAGATATCATGCGCCGGTCCTGCCGCATCAGAAAGGCCGCCGGCATCCCTGATCTCTTTCACCCTGTCGCATTTCTGTATTCCCGCATCCAGGACTGTACACACTTTGTCAGATCTTCCGGGATCGATGTATCCGCACCTCTCTCGGCGATACCGACCACCTCAAGGGTCTCTTCTCTCAGCTCCTCACTGAGGAACCCATCCTCCCTGTGCCTTGACCGGATCTCCTCAAGAGCTTCCGAAAACTTCCCTGCCGGCTTTGTGACCGCCAGCGCACGCATGCATGCCCTGGCGTGCAGCTTTGTGGGGTGAAGATCGTAGGCGCGCGTAAAACCCCGGAGTCCCTCCTCAAAGAGCATCAGCTTCATCTCCGCGACTCCGCAGTTATACCACACACCGGACAGGAATTCCGGTCTGAAGTTATACTCGCCGGAGTCCTCGATGATCCTCCGGTAGGATCGGATCGCAGCCTGATATTTTCCGCCGCGGACAAGGGCATCGCCTTTCATTTTCAGCCGCAGATGGAGCGGGAGCCGCGAGAACTCACTGAGGCTCTTCGCAAAGGATGCCAGCTCCGTGGTCGTGAGATACCCGATCTCCCGGAAAACAGGCATCACAAAGTCGGATACTTCCGCCTGTCTGGCAAGCGCCTGCTCCATGGTCACGGAAAGCTTCGTGAGCCCCAGCCCCTGTGCGACCCAGCGGGTGAGTTCACGGTTCATGATCGATGCATCGATCAGCGGGATATTGTTGTGCAGAAAGAAGCAAAGCTCCTCGATCGTATAGATGTTGGTGCTGATGCTCTCTATAAAAAACGGGATTTCCGCCGCCCGAACGCGGCATAATCTGTAGCCTGCCATCTCTTTTCCTCAATCTGCCTTCTCCGGCAAAAGTGAAATGCTTCCCTTCCAGATCCTGTGTGTTGCAGGATAAAAATCGCCGAATCCGAGGTCCTCCGCACGGATCTCACAGATCTCGGGGGAGGTACATTCGAGGGTCAGGCGGATCCTCGTCGTCCTGTTCGGCCTTTTCGGGAGATCCTGCAGATCCATACGGAAATTCCTGCGTCCCGAACTTCCCATCTCCTGCAGCGCGAAGACCAGATAATCACGGTCATCCAGGATGAACTCGCAGGACTCGGAAGCCTCGAACCAGCTCGATCCCGCGCGGATAAAGGGGACTGTGACCGCATTCATGCCGACGATCATGTCCATCCCGATATTCATCCGGATCCGGCTTTCGCTCATGTAGACACGCCCTCGGAAGGCATGTCTTTCCGCCTGTTCATAGGCTGCATAACAAGCGCCCTTCACGAAAAGATCATCCTCAAAATAAATGCGGTTCCTCTCCCGGCTAAGATCATCGCAGGCGGGCTTGTAGACAGCCGGGTCAAAGGAATTCCCTGTCATCAGTACGCCCGAAAAGGCATTTCCCTTCATGGAGGAAGCCGCGTAGTCAAGAAGGGCGCGGTTCTTTTCCTCCTCCCCCTCCGGGATCCGGACGCGCTCTCTCGTTTCGACACCGACCTCGATCGGATTCGTATCCTTTCTCTCGGAGAGCACAAATGCGGAAAGCGACCTCTTCGCAAAGTGAAAAAGCACTACGCTCCGTGTCCAAAGATCCGGCCGCTGACTGTATGTGTAATAATAGAAACTCTCTCTGTGGTCCTGGATCGAATACTGCCCGGCCATGAGGCCGATCGAGGACAGGGCCCTGCGTACCGCAAAGACGAGCGGTGCAGAGATTTCCTTCGTCGTGACCACGATCTTTGAGATCGACTGAACGATGTTCCGGATCCCCAGAAGCTTCAGAGATTCCAGGAAGAACACGCGCAGAAGCTCAAAGGATTCCATCTCGCGGTCAGCGACACGGATCGATCCCCCGCGGAAGGCGAGATCGTATATGGAAGAGACCATGATCCCGCCCGGCAGTTTTCCGAAATATTCGGCCTCAAGCCCGAAATGCCATTCATTTTTGGAAGGGACGAAGGCAAGGATCGTCGGAAATGCGAAAAGATTCGTTCCCACCTTGGTCGTGACACAGACCGGCTCCTCAGACTTCCTGTCATAGTAGCAGATCACAGACGTCTCTCTGCCGAACTCAAATCCTATCAGTAACTCGCGAACCTCGTTCAAAATTCTTCCTCCAGCTCAAAGACCGCATCCACGACCTGTTCAGCCCGCCTGTACTCCCGGACCTTGTCCCTGAGCGCTTCCGGATCGCCGGCCGCCATGGCGGCGAGCATCTGATTGATCAGCTGATACCGGCTGCGGCCGTGCATATCGACCGAACGGGCAGAGGATACGCGCACTTCCGTACGGGTCTCCGCGCCGTCCTCCTCCGTCACAATGTAATATTCCATGCTCTCCCCGTAGAAAAGAACAAATTCCCTCGAGAAAATTCCCTTATAGATCTGTATCATCGGCGTGGACCTGAATGTTTCGCCCTCCGCGGACATTCTGTAGTAGAGCGTCACTGCGGCATTCGGATCTGCATCCTGCTCGATAAAGACACGGTCCTCGATCTCGTAAAGCGAGGTCAGTTCCGCCGGCAGATCTCTGAAAAATGCGAACCGCAGATTCTTCGAAGCGCACTCGGCAAGCAGCGACTCTGTGATTTCCTCCTCCCGTATGCCGAGCTTCTCCTGTCTTGAATAGTAGAGGAGAAGGGCAAGCTTCATGATGAGGTCTGTCTTCTCACCGGTCCTTATGCTCTTCTGAATAAAGGCCGCCGAATAATCGCTGATTTTCGTCCTTGCCCTGAAGCACCGGTCGGATTCCATGAGCAGGTATCCCCGCACGACCTTCCTGTTCCCGCCGTGTTCTCTGTAATTTGCCAGAATATCCGATTTTTCGGGAAGAAGCCTTCCCGTGAACGTGGCTCTGCTGAGGATCCGCTCCTCGATCCCCTTCGTATCGACAAAGAAATCCGCAGCAGATTCTCTGACGAGCAGCATCTCGCTCAGATTTCCGCTGAAGTATTGCGCAAGATATTCAAGCATATGCTCGCCGAACTTGCCCTGCCGGAAGACATAGGCGCAGAGGAGAAGAAGATCTTCATTTTCCAGAAAATCGTGCTCTGCAATTTCAAATTCGACAAGGCGGACGAGCAGTCTGGGATCAATTCCCTCTGCCCCAAGGCTGCGGATCGCCTCAAAGGCTCTTCCCATAAGTCCGCATCCGATCATGGCTCCGATCACCGTGATCCGGTCCCTGCCGGAGAGACTTTCGACCGGGAGCTCCGCGATGAACTGCTCAAGCGCTTCGCGGTCTCCTCCGGCGATCAGTTCCTTCAGGCGCCTGCGCCGGACCTCCTGCCGGAATCTCTCCGTAAAAGCTTCGGAGGAAGCGGCGATCCCGAGCAATTCACGCTTTCCTTCACCCGCCTGCACATTTCCCTCACCATCCACGCAGGCGTGCAGGATGAGCCCCGGGAATGTGACATGGCGCAGGATGCAGGCCTCTGCAAGACCGCTCTCAGAAAGAAGCGGTTCCTCTGAGAATGCAATGCCGCTCGCATACCGGTTGTCCAGCCAGTCCGCAAAAAGGATCGCGGCACGGTCTGTATAGCGGCGTACGTAGGCCTCACCGCCCCTGACCGGCCAGCGCTCCTCCTCTTCCATCTCTTCATGCACAACAATGACCTCCCGCATGCGGGGATCGTCCGTGTATACACGGCGCGTGAAGAGGATCGGGGCGATCAGCTCTCCGTCATCTTTGTCCACGACCTCCGTAATGAAATTCTGGTAGAGGATCGCATACTGCGGATCCAGACGTCCCTCGGAGAGCATCCGTTCGGCGAAATCCCGCATTGTCGACTCATACAGGGCGTATGTGCGGCGGTCTGCCGACCGGTTCCTGATTATATTTGCATACAGAAGTGCCTTCTTCCTGTCGGAAAGCATGTTATTCATTGCGAAATACCGCAGGACCGAGGTGGGCAGCGGCTTCTGATAATTCTCCGGCATCGTCTCGATGTAGAATTCGTAGATCCTTGTGATCCGGATCTCGTGCTCCACGGCGAGGCGGAACCACTTGAAATACTCCGTTCCCAGAGACATCGACTTCATGAGGAGCTTGCATATGGCCTCGAGTACCTCCGGAAGCGGATGATATTCATAAGCGCCTCCGAGGATCCTGTACATGATGCCCGTAAATCCTTTTTCATTGTCGGAAAGATGCGCGGCCCGGCGCGCCATATCCTCCGAGATCATTCCGGCGTTCACGGCAAAGAGGAGTACGCTCCGCATAAATGCGTTCATTCTCCGCAGATTGTTCCCGTCTCGACGGATCAGATAGATCGCCTCCATATAGAGGATCGGGCTCCTGCAGCCGGATGCGAAAAGCTTCTCCATGTAGCGCATTTTTTTCGACGGATTTCTCAGGAGATCCGGATCCACGCGGAACAGGATCCATGCAAGAAGGAGGCTCTCCTGCTTTCTCTGCTGCATCTCCCTGATCTTAAGAGCGATATCTACCTTTGCCGGGTCGAGCATGCCTGTAATATAGCCGATATAGAAAAATGCAGCCCGGTTCTCCAGCGGTTCTTCCTTAAAGCTCCTCCTGGAGATTTCCTGCATGATCCTCCTGGCTTCCGTCCGGTTCCCTCCGAGTTCCCGGACATATGCTTCATAGAGTTCCAGGCTCATCGGCAGGCTTTCGGTCTCCCGGATGAAAGAGAGAAGCTTCCTCGTCTCCGAGCAGAACGTCTTCACGTCTATGCGGTCCATCAGATAATCGAGATAGAGGGATGTAAGGCGTACCTTGTTCTTCTGGGAGACGATCGTCATATCCACTCCGAGTTCCCCGTGGGAACTGGCCACGACCGGGATCTCGGCGCTGAAATTGTAGGCATTCAGGAGTACTCTGCCATAGTTTCTCCCGATTCCGAGTTTCTCTTTACGGATCACGAACCCGAATTCGCAGATCGATCCGACAAAGTCATCCACGTACAGTTTTCTGCGCGGAAGCTCAATAAAATCTCCTTCCGCCTCGGCTGTGATCTCGATCCCGCCCCATCCGCTGCGGTGGATCGTGACATTTTCCTGTACAGACTCGCGAAGGTCAAAAAGCCTTCGCTCCGAAGTATCCGCTGTGAGAACGACCGGCTTCTTGATGCCGGAAGCGATCAGGAACTCCTCCATTCTGGAGTAAGTGACCGGATTTTTTGAAAGACCCCGGTAAAGAGCCCTGAAACGGCGGTCATTCCCCTCAAGAATTTTCTGAAAGGCAGGGTTTCTGAAGAGACGGAGTGCCTCCTCATAATTATCCCGGGCCAGTGCGCCGAAATCTTCGAGGGTCCGTATATCTCCGTAGGCAGACTGCATGATCATGTCCCGGACGCAGACCCGCACCGGAATGCTGACGGCCCCGCCGTTCGTCTCCACACAGATATTGCCTGTGACGACGTCCCCATCCTGAAGCCCTGCAGTGTCGACACCGAACACAAGCCTGAAAGGAGCTCCCGCAAAGCGCTCCTTTTCAGGCACAATTCTCGATTCATCGGTCGTAATGTAGCCTTTCAGGCGGAAATCCTCAAAGCACCGTATTGTGATCTCCCCGCCGCAGACTTTCCCGGTCTCGCACTCCATATCGATAAAATCCGGTGCTGCGGTCAGGCCGCGGAGGATCTCTTCAAATTGTTCTTCTTTTACTCCGAGCGTTCTGATCAAGTCATAACCTCCAAAGTTTTCTGTGTGATAAATGTACGAATGATCACCCTGTGACCGCCTCATCAGAGGAGACAGCCTGTGTGTCCGGTTCATCAGGACAGAGCAGCTCTGCCATCGTATCAAGCAGCCGGTCGTTATCGGCAGGCAGCATGACGCAGAACCGCACATATCGATCGCCGAGGAACGGGAATGTGGAGCAGTCCCGGATCATGAGCCCTTTCTTTATGCAGTGGACGAAGAGATCTCCGGCCGTGACGTCCTCCCTGAGGATCTTCATGAAAATGAAGTTCGCTCTCGCCGGATACACCTTAACGCTTTTCCAGGACCGAAGAACGGAAATCATCCTTCTTCTCTCCGAATCGATCAGCTCCCACGTCTCTTTCTGATATTCCTTGTCCGCCATCATGCTCTGTCCCGCGAGATCCGCAAGAGCGTTGAGCGACCAGGGATTCTGGCTGCTCCGCATGGCCTCCCTGAGTTCTGCGTTTCCGCATATTGCGTAGCCAAGCCGTATCCCCGGACATGCAAAAAACTTGGATGTCCCCCGAAGGACGATCAGGTTGTCATACTTCCCACAGAGAGGGATCGCGGAAATGCCGGCCAGGTCGTCCGCGAACTCGGCATAGGTCTCATCGATGCTCACGAAGATTCCCTTCTTCCCGCAGGATCTGAGGATCTTTTCAATCTCTCCCGTGGAGAGGGCTGTCGACGTCGGATTGTTCGGGTTGCACAGGACGACAAGATCTGTGTCCTCACCGAGCGCTTCGCAGAAGCTGTCGACATCCAGAATAAAATCTCTGTCCTCCGGCAGCGGATAATACGTACTCTCTCCGCCGGACAGAGCAATCTCCCGCTCATACTCCGAATAGGTCGGTCCCAGAATGACCGCTTTGACCGGATGCTCTGTGCGGATGAAGAGGGAGATGAGCTCAGTTGACCCGTTCCCGACGAGAACGCGCTCCGCGGTCGTGCCTGTGTAGACCGCTATGGTCTCCCGCAGAGCCTTATATTCCCTGTCCGGGTAGGACGTGACCACGTCAAGATGCCCGGCGAGTTCCCGTTTCATTTTGCCGGAAATGCCCAGCGGGTTGACGTTGGCTGCGAAACTCACGATTTTTTCTTTCGGTATTCCGTATACGGCTTCGACCTTTTCGAGGTCGCTGCCGTGAAAGGCTTCCTTGACGGCGGTCATAAGATTCCTCCTTGCAGTGTGTAAATGCAGTCAGGCAATTGCGAAAATCTGTGTTCCATGGGGCTGTCGTATTAAACATTATGTGCATAAATAATTCATTCAGGGACCGCTCGCGCTTAGTCCTCGCGCAGCGGTACTAACATATTTTTGAAGCCACAGGCTTTAAAAATATGAAGTACCGGCGCTGCGGATGTCCCTTCATGAATATTTATGCACTTTTTTACGCTTATTGCGACAGCCCCTTTCGCACAGGGTTCCGCAAGCGCCTTCGCAAGTATTTTAAGCTCTGACGCAGAATTCTCGTAATTTCAGTCGCGAGACAAATGCGTATATTGAAGTTCATTTACCGCCATCAGCCCGACATCAGGTCGAACAGCGAGATCTGATTGGTCTCGGGAATATCTCCGAGGATCCCGTACTCGTCGAACAGGTCGACGATCGTCTGGGACGTGTGTGTTCTGTTCCGAAAGTCGTCCTTCGAGAGGAACGGCCCCTCCTTCGCCGCCGTCTCGATTGCCACGGCGTTGCTGTCGCCAAGACCGGCGACCGAGTTGAAGGAAGGCAGGAGCTTCCCGTCAAGGATCCGGAAGCGTGTTGCACCTGATTTGTAGAGGTCGATGGGAGCGAACTCAAAGCCGCGGGCGTACATCTCGCGGACGATGAGCATATCCTTCATCATCTCATCCTCCCTCGGGCTTCTCTCGCTGCTCTTTGCAAGCTCCTCGTACTTCGCCTCCAGCACTTTTCTGCCCTGGGCCATGATGACATAGTCAAACGTCGTGACGCGGATCGAGAACATGGCCGCGTAATAGGCAAGAGGATAGTTTATTTTGTAATAGGCGATGCGGAAGGCGTTCATAACATAGGCCGCCGCATGGGCCTTCGGGAACATGTATTTAATACGCTTACAGGATTTTATGTACCAGTCCGGCACACCGTGTTCGCGCATCTCCTTCTCCTGGTCAGGCGTCAGGCCTTTGCCCTTCCGCACAGCCTCCATGATCTTGAAAGAGTGCTCAGGCTCCACGCCCCACGCGATCAGGTTCAGCATGATATCATCGCGCGTACAGATCGCCGTGGACAGGGTGCAGTCGCCCTGCTTGATAAAATACTGGGCGTTGTCCAGCCAGACATTCGTGCCGTGGGACAGGCCGGATATTCTGATCAGCTCGGAGAGCGTCTTCGGCTTCGTATCGCGGAGCATGCCCATGACGAAGTTCGTCCCGAACTCGGGTACGCCGAGCGTGGGACAGAACGCCAGGGTCGTCCAGCGGTACGCTGAGCGGGTCCGTGCCGGTGAGATCCTCGAGCATGCGGATGATCGTGGGATCATCGTGGCCCAGAATATCGAGCTTCAGAAGATTCCGGTCGATCGAGTGATAGTCAAAATGCGTCGTGATGATGTCGGAGGTCATATCGTTCGCCGGGTGCTGGACCGGTGTGAACCAGTTGATGTCCATCCCCTTCGGGAGAACGATGACGCCTCCGGGATGCTGGCCGGTCGTTCTGCGGACGCCGACACAGCCCTGCGCGAGACGCTCGAGTTCACAGTTCTTTTTCGGAACACCTTTCTCCTCAAAATAATGCATCGCAAGACCGTAGGCCGTCTTCTCCGCGACCGTACCGACCGTGCCTGCCTTGAAAGTCTGCCCCTTTCCGAAGATGACTTCCGTATACTGCTGGGCTACCCCCTGCTCATCCCCGGAAAAATTCAGGTCGATATCGGGCTCTTTATCCCCCTTGAAACCCAGGAAGGTCTCGAACGGGATGTCAAATCCCATTTTGGAGAGCGGTGTCCCACAGTGCGGGCATACCATATCCGGCATATCGGCTCCGCATCGTCCCCCGTAGGACTTCACAAGCTCCGAATCGAAATCCACATAGTGGCAGTTCGGACACAGGTAATGGGGCGGCAGAGGATTTACCTCCGTGATATTGGACATGGTGGCGACCAGCGACGAGCCGACAGAGCCCCGCGAACCGACAAGATATCCGTCATCTCTGGATTTCTTCACAAGGCGCTGGGCAATGATATACATGACCGCGTACCCGTTATGTATGATGGATGTGAGCTCCTTGTCGAGCCGGCTTTTTACCTGCTCCGGGATCGGGTCCCCGTAAATGCTCCGCGCTGTCGCGTAGCACATATCCATAAGCTCGGAATCCGAATTCTCGATGACCGGCGGGCACTTGTCGGGGTGGATCGGAGAGATCTGTTCGATCATATCCGCCACACGGTTCGTATTTTCAACCACGATCTCGTACGCCTTCTTCTCGCCCAGATAGGCAAATTCGGCCAGCATCTCCTCCGTCGTATGAAGGTAGAGCGGCGGCTGTCCGTCATCCTTGTAACCGTGACTGGACTGTATGATGCTTCGATAAATCGCATCCTCAGGATTCAGGAAATGAACGTCGCACGTGGCGACGCACATCTTATGAAATTCGTCGGCGAGCTTCACGATCTTCCTGTTGATCTCCCTCAGATCGTCGTCCGTTTTGATCCCGTGGAGCTCATCCCTGACAAGATATCCGTTGTTCCCGATCGGCTGAACTTCCAGATAGTCGTAGAAATTCACGATCTTTGTGATCACCGACGCGGGTTTCTCGAGAAGGATCGCCGAATACAGCTCTCCCGCTGAACAGGCAGAACCCAGGATCAGTCCTTCCCTGCACTCCATGAGAAGAGATCTCGGAATACGGGGCCTCTTCTTAAAATATTTGAGGTGCGATTCCGACACGAGCCGATAGAGATTGCGGCGGCCCGTCTCATTTTTCGCCAGAATGATAATGTGATAATACGGAAGGTTCCGGATCCGCTCCTCGGAGATCATACCGCGGGCATCGAGATCTCTGTAGGTCCTGATCTGCTCCTTCTTCATGGCATCGAGAAGCAGCAGAAAGGCCTTCGCAGCCGCATAGGCCTGATCTCCTGCCCGGTTCGGATTGCCGAGCGGGATCTTCATGGCCTTGGTCAGCTTTCCGAGGGAACTCCTGCTCACATGCGGAAGAAGGAAGCGGACACAGCCCGGAATATCAACGACCGTGCGTTCCTCTTTTCCGTCGAAATCCCAGGAAAGACCTGTTTTTCTGCATCCTTCCTTAAGGAACTCCGTAACGAGATCCGCGTCGTAGGAGACGATGGGCATATCGCCCGCAAATTCCAGGAACCGGACAAGAGCTCCGCGAAGATCCGGCATGCCGGGGAGCATCTCGTCCCGGATCCCGGTCTCTCTTGTAAAGGAGAAGGGAAGCGGATTCCCGGGGTTGATGAGTGTCGTCATGCTGTCCGTCAGGTTTCCCTTCTCGATCTTCTGCGCGGACAGTTCAATGATGTCATGACTCACCGCGCTCATTCCGGTCGTCACGACCTGGACAACGACGACCGGCTCCTCCACGCTCACATCCATTCTGCCGGATACCATGCTGACCATATCATCGACAAGATACCCTTCGCATCCGTAGATGACCTTGAAATCAGGATCCTTCTCGTCCGAGGCGTGATGCGCTTCAGGGAAAGCCTGCACTACTCCGTGATCTGTGATCGCGAGGGCTTTCATTCCCCACCGCTTCGCCTGCCCGATGATATCCTTCGCGGAAGAGACCGCGTCCATATCGGACATCTTCGTATGGCAGTGCAGTTCAACACGCTTCGCTGCAGCGTGATCCTCTCTGACCGTTTTAAAAGGATCGATCTTCTTGATCGAGTAGACCGTCTTGATCATGACTTCCTTCTCGAACTGATCGAAATCCATCATGCCCTTGACAAGAAAACATCTGCCCTTCCTGAAGGTATCTGTATATTCCTTCAGTTCCTCCGGCAGAAGCCACAGCTTGAAGCGGATACTGTCCGTGTAATCTGTCATCGAGACGTTGAAAATGATCTTGCCGTTCCTCGTCTCCCTTGTCTCCACAGCGAAAACTTCCCCGCGGACGATC
>CADABA010000027.1 GCA_902785985.1 uncultured Lachnospiraceae bacterium
CATTCGCTCCACGGAGAACCTGCAACGCATGTGCAGCAACTTCACGCTTCATAGCTATCATGTCACAGCATTTGCCATTATATTAAAAACCCCCTGCGATTGCAAGGGGTTTTTTTTATTTTTTATAAATTTGTATTTTTTTCTCAGACTTTCCTTACTGCCTTCTCCTGCGCCTCGTCAGGAGTTCGCACATCTTCGTCGAAGGCAGATCAGAGCAGTTCGCTGTAATCGACAAAGTCGACTCCCGTGACCGAGTCCCGGCTCGCCTGTGTCTCATCCGCAGCGCCGCTCTTTTTAGCGTGCTCAAGAATCTCTTCCAGAGTAAGTCTCTCGACCGGACGGAACCTCTTTGCAGGCTTCCTGGGAGCCGCCTTCACAGCCTGCTCTCCCACCTTTGCCGCAGCGGCTTTCACATACTCTGCGTTTGTTCCATTCGTCTCTGCCGTATCTGCTGCCGGCTTCGCCTTCCGAACAGCTGTCTCCTCCGAAGGCGCACCGACTTCGAACTTCGTCCAGTCGAACCCGTCTTCCTCCGTTTCGTTTACTTCTTCCGCTCGGTTCTCCGGCATCACTTCCATGGCGTCCTGCGCGGATCCCTGTGCAGCTGCTTTCCCTGCAGCCGGAACGGATTCTTCCATCTCTACGTTCACACCGTCTGCTCCGGTCTCTGTCTCCATGGTTCCGGATTGAATGTCCGCGTCTTCCGCCGCGTACGGCTTTTCATCTGTCATCTCCGGTTTTTTCGCTTCGTCAGCAGGTACTTCTGATGTATCCCCTGCTGAAAACGTTCCCTTGTTCCCGGGCTGTTCCTCAGAGACAACTGTTTCCGGAACATCCGAAGACTTCTTTGCATCCGTACCGGAACCGAGCGATGCGAGCTCATTCACAAGGTACTGTGTGTCCCCGCGTCTTACCTGCACGCTGGTATCAGGCGCCGCAGCTATTTTTACTTCCTTTGTATCGCCTTTCGATTTTTCGGGTTCTTCCCCGGCGCTGTCTTCAGTCGATTCAGGCGCTTCCGTACCATCAAACATCACAGTCCCTGCATTTTCGACCGCTTCGCGCGCCTCGTCCTCATCAAGGATCTCCTCCACCTGTTCTCCGTCGTCCTCGACGATATCCTCCTCGTCAGCCTCATCCTCCTCTTCATTGTGCTTCCAGAGTTCGGAAAGAACGAACAGGATGATCACGAAGACTACCAGCAGGATTGCTATGATCATGCCTTCCGTGGTCTGCATGATCATCACGATATAGCCCAGATACGGAACCGTGAGAACTACTTTCGAAACATGGTTCCGAAGGCTGATCTCCGTTGTCCCGGATGTTTTATCTATCGCGTCACGGACGGTATACTTTCCGGTATTGACATCACCTGACTCAATAATATAGGCATGGACCGATGAACTGACTTCCTTCAGGACCTCATCTCCGCTTTGAAGGTCGATAGCGTTTACAGTCTTCGAGTATGTGATCGACCCGACAGGAAGATTTGTATCCATCGTCTCGGAATCAACTACGGTCGTGTTGACACCGAGCACCGGAGGCAGAAAAATCGCTCCCGTGATCAGGATCGCAAGGACCAGAAAGAGATTGACCAATAGTTTAAGGAACTTTGACATAATGTATCCCTCCTCATTTTTAGAGATAGCTTTTGTTATTTTATCATTTTTCCGGGATTCTGTACACACCTGAAATGAAAAGTCCCGCTTACGATAAAAGAAGCCGGTTCCGTAAATTCACGCTTTACGTAAAGCTGACTGACTTTTATAATGTCTGTAATTGCGCCGTGAACACCGGCGCAGTCTGCAGACATATGTACGGAGGTCCCTATGGACACAGATATTAAAAAAATAGAAGATTTATCGCTGAATGCCTGGCCGTCCCATCAGATGCAGATGTACGACGGCTGGATTCTCCGCTTTTCCTACTTTTATACGCACAGGACCAACTGCGCCGAAGCGGTCGGTATCTCTCTTCTTCCGCTTGCGGAAAAGATCGAATACTGTGAACGAATCTACCGCAGGTGGAAAACCCCCTGCATCTTCAAGATCAGTCCCGTCTGCGATCCCGCTCTGGACGGAATCCTTGCGGAACGGGGCTACCGGATCGAGCACACGGTCGACAATATGACCGCCGATCTTCTTCTGCACGGCATCACCCGGGAGGAGGACACCGAAAAAGGAGCATCGGTTCTCTCACGGCACGGTCTTTCTCTGAACGTTGAGGACAGGGTCAGCACGGATTGGGTCAACGGCCTCTTCAGCCTGAAGCACACCGAGGATCCCATCCACAAAAAGATCGTTCCATCCATGTACGATGCCATTCCCATGGATGAGATTGCAGTATCCGTCACGGATGCAGACGGGAGGATCGCCGGGACCGGTCTCGGTATTCTGGACCGCAATTATATAGGAATATACGCAATTCATGTGCGTGAAGATCTTCGTCGGATGGGCCTTGCCCGCCTCATCTGCACGACTCTTCTCACGAAAGGAAAGCTCTGCGGGGCTGAGAAAGCCTATCTGCAGTGCCTGACAGACAATCTGCCGGCCAAGCATCTCTACCGCTCTCTCGGGTTCCGCAAATTTTACTCCTGCTGGTTCCGTGTAAAGGACTGCGAAGATCTCACGTAAGAAAAGAGAGATAAAGGGGTTCCCTGACCAGGCACCCCTTTATCTCTCTTTTGAACTCTCTTCAAAAAAACTATTCTCAGTTCACTTTTTTCGGGTAAGATAAGCCTCGATTCCTTCCACCGCGTTGGCTTCATCAGCACCGTTTGCGGAGATAACGACATTCTCCCCCGGAACAAGTCCAAGCGCCATCATTCCCATGATACTCTTCGCATTAATGCACTTGTTGTCTGACTCAATGTAGATATCGCTGTCATACTGACTGGCAACCTGAACCAGAAGCGCAACCGGTCTTGTTTCGAGGCCGCTGTCCAGCTGAATAGTGATCTCCTTCTTTGTCATTCTTTTCCTCCTGCAGGATTCATGTGACTCCCTGAGAGTCTTCTTTCTGTTTCAATTCCTCCGCAATCGCACTGATCTGCTGAAGTCTGTGGTTCACGCCGGATTTCCCGATCGGAGCTGCAAGAAGTTTTCCCAGTTCTCCAAGAGACTCTTCCCGGTACATAAGCCTTGCTTCCGCCACCTCCAAAAGACGCGGTTTCAGCTGACTCAAACCTCCGTGATCTCTGATATACTCAATATCTCTGATCTGGCGTGCGCACATCGCCGCGGTCCTTCCTATATTGGCTGTCTCGCAATTAACGCGTCGGTTGATCGAGCCTTTCATTTCCCGAAGGATCCGGACATTTTCCAGATTCATGAGGGAATAACCGGCGCCCATCTCCCCGAGCATTGTGACGATCTGATCCGCTTCCTTGATGTATACTACAAAGGTCTTCTTGCGGGGAACGATCTTCCCGTCCAGTCCCATGTCATGCATCACGCCGCAGACCTGATCTGCAAATGCCCTGTCAGCACATACCACCTCCAGATGATAGTACTTCTCAGGTGCACTGATCGATCCGGATCCGATGAAGGCTCCACGAAGGAACGCCTGCTTACAGCAGTCTTTCGCAAGCAGCATAGGATGCCTGACCGCTTTATGGATATCCCGGATCTTAATTTCATCCTCCAGAGCGATTCGAAAGGATTGCTTTTGGCCGCCGTTTCTTGCCGAAACAGACAGACCAGTTTCTATATTATATGCTTTCTGCAATAAAGTAAAGATTTTTCTTGCAGCCTGTTCATTCTCTGTCTGAAAAGTGAACGGTCCGTCCCAGGCAAGTCCCAGAGATCCGGACAGTCCGGCGAGTTCAGCGATCCTGCAGTGCCTCGCCTGCGGTTCAACTTTTTCAAGTTCTCTCTTTACTTCTCCGGAAAATGACATCAGTTCACCTCATAGTCCGTCTGCTTTTTCACAAGATCCTTTGCCATGTCCCGATGATCTATGCGGATACCGTAGTCCGGATCTTTCTTAAGACGCTCATAGATTCCCTGAGCGAGCGTCACGGATCTGTGCCGGCCCCCGGTACAGCCGACTGCGACCACCAGCTGATTCTTTCCTTCCTTGACATAATTCGGGATCAGGAATCGGAGCATATCCTCAAGCTTATCGAGAAAGATCGTGCTCTCGGGACTCGCCATGACAAATTCCCGGATGTTCTCATCCAGACCGGTGAAAGGCCGAAGATTCACATCATAGTAGGGATTCGGCAGAAAACGGACATCAAATACCAGGTCTGCGTCCGTCGGAATACCGTACTTGAATCCGAATGACACAACGGACACATACAGGTTCTTGTAAGATTTCCCCTGCATAAAGATCCTGTTCATCTCCGCTTTCAATTCTCTGGTCAGGAGCTGGCTGGTGTCGATGATAAAGTCAGCCCGGTTCTTGAGAAATGCAGTTCTCCGCCTCTCGTTCGCGATCCCGTCCTCGACCCGTCCCCCCGGTTCCGCCATCGGGTGCGGCCGTCTTGACTCTTTATAGCGCTTGATCAAAGTTTCGTCCGAGGCATCGAGATACAGGATCTCATATTTGATCCCCGCATTCTCAATATCGCAAAGAGCCTGTTCCACCCCCTCGAGCATGCTGCCGCTTCGTACGTCCACCGTGATCGCTATCTTGTTCATCTCAGAGGATTTTCCGTCCACGGAAATCTCAGCGAACGGTTTGATCAGAGGAATCGGAAGGTTTCCGACGCAAAAATAATCCATATCCTCCAGAAAACGAAGAGCCGTATCCTTGCCCGCTCCGGACATTCCCGTGACGATCACAAAGCGCATCCTGTACCCCCCTCAAATGTAACTCTGTCCCGTTATTACCTGTCAAAATTTCCGAGGAACCTGACTTCCGGTTCCAGACGCACTCCGAACTCCTCCTCCACACGCGCCCGCACGTCACGGATCAGCGTTCTGACATCCGCAGCAGTCGCACCGCCCCGGTTCACCACAAATCCACAGTGTTTTTCCGAGACCTGCGCTCCTCCGACCGAGTATCCGCGGAGTCCGGCGTCCATGATCAGTTTTCCGGCAAAATATCCTTCCGGTCTCTTGAAAGTACTGCCCGCACTGGGAAGGTCGAGCGGCTGCTTTTCCTGCCTCTGTGCCCGCAGAGAATCCATTTTAGCCCGGATTTCTTCCGCATTTCCCGCCGAAAGCTCCATCCCGGCTCCAAGCACAATGTAGCCTCTCCCGGGTATACAGGATGTCCGATAGCCGAGTTCCATGGAGGAAGCGGGGATCGTCACCACTTCCCCTGACGGGGTGAGGACCGTCACCGTAAGGAGTACATCCTTCATCTCTCCGCCGTATGCACCCGCATTCATCACACAGGCACCGCCGAGCGTCCCCGGAATTCCCCCGGCAAACTCCAGTCCGGTGAGTGAGGCCGCAGCTGCCTGTGCGGCAATCTGGGAGAGCAGCGCCCCCGCATCCGCATAGATCCTCGTCCCCTCGATCCGGATCTCCGACATATTCCGGAAAAGCTGGATGACCGCTCCTCTGTACCCCTCGTCAGAGACCAGAAGATTGCTTCCGTTCCCGAGGATAAAATAAGCAATTCCGTTATCCTTACAGTAGCGAACGAGCCTTATGAGTTGATCCGGATCACCCGGAACAAGAAAGTAGTCAGCCGGTCCTCCGACACGGAAAGTCGTATGCCGGCTCATCGGTTCACCTGAAAAGACCCTGTCCGCCCCGCATACACTCTCAAAAAAAGTCAAATGCTTCCTGTCCGTCATATCCACCTCTGTCAGCCGGCGGGGTTTTCTGCCGCCGCTGCCTGTGCAGCTGCTGCCTGCGCGGCCGCCTCTGCCGCTGCCTGCTGAGCGGCCTGCTCAGCTGCCTGAGCGGCTGCCGCCGCTTCCGCCTCTGCCTGCTGCTGAGCGGCCTGCGCTGCCGCTTCCGCTTCTGCATTCCAGTCGTTTCCGCCGTTCCAGTTCGAATTCCCTCCGCCCTGATTCCAGCTCAGGAACATTCTTGCGTTCTCAGCACGTGCTGTGTTCGGGAACGTATCAATAATATACTGGAACGCGGCGTCTGCATTGGCCGTGTCTCCGAGAAATCTGTACGCGTGGGCAAGATAGTCGAGCGTCTCATAATCCGTAGGATCAATGGACTTCGCCATCTCAAGGTTGTTCACCGCAGTCGCGTAATCTCCGTTTCCGAAAGCAGCGATTCCCGCCTCTTTGTATTGTCCGAGGAGCGATGTGTTCGCGCCTGTCGAGACAGTATCATAGATGGCTTTCGCCTCTACAGAGAGAAGTTCCACATCGACCGCGCTGAGAGCATTTGCAGCCTGGTCTGTAGCCCCGTTATTGTAGGCATTGACCGCTTTGATCAGATTCTCATATGCAGTCGCCTTGGTATTGGCCTCATCGATCCGGGCGTTCGCCGTATCCACAGTCTCCTGGGATTGCTCTATTTCCGCCCGAAGTGCCGCCACCTGAGCCTCATCCACCGCCATATTGGAAGAATACGCCGCGATTTTCTGATTTGCCTCGTCGCGGATCGCCTTTGTTCTTGCCGGCATAAAAAGGAACCAGATCGCCGCGGCTCCGATCAGCACACCTGCGAGCAGATTAAACACCGTCGCACCGACATTGGTCTCCCGGAATGCGTGGACTGTCTGTACGCTGCCCGCGTTGACAAGCGCAGCATCCCCGTTCTCTTCCTTTTCTCTGCTCCCCCAGATAGAAAATCTGGGCTCAAGCGTCGTTGCAAGCCCTGTCTGTTCATCGACTTCCTGCAGGAAGCGCAGAGTCGTCGTGTTCGTCTTATCGATCCGAACGGCTTTCTTCAGAAGCTTTCTGGCCTTCTCATACTCTCCGTTCTTTAAATAGAGGAGAGAGAGCAGGTGGTAGCCCTTGATCAGCTTCGGATTCTGAGACAGGATCTTCTTGAGCTGGATCATTGCGACATCTTCGTTCCCGTTGTAGCAGTTCTCCAGGGCAAGATTGTACTTTTTAATCGTCTGGTTAATGACATCCAGGCGGTTCGCATCTTTCTGAAGGTTCTCGATATACTCGACGGCAATATTGTCGTCCGGCTGGATATTTTTGGAAATGACCCACTCCGAGAGCGCCGCCACTACCTCTCCCATCTCAAAATAGACAAGTCCCAGCAGATTCCGGGCAGAGATATTCAGTTTATTGAATTTCAGACTTCTCCGGAGCATATCGATCGCCCCGGACAGATCTCTGACCTCCGCCTTCTCGAGCCCCTGGTTATAATACAGTCCGGACAGCACGATCGCCTGCTTCTGCACAGAAACGTCGCAGCCGCAGTTCGGACAGTAAGCGGACTCCGTGAGCTCCGCCCCGCAGTTCATACATTTCATTCCGAATCCCTCTTGCTGACAGATGTCTCCTTCAGCATTTCCTGAAGGATATCAATAACGTCTGTAAGATCTCTGGAGTAAATCGCTCCTTCAGCCTCATCCACGTCGAGACTGGGTTTGAATTTTTTCAGTTCTTCTTCGTAATTAATCATACTTTCTCCTTAAGGTCTGTGCAGATCTTCATGCTGCGGCAGCTGCCGCCGGTTCCGGCAGTTCGGAAGTCTTCACACGATGATGTCGGTGCTTCAATTCCCGCTCGCGAGAATTGAAGCGGGATTCAGGTCAGCGCAGGCCGACTTCTTCCAGACCGAATCCCTTACGCATCCTCGCGTGCCTGTGCATGCTCCGACGCGGGACTCTTCAGGCGCCTGCCGCAGCCTTCTTTGATTCAGTTATCTCCGTTCCCTCACCGGATGCCCGGTTTGCGCCGGGAGACGGCGATGTCCCCGCCGTCTCCGCGGAGGACTGTGTTTTAGTCACTGTCTCCGGCACATGCCAGACTATAGATTTCGTGTGGCTCAGGATCTTTCCGGAATTCGAGTTGCTGAGCTGTCCCACCCTGATGAGGTCGCCTTCAGAGAAAGTGACATCGGTGGCAAGCAGCGTCTCTGTATTGACAAAAGACGTCTCTACCCAGTCATCATTGATCATCAGTCTGCTCGACTGGGTAAAATTCTTTCCGTGCAGATAGTAGGTCCCCTCCGAGACCTCTTCGACAGAGTCGAGCGTGATCATCCTGACTCCCATCCCCATGATCTTCGGGGCAAACGGATTCGACTCTCCGTAGACGTACTGCTTCCCATACAGTATATCATACTGAAGTGTCTGCAGGTCATACTGATAAAGCTCTTTGTTTTTCATTTTTCGATGGAAATTAAATACCGTTCCATCGTTAATGCCGATCCGGCCGAGAAGCTCCGCCATCGCCTGATAAGACGTGAGATTATGATTCTTCTTATGCTTGAGTCCGATGTTGTCCCACATCAGGTAGCACGTCTGATATGTCGTCCCCTTTTTGAGGTCCGTATCGGCAAGCCCCATCGTCGGAAGATGATCCCCGTAGAACATGATCACAGCCGGTTTGCCTCTCTCATCCACATAGTCAATGAGATCCTTAACAAAGGTATCCATCTCATGCGTAGAGTTAACATAATATTCCCATTGACTGTTCTTCTCCTCTGTTGCTGCACCGCTCACCGTTATGGCCGGATCTTCGATCACATCCTCTGTGGGATAGGCTCCGTGTCCCTGAACGGAGACGGCAAAGACAAAGTCCTGATTCTCCGTGGAATCAAGCGCATCCCCGATATGGGAAATAAGCGTCTCATCGCGCATCCAGCCGATCTCATTGACATTATCCTGCTCGCTCATATACTCACTGGAGGTGAAATCGTTGAAGCCCAGATTCGCATAGACAGTCATTCTAGAATAGAATGTAGCGTAATTATTGTGTACCGCATGGGCTGTGTATCCGAGATTTCCCAGAACATACGGCGCGGACTCACAGGTCCTTTCCTTCAGAACCCCCTTGAAAGGGTACTCACCTGCTCCGAAATAGCGCAGAGACATCCCCGTCAGCGTCTCAAACTCTGTATTGACCGTCCCGGCTCCGACCGTCGGGACCGTATAGAGACCGGACGTATATTCTATAGAGAGCGCATGCCAGTTCGGATAAGGATCCTCCGAGAATTTAAGCCACTCAACATTTGTGGCGTCAAAGAAGGATTCGAGCTGGACGACAATAATATCCGGGTACTCGGTAAGCCCGGTATCCTCATCCTTTCCGGTCTCACTGAGAATGTCTTCGATCAGCCGGGCCGAATAATCTTCCGGTTCATCGATTCCCGTATCCAGGATCGTGACACTGATACAATACGGAAATCCGTAATCCTGATACGCAAAAGCGATATTTCCGAAATAGGAGGACAGCTGTCTTGCCTCAAGCAGATATCTCGTCAGTCCGAAAAAAGCAACCCCCGCAAGAATCAGGCCCGGGATGATCAGCTTAAAATTCCTCTTTCCCCGGTAGCGCGGTGCCCGGAAAGCCAGAACGATCAGGGCAAGGAGCACCAGGATCAGTCCTGCAATGATTATTATCTCAACAGGCAGAGAGACATACTTGGTAAGGACACCCAGAGCCTCACTGATCGTTGTCATGTCCGGACCAGTGAGCGGTGTCACGCGGTTCGAGAGGATGATCCCGTTCGCGATTCCCAATGTAAGCCAGGCTGCTCCGATCAGACAGCGGAAAAAAAACCTCCGCTGAAAAAGGAACACCGGAAGTGTCGTCACGAAAATCAAGATGGCATTATACAGGAACACCTTCGTCCTGTCATTTACAAACGTCACTGCCTGCCCAAAGGACCGCCGGGACATCCACTCAATGCAAAAACACAGAAGAACGCACACGATAAGATGAAGGGGGACTGCAAACCTGTTGCAGAAATCGACCGCCTTCTGTCTTCCGGGACTCAGCTCCCTGCTTTGATCCCCCTCAATTTTTTTCAGGAAACCCTGGAGTATTCTGAGGAAGCTCCTGAGTTTTTGTCGCGCATTACTCATTCTTTGAATTTACTCCCACTGTGTACGGACAGCGGACGTACCATACTGTCCGTCCGCCATCATCCGTTTACCTGTATCTCTTAAGCTGTTCTTCGACCTGATTCTTAATGGATCTGTATTTTTCAAGTTTCCCGCGCTCGGCTTCTACCTTCGCGGCCGGGGCTTTGTTCACGAAATTCGGATTGCTGAGCATTCCCTCAGCTCTGGCGATCTCGCGGTCCATCTTCGCGCTCTCAGCGCTCAGTCTTTGAATTTCCTTTTCCTTATCAACAAGTTCATTGAGCGGAATATATGCTGTGACTCTGCCTGTCACGACCGTAGCCGCATCGGCATCGATTCCTTCGGCATCCGCACGGACCTCGATCTTCTTTGCGAAGAGCATTCTCCCGATTCCCTTCATGGAGTCGAGCACAGCGCTGAACTCCGCAGCGGACTGTGCGTCTTTGCCGACAATGAACAGTTCCGTCTTCGTTCCTGCCGGAACATTCATCGACATACGGAGATTGCGGATACCCCGGACCAGTTCCTTGAAGGATTCGATCATCGCCGCTTCCTTCGGGAAATCCAGTTCTTCGCGATATTCCGGCCACGGAGATGTCATGATCGTCTCTTCATCCGGCAGAAGCGTGCAGTAGATCTCCTCCGTGACGAACGGCATGTACGGATGCAGGAGCTTGAGTCCCTGTGTAAGGACCGTGCGGAGCGTCCAGAGAGCCGCATTGGCGCTCGCCTCATCCGCATTTTCCTTATTGAAGCGCATCTTCGCGATCTCGATATACCAGTCGCAGAATTCATCCCACAGGAAGTCATGGATCTTTGAGACAGCAATACCGAGCTCATAGCGTTCCAGATTCTCCGTGACCTCCTTCGTGACCGTGTTGATCCTGGAGAGGATCCAGCGGTCTGCAACGAGAAGCTCATCGGGAGCCGGCTGGCGGATCTCTCCGTCCGGAAGATTCATCATGATGAACCGGCTGGCGTTCCAGATCTTATTTGCAAAATTGCGGCTGGCCTCGACCTGACTTCTGGTAAAACGCATATCATTGCCCGGTGCGTTGCCCGTCATGAGCGTGAGACGAAGCGCATCCGCACCGTATTCATTGATGATCTCGAGCGGATCGATACCGTTCCCGAGCGATTTGCTCATTTTTCTTCCGAGCTCATCGCGGATCAGTCCGTGGATCAGGACATGGTGGAACGGGCTCTTCCCGGTCTGCTCATAGCCCGAGAAGACCATTCGGATGACCCAGAAGAAGATGATATCATACCCCGTCACAAGGACATCTGTCGGATAGAAGTATTCCATCTCCGGTGTCTTCTCCGGCCAGCCGAGTGTGGAGAACGGCCAGAGTGCGGAGGAGAACCATGTATCCAGCGTGTCGGGATCCTGCACAAGATGTGTCTGTCCGCAGTCCGGGCACTTCTCCGGCGCCTTTTTGGAGACGATCGTCCTCTTGCAGTCACCGCAGTAATAAGCAGGGATCCTGTGGCCCCACCACAGTTGCCTGGAAATACACCAGTCACGGATATTCGTGAGCCAGTGCAGATAAATCTTGTCGAAGCGCTCCGGCACAAATGTAAGATCTCCGTTCTTAATCGCCTCGATTGCCGGCTTCGCCATCTCCTCCATCGCGACGAACCACTGCTGTTTGATCATCGGCTCGACCGTCGTATGGCAGCGGTCATGCGTGCCGACAGCATGCGTATGCGGGACGACTTTCACAAGGAGCCCGAGCTCCTCGAGATCAGCGACGATCTGCCGTCTCGCGTCATAGCGGTCCATCCCTGTGTACTTTCCGCAGAGCCCATTCATCGTTCCGTCATCATTCAGGATATTGATCTCCGGGAGGTCATGACGTTTTCCGACCTCAAAGTCGTTGGGGTCATGCGCAGGCGTGATCTTCACGCAGCCCGTCCCGAATTCCATGTCAACGTACTCATCCGCGATCACCGGGATCTGTCTGCCTGTGAGCGGGAGCAGGAGCATCTTGCCGACGATGTCCGTATAGCGCTCATCATTCGGGTTGACCGCGACCGCGGTATCCCCGAGCATTGTCTCCGGACGTGTCGTCGCGATCTCGACGAATCTTCCTTCCTCCCCGATGACCGGATAATTGATGTGCCAGAAAAATCCGTTCTGATCCTGATGCTCGACTTCAGCGTCAGAAATCGTCGTCTGGCAGACCGGGCACCAGTTTATGATCTTGGAGCCCTTGTAAATATAGCCCTTCTCATACAGTCTCTGGAAGACTTCCAGAACAGCGTCCGAGCAGCCTTCATCCATTGTGAAGCGTTCACGGTCCCAGTCTGCAGAACTTCCGAGCTTCTGAAGCTGTTTGATGATGCGGCTGCCGTAATCTTTTCGCCATTCCCAGCAGTATTCAAGGAACTTCTCTCTGCCGATCTCATTCTTATCAATGCCCTGCTGTCTCAGATGATCCGTGACCTTGACCTCCGTCGCGATTGCAGCATGGTCTGTACCCGGCTGCCACAGAGCTTCGTAACCCTGCATTCTCTTCCAGCGAATCAGGATATCCTGCATCGTATTGTCAAGGGCATGCCCCATATGCAGCTGGCCTGTGATGTTCGGCGGCGGCATAACGATCGTGAACGGCTTCTTATCTTTATTTACTTCAGCGTGAAAATATCCGCCGTCCAGCCATTTTTGGTAGAGACGGTCTTCAATTCCTTTTGGGTCATAAGTCCTGGCAAGTTCCTTTTTCATAATTCCTCCGTAGCTTTTTGCGACGTTTCTATTTAAGAATGCCCCGACGTTCCTGCAGCGCTGCGCTTATGTGCGAAGCACCTTCCGCTTTACACAGCTGCGATCCGCCGAAAGTTTTACTCTTCATCGCGGGATTGTAATCATGACGAAGACGAGTATCACAGTATGCACATACCTCACAGCTGAAGTCGCGAGTCTTTCGCGATAAAGAATCAAGTTCCGCACACGAGAATTCTGCGTCAGAGAGATTCAATTGCCGGCATCGCTTAAAGACCCCGGCACTCATATATTTCGTCATATGCTGTAACAATACACTAGCCGCCCGGCTTTTGCAAGCGGGCGGCTGTAAGTTTTTCTGATAGTACCGGTCCGCATCCCATACTTTTCCGCGGGCGATAACGGATACTTTCACATGATATGCAGCCTGATCAGCGTCTCATATTGAGAAGTCTGTCTTTCAGATCCTTCTCCAGCTGACGCAGTTCTGTCTCCGCGGCAGCCCTCTTCTCACGTCCCTCACTCTGGATCCTTGCGACCTCATCCAGTGTCGTGATCAGAGATTCATTGGTCTTGCGAAGAGTTTCCATATCGACGATTCCGCGCTCGGAAGCCTGTGCGGTCTCGATCGTGGCCTGCTTCAGCTTCTCGGCATTGGCAGTCAGAAGCTTATTGGTCATCTCGGTAACTGCCGCTTCCGCACGTGCGGCCTTAGTGGAATCCTCGATCCCAAGCGCAAGGACCATCTGGTTCTTCCAGAGCGGGATCGTATTGACGAGCGTAGACTGGATCTTCTCCACCATCATTGTATCCGAACTCTGGATCAGCCTGATCTGCGGAGCCGTCTGAATCGCGATCATACGGGTGAGCTCCAGATCATGGATCTTCTTCTCAAAACGATTGATCTGATCCTCCAGATCCTTGACCGCCTGCGCGTCCTCGGAAAGACCGCTCTTCTCAGCTCTCGCGCGTTTCTGGGCGAGTTCTGTATTGGTGACCTCCTCGATCTTCGCCTTGCCGGCCAGAATGTACATCGTCAGTTCTTTGTAGTATGTAAGGTTCGAGGCATACATCTTATCGAGTGTGGCAATATCCTTCATCAGTGTTACCTGATGTGCCTGCAGAGCCTTTGCGACCCGTTCTACATTGTTGTTGGCCTTGTCATATTCCGCCTGCATCTCGATGATCTTCTTTTTCGGCTTCTTGAAGAGACCGAAGAAACCGCCTTCCTTGCTCTCATCGGTGTTGAAGTCCTCGAGATTTGAGATGACGCCCGTCAGCATGTCGCCGACTTCTCCGAGATCTCTGGTGCGGACAGTCTGAAGAGCAGCATCGGAAAACTCAGACATCTTCTTCTGTGTGCCGACACCGTACTGCAGGATCGCGTTCGTGTCCGATACATTGATCTGCTTCTGCAGCTGCTGAACCGCCTTCTTTTCCGCATCTGTGAGAATATCGCTTTTTACGATCGCCTCTGCGGCGCTCTGTACCGGCTTGGCCTGCACAGGCTTTACTTCTTCCGCCGCTGCATATTCAGGCTCAGCCCCAAAGACGAGCTGCGGAACTTCCGCGGCCTTCAGGTCCGCTGCGTAATCAGCGGTGTCAACCTGTACTCCGCCCATCTGGTTTTCATCCATGATCTCTTCCTCCTTAAAATATTGTATCTTGAAAGATATCTTCTTTTCTTAAACGTAACCGTTCATGTCCGGTATCTCCGGGATTCCTGATGATCCTTCGTACACTCTGCGGCAGGCAGCATCTGCTCTGCAGGAAGCGCCATTCCCGCATCCTTCCGGCACTGTTCCGGCAATCCGGCCGGCTCACGGGATCCATGCCTGTCACTCGCCTTCCTTCATGTAGGCATACGCCTGCATGGCGCCATGCATCTCCTCCAGTGTCGGTCCCTCCTCGATTTCCTTCCGCATTTCTTCCTTCCTGCGGATCTCCTCCAGATCGTCAGGGGCAAGCCCTTCCTGCTTCATCATCGTCTTCATGACGGAAATATCTGTTGCGACATCAAGCGCCTGATCTTTAAAGAAACTGTCCAGAAGATTCTCATAAGCGTCGTTGATCGTATCAAGTGAATTCTCGATCTCTCTCTTAGCGCTCTGGATATTTTCTCCCTGGACCGGCCGCGCATCCATCTCCGCATATGCATTGATCAGCTTGGCCGTAGTCGGAAGATAGTAATCCATGAACATGCTCAGATTGGATGCAAGCTCCGGCTTCTCACGTACCTCTGCGAAAATCTTTGTGACAATGTTCTCCATGCGGGCAAGCTTCTTGCTCACCTCATCCCCCGGGATCATATCATTGATCCTGTGGATCTCGGCGATGTATGCATTTCCGCGATCCAGGACTTCCATGACCTCAGGCGAAATGGAGCTCTCCTCCTTCGCCCTCTGTTCAGCCTCACGCCGCACAACAGCTGCGTTCGCCTGCGTCTCCAGATACTGCTGATAGATCCTGTCATCCGCTATAAAAGTCTTCTCCTGATCATCAAAATGTCCCTGCTTGAAGAACCCTTTATTCGTCAGATCCCGGAGTTCTGATACGATCTTCTCCTCCGGAAGACCGACCTTTTTGGCAAGATCCGACACATCCGCATAGTGGTTCTTCTCAAGGATCTCTTTGTAAAGCGCATAGCGTTTCTTCTTATCGGCACCGCGCTTTCCGAAATACGTAAGCGCTCCAAAACCGGCTGTGATCGCAAGCATCATGGATGTAAAGACCGCGCTTCCGGTCTGCACAGCTCCGCTCGACATAAGGGTAAAGGTCAGCATCCCGATCGATGAGAGACCGGTCATCGCAGTGCCTGCGGCGCCGACCCCGAACAGTACATTGTCTCCGATCGTGCTCTCTGCCGGGCGGAAGTATTCATCTTCTGCGGATACGACTGCATTCATCCCGGCATTTGCCGCGGAGGAACGAGTCCCTGCCTGCCGTGTCCCGGGATCATAGTTCCCATAAAAGGCGTTGCCGCGCCCTTCCATATGTCCGCCGTTGTAGGTCCTGCCTGCGCCCTCCTTATAGAGGTTCCTGCTGCGGTCAGCCTTGCTCCGGGCGTTCCACTTTTCAAGCTCACGCATCATGCGTGCCCTCTCCTCCTCGGAGAGTTTCTTTTTCGAATACGGCTTGACGGATTTTTGAATCTGACTGGCCATATTTGAATAATTATTCGTGCTGATCGCCTCGTCTACAATATCGAGGACTTTGTCAATTCCAGAGAAAAAATTGTCCGTACTGCCCATTTAAGTCACCCCATATACAGATCTTATCGAAACCGGAGCCGCATTCTCCGGAGAAAGGGCCCGATCATCGACCGGATCATTATTTACGGATTCAGTGTCCGAGAAGATTGGAAAGCAACGTTCCCCAGTCTGTGTTCATAAAGGCCAGTGAACCCGAGATTCCTTCCCAGTCCAGATAAAAGACCGCTATACCTGTGAGAATCAGTATATTGCCGATCACTTTCTTCTTTGTTACCGGCTCTCTGAAAAAATGCCAGCTGAGCAGAACGACCCAGATGTTGGCGATCGACTCCATGATCGGCCCGTTCTTATACTGTACGCCTTTCGCGTAGGCGACGATCGTAAGCCCCATACCGGCGAACATCAGACCGTACCCGACGATGACCTTCCAGTTCAGATATTCTTCTATGACGTTCTTATGCTCTTCATTTGCACTCATCTTCAGGAGCACCTGTGCGAAGGATGCAATCGTTGACGAGAGCGCGATCAGAAGGATCCATGGATTAATCCCGCTACTTAGCATCCTGATTCACCAACATGATGCCCGCAAAGATCACGATCACACCGATCGTGTTGGCCGGCGTGACCTTTTCACGAAAGATCAGCATTGCCCAGAGGGTCGACCAGAAAATCGCAAATGCCCTGTTCGCATACGCTATGGACAGATCGAATCTCTTGATGATCTGCTGCCAGAAGATCGCGTACACTCCGAGGAAAACGACCTCGAGTCCGAGCCAGAAAAGCCACATGAAAGACATCGCCGGATAGTTGGCCGTCATCTTTGAGCAGATTCCCGAGCCCGTATAGACGACAACACCCAGCTGAATGATCAAAATTGACAGAAGCGTGATCTTCCTTGCCGGAGATACGCTTTCCGTGCTTTTCTTTTCAGCAGACATATCTATTCCTTTCTTTAATGTAATCAGGCATATCATATCACATTTTCAAAAAAAGAAAAATACTTACTCTCTTCTTAGAAAAATATGATACACTAGGAAGAGGCCAGTGGCCGATTTCGAAAAAGGAGAAGGGACATGGAAGAAGTAAACGTAACCACCCAGAACATTGAAGAAACAGCACCGGCAGAGTCTATGGCGGATTATGCCGGAGAAATCGAATCCTCCATGCGCGAGATCAGCGTAGGGGACATCCTTGAGGGGACTGTCGTTGGCCTCACAGACACGGAAGTCACGGTAGATCTTCAGTACGCTGCCGAGGGGATCATCCGCACACAGGACTATTCGGGAGATCCGTCTTT
>CADABA010000028.1:0-5163 GCA_902785985.1 uncultured Lachnospiraceae bacterium
GATCTTTAGAGATACATGTATTCTGGCTGCGCTGATGATCCTCAGCGTGTTTTCAGTATCGATCATATGGGTCGGAATGACTGATGAGATAAGACTTGTGATCCGGCTGTTTGGTCTGTCGTTCATCATAGCGCTTGTGAACTATTTTCTGGATGAGTATACTTCTCTTCCGATTCTGGGATGCTATGCGGTAAAATATATAACAGCAACTGGAATAGTGATGCTGTTCGGTTTTATCGCAGGCTGGTTCTATAAGAGCAATTTCTGGATGGCGTTCATCTATGTGGGAATTGTTCTGGTGCTGGCTTATTTTGTTGACGTCATAAAGACAAAGAAGGATATTGAGTTCATAAATACGAGGATCAGGAATAAAAAGTGACGGGATCATGCGTTGCCGGATATTCAATGCAAGTACACCGAGGCGTTCCTGATGTGAAGAGAAAATCCATATGCGAATATTACTTGTTGCAATCAATGCGAAATATATACACTCCTGCCCGGCCGTCTATTCACTGCGGGGCAGCTGCCTGTATCCGGAAGCGGTCGAGATCGCGGAGTACACGATCAACGACCGCTACCAGGACATTCTGGGAGGAATTCTGGAGCGGGAAGCCGACCTCATCGGTTTTTCGACCTACATCTGGAACACGCAGCTCGTGCAGGATCTTATCCGGGATATCAGGCGGGTGAAACGGGAAAGCGTCATTCTGTTCGCAGGCGGTCCCGAGGCGTCTTACTCGCCGGAGAGGTTTCTTTCGAGCTGTGATTTCGTGATCTGCGGCGAGGGAGAGCGCCCATTCCGGATGATAGTGGAACGGGCGGTATCATCATCCGATCCTGATTCTCTTTCGGACGATGAGAAGACAGAAGACTGCGATCGAGACCGCTATAGCGAAGGATACCGGCGGCAATCCTTCCTGCGATGGATCAGGACAAATGTCCCCGGCGCCGCCTTTCATGACGGCAATGTACTCAGAACGAACCCTGCAGTTCCGGAAACGAATGCCGACATCGATTCCATCCCGTTCCTCTATGACGATCTGACCCTGTTCGACAACCGCATCATATACTACGAGTCGAGCCGCGGCTGTCCGTTCAGCTGCACGTACTGCTTAAGTTCGATCGATAAACGTGTACGCTTTCGAAAGATGGAAACGGTCCTCAGGGAGCTTCAGTTCTTTATCGACTGCGAGGCCCCGCTGGTCAAATTCATCGACCGCACTTTCAACTGCAGCCATGAAAGGACGATGACGATCTGGACATATCTTCGCGACCACGATATCGGAAAGACATCTTTTCATTTCGAGATCGGTGCGGATCTTCTGAATGAGGAGGAACTTGCGCTGCTTGAGTCGCTCCGGCCCGGACTGGTGCAGCTCGAGATCGGAATACAGTCGACGAATCCGAAGACGCTTACGGCCATCCGGAGGACGATGGATCTGCAGAAGCTCTGCGCCAATATCGAAAGGCTACGGAGTGCTCAGAATATCAATCTCCATGTAGATCTGATCGCGGGTCTGCCGTACGAGGGTCTTGAGAGCTTTGAAAAGTCTTTCAATGATGTCTATGCGCTTCATGCGGATCAGCTGCAGCTCGGATTTCTCAAAGTGCTTGGGGGAACAGAGATGCATGAGATGGCGGAGGAGTATGATATCCGGTATTCCGGCAGACCGCCCTATGAGGTGCTCTCGACGAAATGGCTTTCCTGCAAGGAGCTGGATCTGCTGAGACGGATCTGTGACGTGCTGGAATATTATTATAATTCAGGACAGTTCACCCATACTCTGGCGTATCTCGAGATGTACTGGAAGAGTGCATTTGACTTTTATCGGAAGCTCGCGGACTTCTTTCGCAGATTCGGATATGACCGGGAACGACCGGCGGCAGCCAGAAGATATGAGGTCCTTAAGGAGTTCGTGAGGGAGAGCGGGGTCTGCAGCGAGTATTCTGTTTTTGAAGAATATCTGCGGCTGGACAGGAATCTACACATTCATAAAAGCCGTCGCCGCAGCGTGACGGATATATATGATTTCGGTGAGGGGAAGGTCCGGATCACGATCGACTACGAACAGCAGGGGTATGACATGGTCCCGATCTCATGACGGCCCTGTTTTCTATAAGTGTAAAGAAGCGCTTTATTTTACGATTCTTTATTCAGACACAATTCGATCATGATCGCAGAGCCTCTTTCACTGTGATATTTTGAGCTGCTGTTTCAAAACTTCTCTGTAAGAGTAATCGCAGATAGCATGTTCTGCCGGATTATAGTAAAATATTAGATAAAGAAATGGAACGAACCGGTTGGCCCGGAATTATCTGTAAAGGAAAGCGGAGCAAATGGCTGAGAAAAAATCTAAACTATTTCGCGAAAAAAATTTGGAGCAGATCGAGTCCCCGGAAGCACTGAATGATTATCTTCAGGTAACATCTCCCGGCATCTGGATCCTGTTGGCGACCATTGTCGTCTTTCTTGCGGGTGCCTGTATATGGGGGACATTCGGGCATATTGACTCTGTTGCGAAAACTGCTGTGATCGCGAATAATGAGGGGACAGTATGTCTTGTGCCGGAAAAAGCTCTTAAGAGTGCAGTGGAGAACCGTACTGTGAAGATTGATAAAGTGGAATACGATCTCTCTCCGGAGACTCTTGAGCCGATGGTCATATCGGAAGACACCAATATTTACTGGATTCTCGCAGGAGATTTTAAGATCGGAGATATTGTCTATCAGATACCGGTCTCCGAATCTCTCGATGAGGGAGTATACACCGGAACTGTTGTTACTGAGACACTGACGCCCATGTCTCTTCTTTTGAACTGATGGAGGTGTGCTTCGTATGGTTCTTGGATGCGGCATCTCTGTGAGCGAAGATATCTTCGGGATCACTGATTTGAAGCAATGCGGTCAGGAGGGCGGCTATGAGCAGTAAGAAAAAAATACCGCAGCCTGTAGAAAAAGGTGTGGTCAAAGTGCCGGTCGTCATGCAGCTGGAAGTGCTGGAATGCGGAGCTGCTTCGCTGACGATAAGCTGGAACCGGAAGCGCTGCTGGAAGAAGGACCATTTCCCTGTATCATACACTGGGGATTCAACCATTTTGTTGTCCTTTGCGGGTTCAAGGGGAAGAATGCAGTTATTAATGACCCGGCAAAAGGACGGGTCACCGTTCCATGGGAAGAATTTGATAAAAGTTTCACCGGGATCTGTATCACAGTTGAGCCCGATGAGGGATTTGAGCCGTCCGGAAAACCGAAATCCCCGTTCCGATATGCCGGAGAGAGGCTGAAGGGAACGTCTGCAGCAGTGGCATTTGTTATTTTGACGACCACGATCTCCTCATTGATCGGCGTTATTACCCCTGTATTCAGCCGAATTTTCCTTGACCGTCTTCTGACCGGGCAGAATCCTGATTGGCTTGTCCCATTTATTGCGGCCATGAGCATATTTGCCCTGGTCAATATAATCGTACTGTGGGTATCAGCGATATACAGCGTTCGCATTCAGGGAAAAATGGCCGCGGTGGGGAGCTCCACATATCTGTGGAAGGTCCTGCGGCTTCCGATACAGTTTTTTGATCAGCGCCTTCCGGCGGATATATCCGACCGGCAGGCTACGAACGCGTCCATAGCAGGGACGCTTGTCAATACATTTGCGCCGCTTTTGCTGAATGCGGCCATGATGGTCTTTTATCTTGTCGTAATGCTGCGCTACAGTGTACTGCTCACAGCAATCGGGATCGGTGCGATCCTGATCAATATAGGGGTCTCCGTTATCATCTCGAATAAGCGTGTTAATATATCCCGTGTACAAATGCGCGATTCCGCAAAGCTCTCGTCGACCACTGCTTCCGGTATCCATATGATCGAGACAATTAAGTCAAGCGGTGCCGAGAACGGGTATTTCGGAAGGTGGGCAGGCTATCAGGCGAGTGTCAATAAACAGGCTGTCCGATATGCCAAGATCAATACGTATCTGGGCACGGTGCCGACGCTTATTTCGAAGATTGCCAATCTTGCAGTCCTGGGCATAGGCGTGCTTCTGGTTCTGAGAGGAAAGTTCTCGGTCGGTATGGTCATGGCCTTTCAGGGATTCTTAAGTTCCTTTATGTCTCCTGCGACCTCACTTATTTCAGCAGGACAGTCCATTCAGGAAATGACGACCCAGATGGAACGTATCGAGGACGTCATGAGTTATCCGACAGATCCGATCTTCGAGGCGAAAGAAAAAAAAGCAGAGTATCAGAAGCTTTCGGGCAATATAGAGATCAGGAATGTCACATTCGGATATTCAAAACTGGGCGATCCGCTCATTCGGGATTTCAGCATGACAGTAAAACCGGGACAGAAGGTGGCATTTGTCGGCAGATCCGGATGCGGAAAATCCACGCTGGCGAAGCTTCTCAGCGGTCTGTGCCAGGCATGGAGCGGAGAGATCCTGTATGATGGGATACCGATTTCGGAAATCGACAGGAATGTATTTACCGGTTCGGTTGCAATCGTCAATCAGGAGATTACACTGTTTGCCGATACGGTTTCCGCCAATATCAAGATGTGGGATGATTCGATCGAAGATTTCGAGATGATCCTTGCAGCCCGTGATGCCGGAATTCACGACGATATTGTCCAGCGCGACAACGGATACCGGCACAAGATGCTTGAAGGAGGAAAAGATTTCTCCGGCGGACAGAGACAGAGACTGGAGATAGCACACGGTCTTACACAGGATCCGACAATCTGTATTCTGGACGAAGCTACATCTGCGCTGGATGCCAAAACGGAGTATGAAGTCGTCAAGTCGATCAGCGACAGAGGGATTACCTGCATCATAATTGCACACAGACTGTCTACAATTCGTGACTGCGATGAGATTATTGTACTGGACAAGGGTGTCGTTATTGAGCGGGGAACACATGCAGAACTGTATGCGCTGGGCGGAGCCTATACAAGCCTGGTCACAAATGAGTAGTATTCCATTATGAGAGGAAGGTGCTTCGCACCTCGCGCTGCGCGGCAGGAACGCGGGGCGTTCTCAATTGTTTATCTCAGTGGGGAAGACCCCCGCTTCTGTAAGCGGGGGATAGATCAATATCCTGCTCGTCTCAGTGGCGGGTTTCAATCCCCCACTGAGATAAACGCCTCCGGCGGATCGCAGCCGCGCAAAGAGGA
>CADABA010000028.1:5186-34737 GCA_902785985.1 uncultured Lachnospiraceae bacterium
TGCCTTCATCGTGAGTACAATCTCGCGATGAAGAATAAAAGCCTCCGGCGGATCACAGACGTGCGCAGTGGAAGGCGCTTACGCGCCGCGCACGTCGCGTCAAGAACGCCGAGGCGTTCTTGAAAAGCAAAGGGGTGCCCAATGGGCTGGTTCGATGATCAGATAGAATACAGAAAAACGAGAGAACGGCAGCTCCTTTCGGATTCGTTTGAAAATATAGCCCGTTCGATCACCGGCGGTCAGATCGGCAGTATCTTTGATGAAAATGCTGACGTGAGCGGCGCAATCGCACAGCTCCTGAAGTATTTTCATATTCAGGAGAAGGATGTGCCGCCGAAGATAAAAACATTGGAAGACAGACTGAATTTCCTCCTATCTTCATCCGGGATCATGTTCAGAGAAGTGGTCCTGGAAAAAGGCTGGCATAAAGACGCCATGGGTGTCATGATCACAACGACCAGAGAGGACGGGTCTGTTGTTACTGTGATGCCGGGTCCGTTCGGAGGCTATGTCTTCAGTGATCCGCATACCGGGAAAAAGGTTCATGTTACGGCAAAAGTCGAGGCTATGCTCGGAAATGAAGCATATTGCTTTTATAAACCGCTTCCTGAGAGAAAGCTTACCATGAGGGATCTCCTTCAGTATATGGTGGGGACTCTGAACGGGTGGGATTTTGCATCGTTCGGTCTGGCCTCTCTATTAATTACGCTTACGGGCATGCTGATCCCGAAGCTCAACCGCATTCTGATCGGTGAAGTGGTGAGTTACGGCGATTATCAGCTTCTCTATGCCGTGATCAGTTTTATGCTGTTTGCGACGATCGGAAATATTATGTTGGCGATCGTCAGGCAGCTCCTTCTTTCCAGGATTAACACCAAACTGAATATCAATACACAGGCGGCATCCATGATGCGTGTCCTGTCGCTGCCGGCGGACTTTTTCAAAAAATACACATCCGGTGAGCTCAATGAGTATTTGAAATATATGAATACTCTTTGCAACGAACTTGTAAATACCGTCCTGTCGACTGGTGTAACGAGTCTTTTTTCGCTGGTTTATCTGACGCAGATCTTTACCTATGCCAGAAGCCTTGTCATGCCCTCACTCATTGTTACGATCTCGACTGTTTTGATCAGTATGATATCCAGCATCATGCAGGTCTCCATTAATAAAGAATTAATGAAGCTTGCAGCGGAAGAGAAGGGACTTACGCTCTCTCTGATAAGCGGAATCCAGAAGATAAGGCTTTCCGGAGCGGAGAACCGTGTATTTGCAAAATGGACTGAAATCTATGCGCAGGAAGCGGCACTTACCTACAATAAGCCTGCTTTCATCAAGCTGAACTCGGTCATTACCAGGGCGATTTCTCTGATCGGGACGATCGTCATGTATTATGTGGCTGTGGTAAGCCACGTTTCCGTGGCGGATTACTATGCCTTTAATTCGGCGTATGCATATATATCCAGTGCATTTTCCGCCCTGGCGTCCATCGCGCTTACCGTTGCGACGATCAAGCCCAGTCTGGATATCATCATGCCGCTCATGGAAGCCGTCCCGGAACAGCAGAATGATAAGGAAACAGTGACCAGCATTTCCGGAGCGATCGAATTATCTCACCTGTCCTTCCGCTATTCTCCGGAAGGACCGATGATCATAAACGATCTGAGTCTGACCATTCCTGCAAGACAGTATGTTGCAGTCGTGGGACGTACCGGGTGCGGAAAGTCTACGCTTATGCGCCTGCTTCTCGGATTTGAGAAGCCGACCAAAGGTGCTATTTTTTACGACAGAAAAGATACACGACATCTGGATATGAGGTCGGTCAGAAGACTGATCGGAACAGTCATGCAGGATGGCATGCTTTTTGGCGGCAGTATATTCGATAATATTACGATCTCGGCACCTACGCTGACTCTGGATGATGCGTGGAAGGCTGCTGAGCTGGCCGGCATAGCGGATTCCATCAGAGAGATGCCCATGGGAATGCATACTGTTCTGCAGGAAGGCGGAGGAGGAATTTCAGGCGGGCAGCGCCAGAGGCTGATGATCGCCAGAGCAATCGCTCCGAGACCGAAGCTGCTTTTACTGGATGAGGCTACATCTGCTCTCGATAATATTACACAGAAGCAGGTATCAGAGGCCTTGGACAAGATGAGATGTACGAGGATCGTTATCGCGCACAGGCTCTCCACGATTCGTCACTGTGACAGGATCCTGGTGCTCGATCAGGGAAAGATCGTTGAGGACGGAACGTACGAGCAGCTGATGGAAAAGAAGGGCTTCTTTGCCGAACTGGTGGAGAGACAGCAGGTCGGTGCGACATAAAGATTTACCAGACGAAATGTTGAACATTTCAGTGCTTTCGGCGGATCGCAGACCCGCAAAGAGGAAGGTGCTCCGCACGTAAGCGTGTTGCGGCAAGAAAACAGGGCGTTCGTGAATCCCGAAGCTTCAGGAGTGCGGATACGGGAAGTTCTTTCTTAAGAATAACAGGTTTTTACAGGCTTGCTGTAATAATAACGGGAGATAGAATATGTCGGGTAAGGAAAATCAGGCAGAAGTTAAGTATATTGCGAATTCAGATTACGTACTGCGGGAAATAGCAGGAGAGTTCATGCTTATTCCCACGGGGAATCTGTCGATGACGACGAACGGTGTGGTCACGATCTCAGAAAGTGCGGCATTTCTGTGGAAAAAGATGGATGAAGGGAAAACTTTATCTCAGCTCAGTGAATTGGTGCTTGAAGAATATGATGTGGACAGAGAAACAGCTCTTACGGATGTGAAAGATCTGATCAGGAATATGCCTTTATAATGCCATAAAAACTTTAGCTCAAGCCTGGACAGACGGGACATTTACTGAGATCGTTGAGGACTGGAAATGGATTTTTTCTTACAGTGTTCAGTATAAATGGGTAATTGCGTTTTATCTTGTTCTCGGTATCATCGGAACGACGATGGGACTGGTGAGCACAATTCTCAGCAAGTACCTGATCGATATCGTAACAGGCTATAAGACAGATAAGTTCCCTCTGCTGCTTGGTCTTATGATCGGTTCAACGGTTTTCTCATTGACTGTCGGCAACCTTCTGAATCGATTCACATTGAAACTCGGCATCGATATCGGTAATTCGATCCAGGCGGATATATTTGATAAGATTATTGATTCGGACTGGCTTTCTCTGGATCGATATAATAACGGTGACTTGCTGAACCGATTCAACTCAGATGTCGGTACTATATCCGGAAATGCTATCTCCTGGCTTCCGTCCATCGTGCTGGCGATTTATCATTTTATTGCGACCTTTTTCATCATCATGCATTATGATGTGGTGATGGCAATTCTGGCATTTGCCAGTGCTCCCTTCCTTCTTGTATCTTCACATTATCTGATCTCGAAACAGAGAGAATATAACAAGAAGGTTCGCGAAATGTCGTCAGAGGTCATGAGTTTCCATGTGGAGACATTTTATAATTTTGACGTCATCAAGAGTTTCGGGATCTCAAAAAAGTACAGTAAGAAGCTGCGCTGGTGGCAGAAAAAGTTCAAGGATATCACGCTTGAGTACAATCTTTTCTCCATCAAGACAGGTATCTTCCTGACTCTTTTGGGTAGGACCATACAGGGAATAGCGTTCGTATACTGTCTGTACCTTTTGTGGAATCATTCCATAACGTATGGAACGATGACACTTTTCCTCAGTCAGAGAGCAGCGCTGTCGAGCTCTTTCCACAGTGTTCTCAGCATACTTCCTTCTTTTCTGCAGACTTCAGTTTCAGCTCACCGTATCAAGGAACTGGTGGATCTGCCTAAAGAAGTGCACATTGAGAGAAGCAGCGAACTGGATGCTTATATCGAACAAGGTTTCACCGTCAACATGGATGATGTGAATTTCTCGTATGTTCAGGGCAAGAGGGTCATTACGGAATCTGATTTTGTGGCAAATCCGGGTGAGATCGTTGCTCTGGTCGGGCCTTCCGGAGAGGGCAAGACAACGATGATTCGACTGGTCCTCGGCCTGATCCGTCCGGATGGCGGACATGTCTGGATCGAATCCGACGGACATCGAATAGATGCAAACGCCAATACACGCCATCTCTTTGCATATGTTTCGCAGACAAATGCGCTCCTTACAGGAACTGTGGCGGAAAATCTGCGAATGGTCAAAGAAGACGCGACCGATGAAGAACTGATCGAGGCTTTGAAGCTGGCCTGTGCATGGGATTTTGTTTCGGAGAGAGAAGGCGGGTTGAATGCTCAGGTCCGTGAGCGTGGAGGCGGCTTTTCAGCCGGTCAGGCACAAAGCTCAGCATCGCGAGAGCGATTATTGCCGGAGCGCCGATTTTGCTGCTTGATGAGGCGACCAGTGCGCTTGATGTGACGACAGAGCGGCAGGTGCTGCGTAATATTATACAGAGAAAGCCGAATCGAACGGTTATCGTAACTACGCACAGACCAAGCGTTCTGAATATGTGCCAGCGGGTCTACAGAGTCATGCAGACGAAGGTCACGGAGCTGGATGAGGAAGAGGCTTCGAAGATGGCGATGGATTTCTGAGGTTTCCGTGCATTTTCGGAAGAGCGGAAGCTTTGCTGCAATCAGGCAGCAACGACAGGGTGGATCCTGAGACATTGCACAGTCTGATGAGGCCTGCGGAGATCGGAATAACGCTCAATATGTACACCTGTGTCTGAAGGATGCGGCTGCAGAAATGGCTGAAATGCAGGCCGTCGGAACAGTACTCAAAGAACATCAGGAGATTTCCGTACGGAAGGATGAGAAAAAACACATTCACAAAGAAAATGTTCAGGACGATCTGAAATGTAAGCGTATGAAACGAAGAGCGGAGCTCATCACCTTCGGGTGGTGAGCTCCTTTTTATGGCTTAAAGGAATGAGATATGATAATGTATAGATATAAATGTTATTTGTATAGGAGGAAGAATATGGACATCAACATGCTCCTGACTTTACAGGAATTCAGAAACGGTGCAGGTGCGATCTTTGCCGGTTTTTTTACAAAGATGACATGGCTGGGTGAATTGACCACTGCAATTGCCATCATGGCGCTGATCTATTGGTGTATCAGCAAGGACTTTGGCGCTTATCTTCTGATGGGCTGGAGTGGCAACAGGCTGGTCAATGGTGTGCTGAAAGTGACGGCCTGCGCCTATCGACCGTGGATTCGGGACGCGCGGATTGTACCTTACGGTGATTCCATCACCACGGCAACAGGTTATTCGTTTCCCAGCGGGCATACGATGAACGCGGCGTCGATATTCGGCGGAGGAGCCGTTCGCAAGGACCTTCCACGAGTATTACGCGTCGTGCTGGGAATCCTCGTCCTTCTCGTGGGCTTCAGCCGTAATTTCCTGGGCGTGCATACGCCGCAGGACGTTCTGGTAGGTATTGTGGCCGGGACCTTAGTCATGTTTCTGACCGTGAAGCTGATGCAATGGATAAATATCCATCCTGAAAAGGATCTCCTGGTGGTCGGTATCGGTGTCGGGCTCGCCGTCCTTGTGGCAATATACGCCGCGGTCAAGCCCTATCCCGTAGACACAGACGCGTCCGGAAAAGTGCTGGTGGAAGGGGCAAAAATGGCAAATGACACCTTTAAAGGTGTCGGCTACTGCACCGCATTTTTGACCGGGTGGGTCCTGGAAAGGCGGTTCGTGAAATTTTCTACCGACATTTCCATGAAGCAAAGGTTTACGCGGCTTGCGGTCGGACTGTTGAGTTATTATGCGGTCAGCCTGATCCTTGTTCCTATAATTAAAGACGGGATTTCCGGTGCGCCCGGCACTTTTATTTCATGCTATTTGCAGATACTGTACGTGTCATTTATCTTTCCGTGGATAATAAAGCGCTTCGAAAAAAATGACGTATAACGAACGCCATGAATCCGTTCGCTTACCTGTCGGTCACCTGTCTGATCGGAGCACTGGCAAGTCTGACTTAAATTAATAAAGAAAAATCGGTAAGAGTAATAAGCAGGTGCTTTATAGCAGTGTCCTGCAGATCGGAAAAAAATTCTATCAGCCGGGGTTTTCCAGAGAAGTGGATGACCCCGGCTGTATTTGTCATCAGGTACAGAAAAAAATGATACCTCTGATAATTACGTGAAACAACGCGCCGGCCTGAAGAAGGCGCCTGCGCACCACACGCGTCGGTTAAAGAACGCCGAGGCGTTCTTAAAGCAGAACGACCATACCGGAATAAAGTGATCACAGTTTTTCTTTCGCAGCCGGTAAGACGCAGAACAGACCAACTGAAGGACGATCCCTGACGGCTGCGCGAACATCACTTTTCCATAATAAAGGCAAAATCTTCGAGCTTCGCATCCCGGTCGCCCTCGTTTGCCGTGTCATTCCATTTCCCCTGATGTGCAGTCCACTCTGTGTAATACACATCCTTGCTTGTAAAGCGTATGCAGGTTTCTTTGTTCTCGAAGTTATCGGGTTGATTTTCATCCCAATTTTCGTATTTGAAGTCAGTTCCGTCCGTCCATTTCCATCGTCCGTCAGCATCGAGATACCCGCCGATCCAGATGTTGCTGCGGGAAGTTTTCATAGAAAGCTCTGCCAGGAATTTCTGCTCATGCGCAGAATTGGAGGAAGCCAGATGTCCGCCGTGATCGACGCAGTACTTCTCTGCATCGGACCAAGACATCGCACCTTCGAAAAGCGTATAGTCATGGCCTCTGAATTCGCCGGATGCAGTTTCTGAAACCTTATCGTTTGTCGACGCATCCGTCCCTTCGCCACCATTTGCGTTCGTCTCTTTGCCTGCTGTATTCCCGTCTTCACCGGCAGCTGCATTCGTCTCTGTGTTCGCTGCATCTCCATCTTTACCGGCCTCTGCATCCGCTGAGAGCCCATATCCGACCGGGAAAAGGCACTTATCCGTTCCAATCTCACTGACATCGCCGTACCAGGGCATCGGGAGCTTGCCGCTGAAAGCCGCCTGCCCTGTGAGGACATTGGCGACGCCTTTTCCTTCACTTCCCGGGAGGAAGCACATCACCGCTGCATCCCAGTCCTGCAGCTCTTTACTTATGATTACCTCCCTGCCGGCGACGATGCAGGCGACCGTCGGGATTCCGTGGTCCCGGAGAAGCGATTTCGCTTCATCGATTGCTTTTCTGTTTTCAGGCAGTGCGAGTGCCCCGGTTATGCTGATATCTGCACTGTCTCCGTTCCATTCCGCATACGGCTGTTCTCCGACGAACAATAAAGTGACGTCAGCCTTTGCTGCTTTTGCGGGATCTGTGATGATGGAAATGTTTTTGGCTTTGGCACATTCCTTAAGACCGTCCAGTATTGTGGTCACGCCTTCGACCTTTGTGACAGGACCGTTCCAGCTCTCTGTCCAACCGCCGCACTGTGCATTGATATTCTCAGCAGCAGGTCCTGTTACATATACGGAAATGCCGCTCTTAAGAGGAAGTACAGCGTTTTTGTTCTTGAGAAGGACCAGCGATTTTTCAACAGCTGTGACTGCAAGGTCGCGATACTCTTTTGAACCGCATTTCGTTTGGACTGTTGTAAGTTTCGCCTGCATGGGATCATCCATGACACCGGTCTTTATTTTGAACTGGAGAATATGGCGGACCGCATCATCAATGCGTTTCTCGGAAATTTTCCCGGTCTTTACCCCCTGCAGCACCGCATCGAATGTCTCGCGGTACATGGAGGGCTCCATCAACATATCGATGCCCGCGTTGATCGCATTGGCCATCTGCTCGCAGAAGTCTTTCCCGCTGATATTATGAATCGACTCCCAGTCACTCACAATCAATCCATCGAATCCCAGCTCGTCTCGAAGTATGGATATATACTTGCCGTTTTCATGCATCTTGACGCCGTCCACGCTGCCATGGCTGATCATGATCGACAATACGCCGGCATCAATGAGCCGCTTATAAACATTGAGCAGTGCCTTTTCTTCAGCATCACTTAAATCCGCGTCGCCTCTGTCGATCAGGTATCCGTTTTCTCCGGTTCCCCATCTCTCTGATCCATCGGCAAAAAAGTGCTTTCCGCATGCAGCAATCCCGTTGTCCTGCAGTCCTTTGACATAAGAAGCCCCCAGATTTCCGACGATCTCAGGATCTGATGAATAGGATTCGTATGTTCGGCCCCATCGTGGGTCAGTGCTGACTGCGACGCACGGTGCAAAATTCCAGAGCATTCCGGCGATTTTGGCCTCATCCGCCGTCGCTGCGCCGATCTTGTACATCAGGTTCTCATCGTTCGCTGCGCCGAGCCCTATATTGTGCGGGAAAATGACAGCACCCTTGCAGTAATTGACTCCGTGCACATCATCCTGACCGTATATGAAGGGAATTCCTGCTTCGGAAGACAGAGCAGCACGCTGATAGTCGAGAATCAGGTCTTTCCATTCCGCTCCTCCTAAGAATAAGCCGTCTGTTTTACTCAGTACAGATCCGAAATCGTACTCCTCCATGATGTTCGAATCAATGCTGTAGACGGCGGGCTGGATCATCTGACATATTTTCTGCTCGAGCGTCAGTTTTTTCAGAATGTCATCGGCCGACATGCCTGAATAGGATAAATAAGTTCCCTGTTGTTCAGAGAACTTTGATGATCCGATATTGCCGGTATTCTGCATTGTTACTGCCTGATTCGGGTTCTCAGCTCCAACGCATACAGAAGCAGGCATGATGCAGGAAGCTGCAAGGATAACGGACAGTAGTTTGGCTGCTGCAGTAATCCTGCGGCTTCTGACTGCTTTATTTCCCTTTGTCATATGATCGCTCCTTATAGACATTGTCAATGTGTGACTGACTGAATTTATTTAAATTCTACTTTGTCGGACAATACCCGTCAATAAAATGCATGATTTCCGTATTACGTGATACATCTTTGCAGGGCACCTATAAATTCTTTTGATAAACAATGGATGACAGGAATGGCAAAGCTGTCCATATTTTGCTGCTGACGGGACGAGATCCGAGAGACGGACAAAGGCAGGCAAGGGCGTCTTAGGAACAACAAGCTGGCAGCAGGACAGGAAAAGATGTATAGTAAAATTTAAGAGCTTAAAATCCCCGAATATCCAACAAAATTGAAGTGGGCTGGGTGTCTTCATGACACCGCAGTTTCCCGCATTACAATGTTCATCTGAAGCAACGTTTCTCAATCGACTGAGTCGTTTAAAGAAGGTAAAAGGAAATATGAGACATACATTAGTTGCGCGGTTTGAACCGAAAGATTTTGATTCTGTCGATCGCTGCCTTATGGGGTGGAAAGGAAAAACAATTAACAAAATACCGTTTGGCAGGAATTGTGATCGGGAAGAGGCAAACCGCATTTTGCCCTTCCATATGACGCTTCTCCACTGGGGACGTTCTTCTGATTCTTATATGCTTCAAAGGATGAATGCGTTATCATTCTCTCCTGTGACAGTGACCGTTACGGGTCCGGATATAATGTATGCGGAAGAAAACAGCTTCATATATGGCAGCCCGTTAAGCTTATTCGGACTTTTGAGGAATAATTTCGTGAGAAGGCAGATGATAACAATCTTGCCAAAACTTAAAGAAATATGAGAATACTGTCGGCTTCCTGCAAAAGAATTCAAGTCTCACTCGCGAGACTTGACGCGGGATTCGGGTCAGCCTCAGCTGACATCAATGTCTCTGTCTCAGGATAGGTTAAATCACTCGTGGTGCTGACTTTAGACTGGTTATGATATATCGAAAATTGGTTTTCTTCTCAAATACAAACAGGAGTATTCACTATGATCAAAACATATAGATTTATCTGCGATAATATATCATTCAGCTTTGATGATTCAAAAACAGTTCGTGAATTGATCGACTGTGCATTCGAACAGTTTGATTATTATGAACCTGCGGGGATGGATTTAGTAACGATTTTTCAATGCCATCATTCGAAGTCAAATAACGGGTGGTTTACAAGGGACACGAGCCGTATATGTGCAGAAGAAATTGAAAATCCCGACGAGCTGTGTTTTGCTTATCAAAAGTCTGACGTGTTCTATTTTGCTGAGGGAGGTTGGGGGCATCATATGACCGACCTCGGAAACCACCCGGTTATCCCCAATCCTTTTGCATTAAAACTGCGTTTCGAAGATTTTGACAATACTGTAGTCATAAATGGGAAGTATACGTTTTCTGACATTATCGGGTATTTAAAAGAAACCGAATACATTCCGGGTAACAGCAGCAGACTGCTTGTACATCCAATAGGTATTCCCGGCGGTTTATTATGTATTTCGTTTTCTGATACTATTATGAAATTACATCTCAAGGAATTCGAAGCAGCAATTAAAGATAAAATTGATGAAGCGTATCCAGATCATGGGTTTATTTACCATAGGGTGTTTGAGATCTGATTCGGATCCGCATCGTTTGCGTTTGCTGCAGGACAGATGTTATAATAAAGGAGGATATCCATACTTCAGACTGCTGGGAAACGGATGAATAGCTGTCAGCGGAGAGGCGGCTATTGTGGAGATTTCAGATATAGCTGTTAATCATTAACGTGCAGCATGAATGATCGAACAACTTACTATTATCCGGAAGAAAGAGGAGAATTGATTTTCTGATCACCAATGCATTCCCGCTTATTAAAAGTATTGACAAGTGCAGCGATAAGGTTGGCTGATTCCATGATTATGGAGAGTCTGTGTGCACATTCTGACAGCATTACCATGTAAAGAAGAAAAGTATATATTAAATGACTGGAGGACAAGTAAATGAAGAAGAAGGCATCGATGGGATTTGTATATGCTTCGCCTGAAATGATGCTGAACAGTGATCATACGACTGTGAATGATGAGAGGTATCCCTTTTTTCATGCAATTAATTATGGCGAGGATGCTGCCGGAAATGAAGCAGAAGAAACGGATTCTTCTATGAGTTTTGCTTATGCTTCACCAGAAATGTATCAAGGCTTACAAGGGGATGATCCTTTCATGGATACTGTATATGATACGCCTCGATGGCCGAGTGATTCTGATCATGACAGGATTGATTCAGATCGTGACAATTCAGCTGCAGACAATGAGAAAGTCGTCGAGGGAAAAGTATCTTATTGCATGTACTGTGGGAGAAGGACTCCGGAAGAGGCGAGATTTTGTGCGTTTTGCGGTCAGGAAAAGAAAGAACCTGATCCGGATAGCACGTTAATGTCTTGCAGTAATTGTAACAGAAACATTTTGGTTTTGGCATTTTATTGCCCGTATTGCGGGAATAAAACCGATCGTGCGATAAATAGAGAACAGAAGATGTATATGAATGATCTTTATGGTGCTCCTCCTTTTACAGATTTTGGAGATCCGTATTCTTTTAAAGATGTTGGGAAAAAAAGTCTTTTGTCGAGAATAGGGGATCTGTTTAAGAGGAGATAATTAATATGCTTCAAAGACAATATCATTATCGGCTTCGCTCCTGTGTATGGGAGTTAACTCTGGCATGCTGTTTTTCCTGCAAATACTGCGGCTCGAAAGCGGGCGCTCCAAGAAAGAATGAGCTGTCGACCGAAGAATGTCTGAAAGTGGCAGGACAGTTGGCGGATCTCGGTTGTGAGAGGGTGTCTCTGATAGGCGGAGAAGTGTTTATTCGTCCGGATTGGGCAACGATTGCGAAAGCTCTGACTGAACGGAATGTAAAGGTTTCTGTCATAACAAATGGATATATGTTCTCTGATAAACTGATCTCACAGCTTAAATATGTAGATATAGAGTCTGTTGCGGTATCAATAGACGGGCCGGAACCAATTCATGACGCATTTCGGCAAAATGGAAGTTTCCGCAGAGCCATACATGCGATTGACGTATTGAGTGAGAGCGGTATTCCGGTCTCTGTGATCAGTACGCTGCACAGCAGAAATGCATCGCATCTGGATGAGCTGTATGAGGTCCTGAAAAGAAAGAACATATTTGCCTGGCAGCTGCAGGCATGTTCTCCTATGGGGAACGCATCGGATGCAGCGTTTTCTACGGATATTTCCTTTGAGAACGTGATACGATTTGTTGTGGACCATTTGAAGGAATCGGAGTTTCGAATAGGTATAGCCGACAACATAGGATATTATACCGAGGCAGAAGGATATTTAAGGGGAAATCCAAGCGGCAAGGCGGTGTTTACCGGCTGTCGGGCCGGCTTATCCGGCATCGGAATTGACAGTATCGGAAATGTACGTGGCTGCGAAGCTATGTATGATGAATATTTTATAGAGGGGAATCTGAGGGAGAAATCACTGAAAGAAATATGGAACGACCCGGATGCATTCTCTTATAACAGATGTTTTACACCAGACCGATTGACAGGGAAATGTAAAACCTGCGAATATGGAAGGATCTGTGCAGGGGGATGCAGGTCATACAATTATTTTTCTACCGGAAAAATGTATGAATCACCATATTGTGCCAGATGATATACGATATTGGGATTCTGCTGACATACAGATGCAGTTGTGACAGATAAGTCAGTTAGTTTATCTCAGTGGGGAAGATCCCCGCTTCTATAAGCGGGGGATAGGTCAATATCCTGCTCGTCTCAGTGGCGGGTTTCAATCCCCCACTGAGATAAACGCATGCGCGGCGCGGCAAGAACGCTGAGACGTTCTTGAACGTAAGCGGAAGAGATTATTCATAATTATGACTTTGAACGGATCATGGGACTAAGGAATAAATAATAATCGAAGTTTGAACAGCTTTCCCCGGACGGGATGAAACAAAATAAAAGTTGAAAGGATGGTCTTAAGATGAAAAAATTTTTTCTTTATCTGGATGATCGATTGTGAGGCTCTATAAAGCAAAAAGGAGAAGCTTTCCGACATGTCAGCCTCATCAACGGAAAGCATAATTCGAAAAATGTATAGGGTTTTTCAGGATACTTGTACTAATACAGCAGAGGCAGGATATGGTAAAAAAGCCCGCCAGGGAAGAAAAAAACACAATGGCGGTGCCCTGGAAGGGCGTAGAGCCAGAACAAGTCATCTTCGCTTCATCAGAAGCGAATCCTTTTACGATGATGAGGACAGAATCATTTATCAGTGGGTTCCCCGTGGCAAACTCGTGGAGGATGCGAAATGCGTAGGTGATATTGACTGGTTCAGATGGCGTGCAAGACATAGCACAGGCTGGAAGGATCATAAGTACAGATACCAGTGGGAACACAATGCCAGTCTAAAAGAGAAACATCAGAAAAACCATGATAGAAAGAGGTTGCGCAAGGGTATGCTGGGTCCGTGAAGGCTGCCTGGAATTTTTATAGAAGGAAATAATCCAAATACAAGCTCTGATCAACGAGAAAACCGGTTCATGTCAAATGTTGTTTACTAAATGACATTGCCTGCCGGTTTTTTTGTTTACAGAAAATCATGCTCGATGGCAAGGTCAAAAATGCAGTTATAATTCCATATAATTATAGATGCAATATTGGCTGTCATTGCATGTGGATATGTCAGCTTGTTTATACTTGTGGTTTCAGGACATTATTCTTCTCCCGGAAAAGCTTTCGCCAGATTTTCTGTCGCTTCCGTAATATTTATTATGGCGGCAGTAATTCGCGTTCTCGTGTCTTTTGGGGAGGATGATGTGAGCTGAGTTAGTTGATTATTCTGCAATTTATAAGGAGTTAACAATCAGTTAAGTATTTAGCAGATTATATAGTTAACGATATGGAAGAAAATTATGAATATGATCGGGCTGCTGACGCTTACTTTGTGACTGACCTATAAAAGAGGATGGATTATCTGTCCTCTTTTTTATTGTGCTTTATCAGGCGGTGAAAGTGCCGTATAGTATAATGCAGATGCACTTTTTGTAGAGTACAGCAATAAGCTGTAAATTTGGTTGAGAATGCAATCAGGATATTTTTTTGGAGGTGCTGCATATGAAATGCCCTTTCTGTGGAAGTGAACGAATTGCAAAGGAGATTGCGTGGGGAAAGACAGCTGAGACCGGTAATGTCGGTCTGAAGTATAAGACAGGGGGATTTTTGGGTGCTGTTGGAGTTGTACAGGTTTATTCCGATCTCTGCCTGGATTGCAGAACAATCGTCCGCTCCTATATCAAGGAAGACGCGGAAAAAGAGTGGATACATAAACCGGGGTCTTTCGGTACCAGGTAGCAGAAAAAACTACGGCTTTTCTGACTGCAGTCTAAAAAATATATAATGAAAAGGAGCATTCAGGAACGCCTCGGCGTTCTTGAATCTGATGACGACTATGCTGCAGGATGAGCGATTGCTTTGGTACATAAGAACAGGACGGGCGTTACAAGTGTCGATTGAGACGTGAGCGGATTTGCAGAAGGAAAAACTGCTTATTGATCGTGCATATACTGAAATGTCACGGCTGCGTAGAGAACGAAAGAGCAGAAGGACTATTGAAAAAGATTCTAAAATGGGGAACCAATCATGGCATTTGGAAAATCGTTCTTACCGGATGGATCGAAGAGGGATGATCTGAGGAGCTGCCTCTGGAAGGAGGAAGGAATCATGAGAAAGAACTGGCTTATAAGGAAGCTTACGGCTCTTGTGCTCTGCGGAGCGATACTTACAGGCTGCGGCTCTTCCGCGTCCGGCAGGACCGCAGCGGAGAGCGGAGCAGGTGCCGTGATATCTTCCGAAAGTACAGATGGAACGTCGGCAGAGAGCACGTCGGCCTCTGACGGGGCAGGTCCGTCAGCAGAAAACACGGTGACATCTGACGGGGCAGGTCCGTCGGCAGAAAGCAGCGGCGGCTCCGGGGGCGCATCGGAAAGCGTGGAAGACGGCGACTACAGCCGCGCCCTTGCCGCGAAGAACCAGACGCAGAATCCTGGGGACGCGGCACTCACGGAAATCGATCCATCCCTTCCTGCGGCAAAGAAGAACTATACGGTCATGGTCTACATGGTCGGCTCGAATCTGGAGAGCCGCCTCGGTGTTGCGACGAAGGATCTGTGGGAAATGGAGAGCGCAGGCCTTGATTTCGACAATACCAACCTCCTTGTCTACACCGGCGGCAGCCGCAGATGGACCGGGGATATTCCGGCTGATCAGAACAACGTACTGGATCTCTCCCGCGGAGAGAAGGAGCGCATCGTCGCCCACACCGCGAATAATTCGGATATGGGAGACAGGGAGACCTTCTCCAGCTTCCTCAATTTCGCACATGACAATTACCCGGCGGATCACTACGCCCTGATCTGCTGGAATCACGGCGGCGGCCCCTTATGGGGCTACGGCAGCGACGAGCTCTATAATTCGGATACGCTGCTTCTTTCTGAGATGAAGGAAGCGCTCCTTGAGACTCCCTTCGGAGCGGGAGAAAAGCTGGATTTCGTGGGCTTCGACGCATGTCTGATGGGAGGCATCGAGTCCGCGAACCTCTGGAAGGATCACGCGGAATATCTGATCGCTTCCGAGGAGCTCGAGCCCGGCGACGGCTGGAATTACGCCTTCCTGTCGGAGCTGAACAGGACCTCGGATCCGGAAGCGATCGCGGCGCGGATCGTACAGGAATTCGGCGATTACTACGCGGCGAATGTGACGAAGTTCTCGGATCCGGATGTAACCCTCTCCTGCATGGATCTTACAAAGGTGGACAGCACCGTCTCCGCGATGAACGGCCTTTTTGCCGCGATCGGCGCGGACCTTGAGACGGAGCGCTACACGGAGGTCTTCCGGCGCCGTGGAGATACCAAAGCCTTCGGCCTTGCGGCAGTCGAGAGCAAGGGTGCGGGCTACGATATCATCGATCTCAGGGATTTCGCAGAGCAGCTGTCCGAGCTCTATCCGGCGGAAACGAAAGCCCTCACGTCGGCGATTGACGAGCTTGTGACCGTCTCTTACAGCAACGTCGACCACACGGGCGGCGTGTCCTTCTATTTCCCGGGAGACAACAAAAAGCTCTACCGGGAAGCAGGACAGGAGGCCTATACGGATCGTACTGTGTCCGAGGAGTATCGCTCGTTCCTGACCGCTTACTCCGGGAAATGGCTGGGAGGAACGGAGGTGGACTGGACCTTCCCGGCCTTCGTTACAGAAGAAAACGAGTTTTCCCTGCAGCTGACTTCGGAGCAGGTGGCGAACATGTCCTCCGCCTATTACTCCGTCTTCGAGCTGAGAGAGGGTTATGGCTATATTCCCACAACCATAGATATCCGGGTGAAGCCGGATGAGAACAACGTACTGCACATTCCAATGGATCCGAAGGTAATCGTTTCCGTCACGGATTCTGAGGAGGAATTTGTGACCCTTCCGCTCTTTATTCAGTCGGAATCCTCGGACGACACCGCCCAGTACCGAGGCTTCGGCATTTACCTGACGCCAGGCGAGGAACTGGTCGATCTCGATGCAACACGGGATCCTGAGGTCGCGGTGACCGTGCAGCAGACAGAAGGTTCGGATACGCTCTCGATCCGCAGCATCCGCCTGAACGATACAGAAATCGGACAGGGAGGAAAGAACACCGTGGATGTGACGAAGTATCGGGGCATCGCATGTTCCATTTACGGGCCCTATTTTCCGGTTCGGAACGCAAAGGGCCAGACGGAGCCTTATTTTAACTGGAAGCACACCGGAGCAATCACATACAGGCACCAGTCTCTTGAGAACACCTTCCACTACGAACTGTGTCCCGCCTCGGAGGTCGGCTATGAAATGGCGGCACAGGTGACGGTGGTGGATGTCAACGGCAATACTTATGGAAGCGACGTGCATGAACTGACTTCGAAGGAACAGCCGGTCGTTATCGAAGAAAAGACAGAAAATGGCACGCTCTTTTTCATTCGGAACGGCGATCACATGGAGATGCGGGGGTATGCCGGGACGGACAAATCGCTCACGATCCCGGAAAAAGTGCAGTCCCTGCCGGTGACTGTGATCCGTGGCTACTACTATTCGGAGACTTCGACTGTGGAGCAAGTGGAACTTCCGGACAGTGTCGAAACACTCGAAATCGGCGCGTTCAGATACTGGAGGGCGCTAAAGAGCATTCGGCTCAGTAAAAACCTGAAGGGAATTGGCGCCGAATGCTTCATGGATTGCAGATCCTTAGAGTCAGTCGAGCTTCCGGAAGGCATTCTGTACATCGGAAACGCGGCCTTTAAGTATTGCAAAGCGCTGAAATCGATCCGTCTGCCATCAAGTCTTGAACGAATCGGTGCCTGTGTGTTTGCCGTCTGCGGTTCGCTTACGTCGATCGAGACCGCTCCGGGCTGCAGAGCGGGCGTCTCCGTAGACGGCGTCCTGTTCTCGGCAGACAAAAAGACGCTTCTTGCCTGGCCGGCCGGAAAAGGCGCTTCCTACACCGTTCCGAAGGGGACGGAAGTACTGGGCTACGGCTCTTTTTCCGATGCGCCGCTCACGGACGTGGTGCTTCCGGAGGGTCTCAGGATCATTGAAAACTGCGCATTTTTCGAGTGCGTAGCTCTGAATGCGCCGAAGCTTCCGGATTCGATGGAGGAGGTGGGGGGCATGGCCTTCTCCTCCTTCGGCTTCCGGTTCGGAGACGACAACACTCGGATCCAGGATGTCTCCCTCCATATCGGAAAAGACCTAACCTATATCGGGGAGGATGCCTTCGGGGAGATCCGTTTCCGGAGCTTCGTGGTATCACCGGACAATCCGGTCTACTCCGAACGGAACGGACTGCTGACCAACCGTGCGGGCGATACCGTACTGCTGGCGCCGACGGTCTGCACGGGAACTGTCGTGGTGTCGGAAGGAGTCGTCGGCCTTGAAAATGAACTCTTCGAAGATTATCCGGCCGACACATCCTTCGTGCTTCCGGATTCTCTGATCAGGATCGGAGAGAGCGTCTTCCCCTTTGAACTCGGAGATTACAATGAAGAGACCGGGAATTATGAGCATCTGTATTCTCTCACCATCTACTGCTCGCCGGGGTCTTATGCGGAGACCTGGGCGAAAGAGAACGGTCTTCCGGTGGACACAGAACACGCGCCGGAGACCGGCATCTATCGGATCGAGAAGACGGAGACACCCCATGGCGTGCTGACGTCCCGGGTCTACGCGGATCACGCAACGGTCCTCAGCTATGACGGTGAGGACCGGGTACTCACGATTCCGGAGGAGATCAGCGGGGTGCCGGTGACCGGAATCGGAAGTAAGAAAGAACTGTTCGTAGATGAAGATAATCACACATATTTCAAACGACTGGAACTTCCGAAGACGCTCCGAACCTTCTGTCCGGAAGCATTTAACAGATGCCTCGATCTGACGGAGATCTGCGTGGCGGAGGGAAATGAAGCCTTCAAAGCGGATGGCGGAGTGCTCTATTCGGCGGACGGGAAGGAGCTGATCCTCTGCCCGTGCAGTAACATTCCCTACAGTGGGAGCTATGAAGTGCCTGCAGGCGTAGAGACCATTGGTGATTATGCCTTCCAAGGCACGAAAATGGAGGCTGTGACATTGCCGGAGAGCCTGGTTCGCATCGGGGTCTCTGCCTTTGAAAATAGCTATCTGGAGGCTGTGGAGCTGCCTGCAGGTCTCAAGGAGCTGGGTGAAGGAGCGTTCAGGAGCACGTATCTTTCAGAAATCACAGTTCCCGCCGGGATTACCGTGATTCCGGCCGAGGCCTTTTGTAGGTGCTATGTCCTGAGGAAGGTGACACTTTCTGAGGGTCTGACCGAGATCGGGGACAGCGCATTCCGATGGGACTATTCCCTGACTGCCGTGGCCTTCCCAGGGAGCCTTGTACGGATCCGTAAAGAGGCGTTTGCGAGCTGTGAAGCCCTTGCCGACGTGCAGTTCAACGAGGGTCTGACCGAAATCGGAGAGCGCGCTTTCAGCGGTGACTTTGCCATGAAAGCCTTTGATTTTCCGGAGAGTCTGGAGAAGATCGGCCAGGAGGCCTTCTATAGCTCCTATGGGCACCGTGACGACGACAAGAACCTGCTTGGAGACGTGAAGATCGAAAAGCTGAAGATCGGACCAAACGTGACATCCATCGGACCGGCTGCCTTCGGGAGCATCGACTGCAGGGCTTTTGAAGTGGATCCAGCCAATCCGGTCTATGCGTCGAAGGACGGCTTCCTGACCGACAAGGCGGGGACGAAACTGCTGGCCTGCCTGGCATCCCTGACCGGTGAGGTGAAGGTCCCGGAAGGCATGACCGGGATCGGTGACTATGCTTTCCAGGACGGAGGAGACTACTCGACAGTCTATATACCGGCGAGCGTCGTGGACATCGACTATAACGCGTTGTCGACGGGCTATAGCTCCAGCGCGAAGGAGATCTCCGTGATCTGCCCGGCCGGGTCAGCCATGGAGACATTCTGTAAAATGAGAGAGATTCCCTGTACTGCGCAGTGAGAGCTGTGAATGCTCTGAAAGCGAGAAAGTCTCCATTAAGCGAGAAATTGAAAAGTGTTTCGGAAAAAACCACAACTTTTTTAGATCTTTTTATACATATTTAAAGGTCACAGTAACAAAGAGATTGATGAGACATGTGATAATGTATTCAGTTAAAAACGAAAGCACAAATGTGAAAGCTGACCGGTTCCGGTGCCGCGGATGCACAAAAGAAACCGGTGGAAACGAAGAATGACAAGGCTTTATCTGACACGTACATCAATTCTTGTTAAAAAAGGAGGATATAAAATGAGATATTGTGGAAATTGTGGTACGCCGGTTGAAAATGCACGATTCTGTCCCAAGTGTGGAGCACCTGTAGATCAGGGTCCTAATAGATCTCCTGCAACCTCTGCTCCTAATAAGAATTTAATAATAATGCTGGCTGGGATAGTTGGAGGAGTGATTGCGCTGGCAGCTCTGATCGTATTTTTAAAGATGCCGCATCTCGTAAATGAAGAGTGTGATTGGTGTTACCATAAACCATCTGTGGCATATAAGAATTCTGAAGGAGAGATGGCTTATGTGTGCAGGGATTGCAGCAAATACTGTATGTTCTGTGATGAGAGAGCAACAAAGCATTATGAAAATCTTGCCGGAATGATGGTATTCGTATGCGATGACTGCTATGAAGATATGGTTGAGTAACAGCATCAGCTGCTGTGTTGTCTGAACAGAGGGTCATGTGATATAAGGAAGATTACGGCTCTTGTTGGTCATAAGACAGACTCGTCAGATTCAATATTCAAATAAGTATGAAACGATACATGAAGCCCATCACCTGAGGAGGTGGTGGACTTCTTTTTTGTACCATAATAAGCAGTTGTCAGAGAGTAATTTAATCGGACATCTGCACTTATTTTTTTTCCAATCAATTTCCGGCGTGATACCTTTGATATCGGTTCTTTTATAAAATCCGGTTGTAAATGATTATTCAAGAACGCCTCAGCGTTCTTGCTGCGACGTGCGCGGCGCATAAGCGCCTTCCATTGCGCACGTCTGCAATCCGCCGTGCCTGAGCATGCGTAACAATGCTCCAGTGGAGCATTGTGTAGCTGAGGCTTTTATTCTTCATCGCGAGATTGTACTCACGATGAAGGTAAGCATCACTTTGCGCGCGTATCTCATGTCTAAAGACACGAGTATTGCGCGATGAAGAATAAAAGCGCTATGCAAATAATATGACTGTCCCGCTGCCGGCACGCATACTTTTGTCGGCTCGGGAAATTATAAGCCATTCGTCCGGGTTTCCGTGCCATTCATCGCAGGGAGAAACAGCCTGCTTTATATGTGATATGATTATTATGAGCCGAATATGTGCACAGTATTAAAAAAAGGAGGGTATCAATGAGTTCATTTTATGTAAGCCCGGATGATTTGAAAAGAATAGCTGAAGTCCTGAAAACAATTGGACAGGAGATCGGTAATATCGCCAGTGATCTGAGAAATACTTCTTCCAATATGAGCGGATGGTCAAATTCATTTGCCGGATTAAGCAGGACATGTGTGAGAACGGCTGCTCAGATTGAAACGCAGTCTGCCTCTGTCAGAGCAATGAAGAACGGTCTTCTCTCAATCGCTGCTGCTTATGAGAGAACAGAGAAGCAAATCTGCGGAACAGAATCGCTCACTGAATCGCTTAAAAACCAAATAAGAGAAACATGGAAAAAAATAACGGATTTTCTCTTCAAGATCGGAAAAATCTTTAAAGGAAAAGGGACAGATACATCTTCTTATGACGGGGATCCTGTTGACATGGTGACCGGGAACTATGTTGAAGAAAATGCAGAGCTGAATATTCATGGTCCTTCCGAGCTGAAATTTGTGAGACATTATAATTCGATCCTTCCTGTGCTCGGCGTTATGGGGGCAGGCTGGAGTCATAATTTCGAAATCTCACTTTCTGTTAAAGGAGATGACTTAACAATTTGCTGGGGGGATGGGACTGTAGAGGCCTTTTTCGAGGTTGAAAAGGGAATATGGAAAAGTCGGTTTGGCAGCTTCGATTTTATAGAAACGCTGGAGAAGGGGTATACATATCATCGCTGCAAAGGAGATGTGTATGTTTTTAACGAGTCCGGAACACTTACGGAAAGAAGGTCTCTTTCCGGGACAGGAGATTTAAATTTCGAATATAACAGTAATGGGCAGCTTATTCGTGTGTGTGATCAATATAAGAACAGTCTGTCTTTTACCTATAATGAAATCGGATTTCTGGAGAAGGTAAATGATCACTCCGACAGGCAGGTATTGTATACCTACCGGGAGGGATATCTTGTTACTGCGCTATATCCTGATGGTCTTTCTCTTTCCTACGAATATGATGATGCAGGGAGACTGAAGAAAGTAATCGGTTCGGACGGAGTCGCTCGCCTGGAAAACAGATATGATGAGGAAAATCGGGTTGAGTATCAACGTATGGCGGATGGTACGGAAGCATTTATTACTTACAAGGGCGATTGTGTGTGTTTGCGTGACAGAGATGAATCGAGAACAGTTTATCGACATGATGAGAAAGGCAGGATCGTAGAGGCAGAATATTCGGATGGAAAAGAGGTAATAGAATATAACGATCATAATCAACGAATCTCTTACAGGGATCTGAACGGAAATATCTATAAACGTGAATTTGATGAGGCAGGAAATATTATTTCATTTACAGATCCACTTGGAAATACCAGCCTTTTTACTTACGATCAGAATGGGAATCAGACCGGTTCTGAAGTACCGGACTGTGGAAGCACTTCTGCGGAATACAACGAATATGGGCAAATGACCCGGTTCACCGATAATATGGGAAGAGAGACAGTTTTTTCTTATAAAGATGGTCTTCTCGCTCAGATTACAAATCCGGATGGAACAAATGAATTTTTCCGCTATAACGATAAAGGGCTCCTTGCCGAATCTTCCAATGATACAGGATTTGGCTGGCATTACGCGTACGATGAAAACGGACGCCTGGTACTTGAAACTGATCCGACAGGTGCAGAGACCCGATACGAATATGATGCCTGCGACAGGCTACTGAAAGTGACGAATGCATTGGGCCGGGAACGCGTGTACACTTATGAGCATGGACGTCTTGCGGCTGTCAGAGACTTTGACGGTTATATTGAAAAATGGAAATATGATCAGGCAGGAAGAATTCAGGAAACTGTCAATAAAGACGGATACAGCAGATATTATTCATATGACAGCAGATCAAATGTGTCTGAAATCAGATTTCCTGACGGCGGTACAGCAAAACGCGAATACGACAAAATGGGAAGACTCAGTGCAGTCGTATATCCTGAAGGGGGAAGGCTGGAGTATTCCTATGATTCTAACGGAAACTGTCTCACCAGAAAAGAGGATGATGCAGTTACGAGGTGGACCTATGATTCCATGAACCATATCCGTACGATGGAGCTGCCCGATGGCGGTATCCGAAAGTACGAATATGACAGGGCAGGGAGAATGGTTCGAAGAATACTGGAGGATGGCAGTGTCTGCAGGTACTGCTATGCCCCGGATGGAAATATTATGAAACTGGAGCGTCCTGACAGCAGTGTTGTAGAATACATGTATGACAAAATGGGGAGGCTCATTCGCAGATCGGACGGGATCGCAGAGGATACGAAATATGAGTATTATTCGGATGGATCATTAAAGAATATGCTGTGGAAAGACGGGTACTCTCTGCATATGGAATATGATCCTGCCGGAAGACCGGTTAAGGAGCAGCGTTCCGGTGGATATGCACTCTATTATGATTACGACTCTCTGGGGAGAAAGAAAAGAATAAGAGACTCAGAAGGCATAGTAAAGACCCTTGATTATGATAATGCCGATAATCCGATACGCGTGACTGATCCGCTTGGAAGGGAAACATTATATTCCTATTCCCCGTCAGGCAGAATAAAAGCTATGCGGGATGCAGACGGAAATGTGACAAGGTACAGCTATGATCCGCTTGGAAGACTTACCGGGATGCTGCGCGGGAATCTTTCATCCGCCGAAGCGAACCGCATTTTTTCTGATCCGCTTAAAGTGATCAATTCCGATAATTCCGGGATCAATATTACTCTTTGGGGATACGACAGAGACGGACGGATGATCTCCAGAACGGATGCGCTGGGGAATACTGCATATTGGAAATACAGTGGAATCAAGTCCGACCCTGATCTGTTCATTAATGAGGAGGGAGAAGAGACCCGATATCAATACAATAAAGCAGGAAGACTCCGCTCAATTTATTACGGAGACGGAAGAAAGGCTGATTATTCCTACAATGAACTCGGACAGCAGAAGCAGGTGTCCGACTGGACAGGGGATTTCAGGACAGACTTCGATTATTATGGCAGATTAAGATCGGTCCTTGACGCAAATCACAGCAGACTGACCTATACTATGGATCCTGCCGGCAGAACGCAAAAAATAATCTATCCGGATAAGAAAGAGTATTGCTATGACTACGATGTTCAGGGAAGACTGTCTGAATTAACGACAGAAGGATTATCTGTCGCTTACAGATATGACGACTGCGGACGTGTTAATGAAAAGGATATACAGATCGGCCGCAGGGAGATCGGGCATGCCGGCCCGCATTCCCTCACGGAGCAATACATATATAATAAATCCGGCAAGCTGGTGAGATTAACACAAAGATCAGGAAAACGCCCTGTTGCAGAGTATAATTTCCGCTACGATGCTTTGGGAAATGTTCTGTCAAGAAAGATTACGGAATGGAACGAGGATAAATATAAAGCAGAAGTATTCAATTACACCTATGACAAAATGAACCGTCTGATGACGGTGACGGAATTTTCAGGTCCTGACAGAATCGAGATGAGAGAAAAATATGAGTATGATTCTTTCGGAAACTGTATCCGCTCACTTAGGGACGGTCTGATAACCGAAAATCGTTATAATGTATTGGACCAGCTTGTATCCAGCAGGGTAACGGAAACAGAAAGCGGAACGGCAAAGCAGTATTCATACACCTATGACCGATGTGGAAGACTAACGAAAGTGGACTGCTCGGATCAATCCGGCCGTGAAGTACGGAAATATGATTCCTGCGGTCATCTGAGCAGTATCTCGACTGTTAAGGGCACCCTTCACATAAAGAGCAACAGTCTCGGGCATATAGTGTCAGAGCATGAAAATGATGGGGATGAACGCAGTTTCTGGTATGACTACAGTCAAAGTTCAATGCCGATCATCGGGATTCATCAGGGTGGAGCTGTGCAGAGTTTTGTCCGTGACGATCAGGTACTTGGCAGGTTCAAAGGAGAAGAGTGGAATATATATCTGTGTGATGAAAAAGGTTCTGTAAGAAGTGAACTGTCTCCGGCTGATGATGGACTGACTGCATTTTCGGGAACAAGAAAATATGATTCGTTCGGAAGAATTATCAGGAATACCGGAAATGGTGCCGGCGATTCGGGCTGTATCGGATATACCGGGCTTTATCTGAATCCCATTTCGGGAACATGGAGAACTGCAACACGGGAGTACTCATCTTTCATGGGAAGATTTCTCTCCCGAGATCGTGATCGCTATTTGAATCCGTCAAGACCGGAGACGCTCAATCTATATCAGTACTGTTATAATAATCCTGTCATCTGGGTGGATCCGGAAGGAACAGACTGTTATATTTTTTATATGGATGAATCAAAGAAACATTCTGAAACACAGAGATGGCAGCTTGCCAGGCAGTATGGATATGATATCTCAAAAGTTCACATGATCAGGCAATCGGATGCGGAAAGCTTTAAAGAAAGCTGGAATGCCATGGGCGTAGAAAACGGCGAAACAGTGAGTATTGATACAGTGATTATTTTTTCACATGCTAATCCGAATGTGATCAGTGATAATAAAAATTTCAGGATGAGTCAAGCTGATATCCGCAGTCTTGATAATAAGGATATGGATAATCTGATTTTGGAAGGCTGCAATACGGGACATCTGGATCATAAGAATAGTAATGTTGCCTCAGAGTTTGCCCGAAAGGTAAACGGTGCTCCGGTGCTGGCGGCAGACGGAACAGTGTATTATGGGCTGAGTGGTCTCGTTGGTCTTTTCGGGGGGGTACTTCCATGGACAAAAGCATGGTATGAACCGAGGCAGGACAAACATTTCAACAAATGGCGTTCGCCGGGAAGTAACAGAAGATCTGAGGGGTGGGTCGTGTATCGCGATAATAACGGTAAGATTACTACGGATATTATCGGGAGGAAAAAGTGGAATACTACCCAGATGGTCGAAGAACTGAGAAAATGTCCGAAAGCTGCAGCAAAATGTAATTAGTTTTTTCTTTATTCCCGGAAAAGCAAATGGGAATGATTGCAGAGGTGAAACGGTGGATGATCGGAAAAACAGAATATTGAAATTCGTGATATTCATAATCATTTTGGCTGTTATGGGAGGTTCAATAATCATGCTGATGAATCCGTTGCGAGGAAATAAAAAGAAACAAACTGCAGAACTTGCTGAATATTTTGAATCTGTAAGCAGCGTCAGCATTAAGGACATATGTACGAAAGAAGAGGGGGAAATAACAAATACACGAAACACCGGGAAAGCAGATATTTGTTTTACACTTAAGGCAGGAGGTGCTGCTCAGCTGGAAAGCAGGTTTGAGGAAAGCGGGTATAGTATAATTCGTGATCCCGGGAGTCTCCCGGGGCTTGATGGGTATCGGTTTTCCGATAATTTGCACGAGGAAGAAATCCTTGGTTGGTATACAATATTTGAAACGGTAAAAAAGCCATTTGGCGTCAGGACGTCCGGGGAAACATTGATCTATATCACGAGAGATCAGGGTGGAATTGAGCATGTATATGTTTTCAGGTAATATCAGGAAGGTGCTTCCTATCAGACAGAACCAGTAAGAAGATCAACCATTGAATACATGGCTGCAGAGAAGAAGAGCAACTGCTAATAAATGGCAGCAAATCAGAACTTCGATCTGAAACGAAGAACTGAAGCTCATCACCTGAGGGGTGGTGGGCTTCTTTTTTGTGGATTTCAAAAATACCTCGGCGTTCTTGCCACATTGCCCGGGGTACGAAACACCTTCCCCTTTGACCGAAATATCCGGATGGGTACGATCCCGGTATTTGGCATCATTTTCGGAAGGGCATGACTAACTGAATAACACTGTGAAACGGCTTTTTTTTGAGGAACTGAATAGCGTTTGTATGTGCTATAATAGTGGCGTCGGCTACCGCTTCTGCCCTTCGGCTTTATTGATAATTACTAACTGAAAAACAGGGGGAGTGAAGTATGAAAATGAAAAAATTGACAATTGTTCTGCCTTCAATTTAGATGGTTTCATTAACCTCGTGCAGCAACACGAAAGCTCAGGAGGAGTCGAAAGCTGCAGTTTATTTTATTTGAATGGTACCCAGCAGTTAGAAATGACAGATCAGATAAGTAAGGCACTAATCGCTGTTGATGAATAATCTGATTTGGCGATTAATACCAGATCAGAAAATGCCATACAGTATAATATAATTGGAGGAAAACTATGTTTTGTTCACGATGTGGAAAGCAGATACCTGATGGGAACATTTACTGTCCTTCCTGCGGATACAGAGTAATTCGCAGAAAAAATCAGCATATTTCCTACGATCAAGGGTATATGAACGAATCTGGAGGATTCGCCGATATGAATTCGATGACAGACGCATCAACAGACATACAATGGCAGGATGCGTCCCCCTATATGAAGAACGTTTCAAAGAAGAAGAATGCCAACTTTATAAAATGGCTGGCAATCTCTTTACCTGCCATCCTGATTGTGGCAGTTATAGCTGTCGTGTTGGTCAGGAAAGGATTTTCTACGAGTGTGGACAAAAATCCTGTGTCGCAGACAGAAGAGGATAAAGGAATCAGCTTTTCGAAAGTAACTTCTTCAGAGGACGATTTGTCTGAAGTGGTTGTGATTCCGGATCCCGTACTTAAAAAAGCGATACAGGATGCACTGAAAATAGGGGACAGGGAGATATTAAAAGCAGATGCGTTATCACTGACCAGCCTTCATTACGTCGGTGATAGCGATGATCAGAAAATAACGGACATTACGGGACTGTCTGAATTTAAGAATCTTACTAGATTAGAACTTATTTCCAATCAGATCAGCGACATCAGCGCAATATATAGTCTGCAAAATCTGACAGAGCTTTGTTTTTCTTATAATCAGATCAGCGATATTCGCATTCTGTCTGAGCTGCCAAACCTGACCTACTTAGATTTGAATGGAAACCAGATAAGTGATATCAGCGCGCTGTCTGGTTCGAAAAACCTGACAACGTTGTATTTAGGGGAAAACCAGATCAGCGACATCAGTGCTTTGTCTGGTTTGACGAACCTGACAGATTTGGGTTTAGGTGGAAACCAGATAGGCGATATCAGTGCGCTGTCTGGTTTGAAAAACCTGACAACGTTGTATATAAGTGAAAACCAGATCAGCGACATCAGTGCTTTGTCTGGTTTGACGAACCTGACAGATTTGGGTTTAGGTGAAAACCAAATCAGCGACATCAGTGCTTTGTCTGGTTTGACGAACCTGACAGAGTTGTATTCACCTGTAAACCAGATCAGCGATATCAGTGCTTTGTCTGGTTTGAAAAACCTGACAACGTTGTATTTATGGGAAAATCAGATCAGCGACATCAGTGCTTTGTCTGGTTTGAAAAACCTGACAACGTTGTATTTAGGGGAGAATCAGATCAGCGACATCAGTGCTTTGTCTGGATTGACAAATCTGACAACGTTGTGTTTACAGGAAAATCAGATCAGCGATATCAGTGCTCTGTCTGGGTTAATAAACCTAACATTGTTGCAATTGTATGAAAATCGAATCAGCGACATCAGTGCTTTGTCTGGTTTGAAAAACCTGACAGATCTGGATTTACAGGAAAATCAAATCAGCGACATCAGTGCTCTGTCCGGGTTGATAAACCTGACAGAACTGATTTTGTGGGAAAACCAAATCAGCGACATCAGTGCTCTGTCCGGTTTGACAAATCTGACAGATTTGCATTTGGGTGGAAACCGGATCAGCAACATCAGTGTTCTTTCCGGGTTGAAAAACCTGACAGACTTGGGTTTGGCTGGAAACCAAATCAGCGACATCGGTGCTCTTTCTGGATTGACAAACCTGGAGTATTTGTGGCTTTTAGAGAATCCTGTTGTTGAGGAAAAATCTCGGGAAGAGATTATGGACATCTTATCTGGAGCAAAAAACCTATCAAATGTTGACTTTTAACAGAGTTCCCTGTATCTGTCGGGCTTTCGATAGATTGCAGAAGAATTTGGACGCCTTAAGATTGTATTTTAGTTGACAAGAAATATTTAACAAAAAGCTGACAAGCTTTATTTCCAGAGGATTTCTGTGATCTGGGATCGTCGTTCTCCGGGTCGGCGGAGATCCTTTTTTATTCTTCATCGCGCAATACTCGCGACTTCAGTCGTGAGATGCGCACAAAGTGAAACTTGCTTTCATCGTGAGTACAATCTCGCGATGAAGAATAAAAGCCTCAGCTACACAATGCTCCACTGGAGCATTGTTACGCATGCTTAGGCACGGCGGATTGCAGACGTGTGCAGTGGAAGGCGCTTACGCGCCGCGCACGTCGCGGCAAGAACGCCGAGGCGTTCTTGAAGATTATATTTATACCGGAAAATGAGTCGATCTGGGGAAGTAAACAAATGAAAGAAAATGTGGTGTCAACGAATCAGAGCACTGATATAAACTGGACTGAATTGATCGATTTCCCTTCCGCCAGCGAAACAGCAGACTATAACAGGATGAGTAAAAACCTCGCTTCGTATATCGTAGGATGGATGAAAACCGGGGACATGGGACGATATACCGAGTTCGCAATCGATTTTAAGGCGGATTATGTTCCGGATTACACGTATTGCAGTCTGGCGAACTTCGATCTGGATTATTCTTCACTGAACAGTCAGTATGTACGGGTACATACTGATGACCATGTCTGCGGGTATGCAGGATTTCAATTTCGCGGACCGGGAAAATCGCCTGCCGGAATACTGTCATTTTGGGAAATAAAGTGTGAGGATAAAAACGGTAAAGTAACTAAAATAAACCCGACTCGTGTTTATCCCGAGCCGGATGGCGACATGATCTTTGATGGAGAAGGAGAAGGAGTTCATTGCCTGAAGGATTATAAGTGGAGTCCC